>UQMI01000053.1 GCA_900542045.1 uncultured Blautia sp.
GGTTACTTTACAGCCGATCGGCATACCCTCTCTGATCTTGAAGTTAGCCACAGATTTCTTTGCTTTTGTAGCAATTGCTTTCTGTCCTGTGATCAGCTCCATATCCGCTATAGCAGCGTCTAACAGCTTTGCGTTTTCTTTTGCTTCACCAACACCCATATTTACAACGATTTTTTCGAGTTTTGGCACTTGCATGATATTTTTATATCCGAATTTTTTTATCATGGCATCCATGATTTCGTTCTTATAAAGATCTTTTAATCGACTCATCTTTTATGCCTCCTCTCTTATTATTTATCGATGACTTCACCAGTTGATTTGGCAACACGAACTTTTTTGTCTCCGTCCATCTTAAAACCAATTCTGGTTGTTTTTCCATTGTGTACATACATTACATTGGAAATATCAATGGGAGCTTCTTTGTTTACGATACCGCCCTGCTGATTAGCCATAGAAGGTTTCTCATGTTTTGTGATCATGTTTACACCTTCTACCAATACTGTGTGCTTTGCAGTATTGACAGCAAGAACTTTTCCTTCTTTGTCTTTATCTTTTCCAGTGATCACCTTTACAGTGTCACCCTTTTTAATTTTCATCATAGACATTATGCACCCTCCTATAATACTTCAGGAGCTAAAGAAACAATTTTCATAAAGTGTTTCTCACGCAGCTCTCTGGCTACCGGTCCAAAGATACGGGTTCCTCTTGGAGTTAAGTCGTCTTTGATAATTACGGCTGCATTTTCATCGAAACGGATGTAAGAGCCGTCTTTGCGGCGTGCGCCTTTAACAGTACGAACAACAACTGCCTTTACCACGTCACCTTTTTTAACAACGCCGCCTGGTGTTGCATCTTTGACCGTAGCAACGATAACATCACCAATATTCGCATATCTTCTAGTAGAGCCGCCCATCACACGGATACAAAGGATTTCTTTTGCACCAGTATTGTCAGCAACTCTCAGTCTGCTTTCCTGTTGAATCATGCTGGTATTCCTCCTTCACAAATTTCACCGATTTTCATCGCCGTCTCTTTTCTGCCAAAGCAGCAGACGTACGAAATTATTTTACTTTCTCAACGATTTCCACAAGTCTCCATCTCTTGTCTTTGGAAAGAGGTCTTGTTTCCATTACTTTTACGGTATCGCCGATGCTGCATTCGTTCTGCTCATCATGCGCTTTTAATTTATAAGTTCTCTTCACGATCTTTTTGTAAAGAGGATGCTTTACATGGTCTTCGATGGCTACAACAATGGTTTTATCCATCTTGTTGCTGACAACTTTGCCAACACGTGTTTTTCTCAGATTTCTTTCCACGATTATGCCTCCTTAGCCTGCTCCGCAATCACGGTCTGAATTCTAGCAATGTTTCTACGAACTTCTTTGATTCTGCTAGTATTGTCTAACTGATTGGTTGCATTCTGAAATCTCAAGTTAAAGAGTTCCTTCTTAGCAGCTACTAATTCTTCATTCAACTCTGTAGCTGATTTGCTTCTTAAATCTTCTACGAATTTATTAATTTTCACTGTTATCACCGCCTTCTAAGTCTGCACGAGAAACGATTTTACATTTACAAGGTAACTTGTGCATGGCAAGACGCAATGCCTCACGAGCGGTCTCTTCAGGAACGCCTGCGATCTCGAACATTACACGTCCTGGCTTAACCACTGCTACCCAGTACTCTAAGGCACCTTTACCGGAACCCATACGTGTTTCTGCTGGTTTTGCTGTTACTGGTTTATCTGGGAAAATTTTGATCCAAACCTGTCCGCCACGCTTGATATAACGTGTCATAGCAATACGGGCTGCCTCAATCTGATTGGAGCGGATCCAGCATGGTTCAGTGGCAACAAGTCCGAACTCACCATAATTGATTTTATTACCTCTTAAGGCTTTTCCTTTCATGGAGCCACGGAATTGTTTACGACGTTTTACTCTTTTCGGCATTAACATTATTTATCGCTCCCTTCCTTAGATCCTTTTGTTGGAAGTACTTCGCCATTGTAAATCCAGGCCTTTACACCAACTTTGCCGTAGGTTGTATCTGCTTCAGCGAAACCATAGTCGATATCTGCACGCAGTGTCTGCAGAGGAATATTTCCTTCGCTGTAGAACTCAGTACGAGCCATATCAGCACCGCCCAGACGTCCGGAAACAGCAGTCTTGATTCCCTTAGCACCAGCCTTCATGGTTCTGGACATGGTGGACTTCATGGCACGGCGGAAAGAAATACGGTTCTCCAGCTGCAGAGCGATGTTTTCTGCTACCAGCTGTGCGTCTCTGTCCGGTCTCTTTACTTCTTTGATATCTACAACCAGTTTCTTGGATGTATATTTCTGCAGTTCAGCTTTTACTTTTTCGATCTCAGCGCCGCCCTTACCGATTACGATACCAGGCTTTGCAGTATAGATAATCACTTTTACTCTGTCAGATGCTCTTTCGATCTCAATCTTGGAAACACCTGCGCTGTATAATTTCTTCTTCAGGAATGTTCTGATGTTGTAGTCTTCTACCAAATAATCAGCAAACTCAGCATCTGCGTACCATTTGGAATCCCAGTCTTTGATTACTCCGACTCTCAGACCATGCGGGTTAACTTTCTGTCCCATGATTTACCTCCTTATCTTTCATCCAGCACGATGGTGATGTGGCTTGTTCTCTTCTCGATTCTGTAAGCTCTACCCTGTGCTCTTGGTTGAATTCTCTTCATTGTAGGTCCTTTGTTTGCGTAGCACTCTGCAATGTAGAGGTTGTCAGCGCTCATACCATTGTTGTTCTCTGCGTTTGCGATTGCAGATTCCAACAGTTTTTTCAGTACGCTGGAAGCGTATCTGGGATTATATGTCAGGATACCAAGTGCCGTCTGCACATCTTTGCCGCGGATTACGTCGAGTACGTAGCAGGCTTTCTGTACAGATACTCTTGCATAAGACAACTTAGCAGATGGCCTTGTCTCTCTGTTGTTCTCATTTCTGGTTCTCTTAATTTGAGATCTATGTCCTTTAGCCATGGATATACCCTCCTTTCAAATATTAGCGAACTCCGGATTTCTTTTCGTCTTTTCCATGTCCTCTATAGGTTCTGGTTGCAACGAACTCTCCGAGTTTGTGTCCAACCATATCTTCGGTTATATATACAGGTACGTGCTTTCTTCCATCATGTACAGCAATTGTATGTCCCACGAAAGATGGGAAAATGGTAGAACGACGTGACCATGTTTTGATAACTGTCTTTTCGTTGGATGCATTCAGAGCATCTACCTTTTTCAGCAGGCTCTTGTCTGCGAAAGGTCCTTTTTTCAGTGAACGAGCCATTGTTTACCTCCTTATTTTGCTAAAGCTTTACCATCGCGTCTTCTTACGATCAGCTTGTTGGACTGTTTGTTTTTCTTTCTTGTCTTCAGACCAAGAGCAGGTTTACCCCATGGAGTACATGGACCCGGACGTCCGATACCTGTCTTACCTTCACCACCACCATGTGGATGGTCATTGGGGTTCATTACAGAACCACGTACAGTCGGTCTGATTCCCATGTGGCGTTTACGACCTGCTTTACCAATGTTGATCAGGTTGTGATCGCCATTTCCAACAACACCGATGGATGCACGGCAATTTAAGGGAACCATTCTCATTTCACCGGAGGGTAATCTTAAGGTTGCGTATTTTCCTTCTTTTGCCATCAGCTGTGCTCCGTTACCAGCGGAACGAACCAACTGTCCGCCTTTTCCAGGATACAGCTCAATGTTATGGATCATAGTACCTACAGCGATAGCAGACAGAGGCAGGCAGTTGCCTACACGAACTTCTGCATTCTCACCGTTCATGATCTTTGCTCCGACTTTCAATCCTTCTGGTGCCAGAATGTATGCTTTCTCGCCGTCTGCATAGCAGATCAGAGCGATATTTGCTGTTCTGTTCGGATCGTATTCGATTGACATTACAGTTGCAGGTACATCATCTTTTCTTCTCTTGAAATCGATGATTCTGTATTTTCTTCTGCTTCCGCCGCCGCGGTGTCTAACAGTAATTTTACCCTGGTTGTTACGTCCAGAGTTCTTTTTCAGAGATACGACCAGAGATTTCTCAGGAGTTGCTTTTGTAATCTCAGAGAAGTCAGATCCAGTCATATGTCTTCTGGAAGGTGTATATGGGTTATAGGTCTTAATTCCCATTGTTGTGTTCTCCTTTCGAATTTACTATCGCACTTTCGTTGTGCATATTCGCGATAAGCAGAGCGCCAAGGATTATCATGAAAAAGCTCGTCATGCTCTGCTATTGCTGCGGGGGCTTGCTTTCGGCAAGTTGCTTTCGGCAGCACGGGTAACTTCGCTCAACTAAGTTCGTGCCTGCTGCACTCACTAAGGTTCGCGAAGGGGGCCCGACTACGCCTCAAGCTACGCCTTCGGCTTGCTTTCGGCAAGTCTTATAACCCCTCGAAGATTTCGATATCTTTGCTCTCAGCTGTCAGGGCAACGATCGCTTTTTTGGTCTTGGCAGTTCTGCCGTAGATCATTCCGCGTCTTTTCTTCTTGCCGTCCATATTCATTGTATTTACACTTTTTACTTTTGTTCCTTCGAACATTTTTTCAACAGCTTCTTTGATCTGTGCCTTGTTTGCTTCCGGATGTACTAAGAATGTATATTTCTTCTCACCCATAGCGTTCATGCTCTTCTCGGTGATAACCGGTTTTAAGATCACGTCATAGTATTTGATATCTGCCATTATGCGTACACCTCCTCGATTGAAGCAACAGCATCTTTGGTAACAACCACTGTTTTATGCTTTAACACATCGTATACGTTGATGGTGTTTGCTGTAGCAGTTTCTACATTCTGGATATTTCTTGCAGAAAGGATCACGTTTGTATCATGATCAGCTGTTACAACCAGTGCTTTTTCTGCTTTCAGGTTATTCAGAACCTTCACCATATCTTTTGTTTTCACTGCATCCAGTTTCAACTCATCTACTACGATCAGTTTATTTTCCTGAACTTTGGATGTCAGAACTGACTTCATAGCAGCTCTTCTTTCCTTCTTGTTCATCTTTACTTCATAATCACGCGGAACCGGAGCAAATACCACTCCACCGCCTGTCCACTGCGGAGCTCTGATGGAACCCTGTCTTGCATGTCCGGTTCCTTTCTGTCTCCATGGTTTTCTTCCACCGCCGCTTACTTCAGAACGGGTTTTAGCCTTCTGTGTACCCTGGCGTTTATTAGCTAACTGACGAACGACTGCCAGATGAACCAGATGCTCATTGATCGGTGCGCCAAACACAGCATCATTCAGTTCCATTGTTCCGACTTCGTTGCCTTCCATATTATATACGGTTACGTTTGCCATCGTCCTGCTCCTCCTTTCTAATCATTACAGAGTCTTTACTGTCTCTTTGATGGTTACCAGAGATTTCTTAGGTCCTGGAACAGCACCTTTTACCAACAGCAAATTGTTTTCAGCATCTACACGAACGATCTCCAGATTCTGGATGGTGATCTGCTTGTTACCCATCTGTCCAGGCATCTTCTTTCCTTTGAAAACCTTGCTCGGATCAGATGCAGCACCATTGGAACCTGCGTGACGATGGTATTTGGAACCATGAGTCATAGGTCCACGGGACTGTCCGTGTCTCTTGATGGCACCCTGGTATCCTTTACCTTTAGAAACAGCAGTTGCGTCGATGTGATCGCCTTCTGCAAAAATATCAACTTTAATTTCCTGGCCAAGCTCATATTCAGAAGCGTTTTCGAACTTGAACTCTTTCAGATATCTCTTGTAAGAAACGCCGGCCTTATCAAAGTGTCCCTTCATTGGTTTGTTCACAAGCTTTTCTCTCTTGTCGCCGAAACCAACCTGAACAGCGTTGTAGCCTTCGTTTTCTTCGGTTTTGATCTGTGTTACTACACAGGGTCCAGCCTGCAGAACAGTAACCGGAATCAGAATGCCGTTTTCATCGAAGATCTGGGTCATTCCGACTTTCGTAGCTAAAATAGCTTTTTTCATGATTTTTCCTCCTTATAGCGGATTACCAAAACGGTAATCATATAGTTTATTGAAGCACCCGCAAACGGATGTACTTACCAGAACTCTCTGCCCGTTCTTTACAGGCAGCACAGCTTCTTAGGCTGTCTTATTTCTTTGTCTTCATTTTGATATCAATGTGAACACCTGCAGGCATTTCCAGTCTGGACAGAGCGTCTACTGTCTTCTGGGTTGGTGTGATGATATCGATCAGTCTCTTATGTGTTCTCTGCTCGAACTGCTCACGGGAATCTTTATATTTATGAACCGCTCTCAGAATTGTAACAACTTCCTTCTTAGTAGGAAGAGGTACCGGTCCGCTCACCGTTGCTCCGTTCTTTTTTACAGTTTCAATGATTTTTGCAGCAGATGCATCTACCAACTGATGATCATATGCCTTCAATGTGATTCTCATTACTTGACTTGCCATAAAAAAAGTCGCCTCCTTTTCGCACTTTGTTATCAGTACGACAAGCGGTGACTGTACTCATTACACTTTCCCGTGTGTGTCCTGGTTTTTAACACGAGCATGTCCGCACAAATTCCCTGCAGACCTTTGGTTAATTGTTGTACAGTGACTTGTCGTCAGTTTCCTAACATGACATTCGCTCCACGGAAAACCTGCTATAATAAGCAGCAACCTCGCGCTTCATCGCTATCAATGTCACAGCATGGATTAGTATACCCGAAATTTCCCGGGTTTTCAAGTGTTTTTCCAAAAAAAGCAGAAAAATTTTCTACAATTTTTCATAATATTATTCTTGGATTATTGTATATTTTGCCAATCCCCATTCAGCATCCACTTACCAGATACACATTTTTCTGCTCTGCAGTGCTGCAAGGCAGAAAAATTTCGCCTTATGGGATCCGTTCATCTTTTCCGCAAGACAAGAAGATGGCCAGGGATCTCCTGCATGACCTCTGGCCTTATTTCTCAATATATACCTATTATAATAGGTAGTTTTATTCTTCCTCTTCTTCCCCGGAAATAATTCTGGAATAGTCAAACAGTGTGACTCCGGATACCTCATCCTGATAAATCTCCGGATCATCCCCTTCTTCCTGGGCTTTTCTGTGCAGCTGCTGAGCTGTATACAGCGGGATCGCCATCTTTCTGATCTCAGCCGGCTCCACTGCCGCTGCTTCCTCTTCCGCTGCCCGGATTTCTTCCTCAACTGCCCATGAAGCAGCTTCCACAGCGGATGTTTCCGGCTGGGCTTCTTCTTTCGGCTGTTCCATGACAGGCTCCGGCTTCACTTCTTCGCCGAACACCTGGGTATTCTCTATGGTCTCCCTTGGCTCCGCAGGCATTTCCACCGGTCTTTCCGGTTCAGAAACTGCTCTGGGCGCTGCAGGTCTTGGTGCGGTGCGCACTTCCGGTTCACTTGTAAGAGGTTCATACAGATCTTCTTCTGTCAGATCATCCACAAACCCTCCTGTCCGAATGGCCTTCCTGCGCTTCTTTTCCCGCTTCCGGCGTCCCTTGTCTTCTTCCTTCATTCTGCGGTCTTCTTCTTTCAGCCGTTTTGCCCTGGCTTTCTCTTCCTGCTTCAGTTCCTTCTTCGTCTTAATACGGGGCGTTCCATCCTCGTTATAAGCAGAAACCACATCTTCCTCCAGTGCATCGTACTGAACTGCGTCAGCGTCTTCTTCTCTTTCGACGTTTTTTTTAGTGTCCTTCTTCCAGAGTTCTGCAATGATATACAAAATGATCAGGAACAGAACTGCCAGTCCAATAATGATCAGCCCTTCCGTACTCTGTACAGCCACCATCAGGAACCCCAGATAGGGAACGGTCAGAATCACACGATTGGCCTGACTGCCCAGGGCTATTGTCTGTGTCTCTGCCAGACTGCCTGTGGGATCTTCCATTGTATAAGAATTCTCCTCTTCGCCGCTTCCTGTAACACGAAGGGAATAGACTCCTCCGTTCTGGCTTACAACAACAGAATCTCCATTCTGCAGTGCCTCTGTCGGAACGGATCTAGCATAAGTAACTGAACCGAAATCCAGATTAGTCTCCGTATCCGCTGAGTCAATTATAGTCGTATGGAATCCTATAAAAGGCGGAACAACCAACGCCAATACTCCCAATATTGTACAAAGAATCACCAGATGCACAATAAATTTTAAAAATTTGGACATATCCATCCTCTCCTTGGCCTGTATCTGCAACTTCATCTACAGGAGTTTTTCCCCGCCGGCACTCCAGGAGCAGGCGGGTTTTTATTATACGCGTTCTATTTTACCATTATAATGCCTATCTGTAAATCAAATTCTTTTGAAGAAATATGGAAGACTCCCGTATCATCAATTCCATCTGCACCTTACACTGGTTCCAGGTTTACCATTCCAGGCTTCTGGAATCCAGGAGGAAATCATAAATATTCATCGTAAGAATCCCTTCTTCTGTGTATAATGGTTTGGGAGAGTCTTTTGTTATGATAATCTTCTTGAAAAAATCTTCGATATTCCGAAAAGAATTTTGTTCCTGCTGCATTTTCTCCTGATCAGGAATTGTATACGCAGACTGAATATAATAACGTTTACTTCCTTTGTTACAAACAAAATCAACCTCCAACTGCTTCGAAACCGAATGCCCCTGTCTGTTTTTCTGTATTACGTTTACGACTCCCACATCAACATTATAGCCACGGACCAGAAGTTCATTGTAAATTACATTTTCCATTATATGATTTTCTTCAATCTGTCGAAAATTAATTCTGGCATTGCGCAGTCCCATATCTGTAAAATAATACTTTGACGGAGTATCTATATATTTCTTTCCCTTTATATCATATCGCATAACACTGGAAATCAAAAAACCATCACACAGATAATCGATATACTTTTTAATAGTAGCTGCACTGATTTTCACTCTTTTCACACTTCTAAAAGTATCGGAAAGCTTACTGGGATTTGTCAGTGTTCCAATTCCGGAAGCCAAAATATTGAGCAGGTCTTCCAGTTCCGCTTTGTTGCGGATATTGTGTCGACCTATAATATCATTCAAATGAGTTTCAGAAAACAGATTCTTTAAAAACTCTGCTTTTTCTTCTTCTGAATTCAAAAGCACAACCGGAGGTAACCCACCATAAAGAATGTAATCATTCCAGCCATCATACTTATTTCCTTCATAAACAGACATAAATTCCGCAAAGGTCAACGGGTTCATCCGCACTTCATCCCCCCGGCCACGAAATTCTGTGATTACATCCTTTGATAAGAACTTAGCATTACTTCCAGTTACATATACATCCACATTTTGAATTCGGATTAATCCATTCAAGACAGATTCAAATTCCTCCAACAGCTGAACTTCATCCAACAAAATATAATACATTTGAGAATCTTTTAACTGTCCTTTAATATAAGGATACAGTACTTCCGGATCCCGAAACTTTTTATTTTCGAAACTGTCAAACGCCATTTCAATAATATGATTTTCATCAACACCATTTTCCAGTAAATATTTCTTAAACAGTGAAAATAAAAGATATGATTTTCCACATCGCCGGATTCCGGTAATCACTTTAATCAACCCATTATGCTGTTTCGCAATCAGCTTATCCAGATATTGCTTTCTTTTAATTTCCATAGACTGTTCTTCCTTTCCCAACCATTCTTATTCCCATCCTGTTTCTTTCAAAATTTCAATTCTCTCTTTCCGAAATCCACAGAAAGATATCCAGCGGGAAACTTCCTCCATAGCCATCTGGCATCCAGGTCCTAAAATAATTCTTTTCACTGGGAATTCACCCACAGTCTTTTCATCAATATACTGACAGGGAACAATTCTTCCGTTTTTCACCGACAATTCACGAGACGGATTCCAAACTGGTTTATTTTGATTTCCCCTGACATCTTTCAGAACCAGCCCCCATCTTTTTTCATCTGTATTGCTGCGTCCGTCCTTATCCTTGGGACTAAGCATGTCACATATTTCTTTATCCCAAAGAGCATCTGCCGTTTGTTTAATAACCTGTTCACTGTTCTCCTGCCTGTCATCATACGCTCCATACCGAACCAGAAGACAATTTTTTAGAATTTCTATCTTCGTATCAAAAACTTCCTCCTGTATCCCATCATCGCTCATTTTATCCAAACATCCCCTGCCGCGAAACAATGTTTCCAATTTCCGGCTGTCAAACCCAATCGCCATCACCTGTTCTTCACCATTATTTTCATTCCATTGCCATGGACGCCTGACATCATCAGCTAATTCCATAGTAAATTGACATGGTAATACATCATATATGTCATTTAACATTCTATACTCAATCGTATCCAATACTTTATTTACAAACTGCTCAATAGGTCCTTTCCCTTCTGAAACAGAAGAAAAAAAGCCGCCAGACATTTCTTCTATCTCACACACTTTCTCTATGACCTTTTTCTTAATTCTTTCCATCACATCCAGATTTTCTGCTGTGCGCAGGTCAGAAAAACAGTATCGATGATTCTTTATGATATCGAGAAAACTCGAAACCGAACAGTAATAATACAACAGTTTCGTATCCTTTCCAGTCGGTATCTGTAATTCTTTATCTATTTCCGGGGCCGCCACATATACCGTGTGCAGGAACTGCCCGCTATTCCCGTCATGGGAATCTCTCCTGAAATCACTCCCATCCTGGAAAGCCTGTTTGAAGCCAATGCCCTCCCTGGTTTCCTGTTTTGAGTCAATATCATCGCCGCATTCCAACCTGGTGCCAGTACCCGCTACTTTCTCCCGGTCAATTTTATTCAAAAAAATCCTGCCTTTCTCCGTAATCGAATACTGTTTTCTCCTATTCATCTTCACCATTTCTGCAGCCTTTAAAATCTGCATCCGTCTGCTCAAATCCGAACCGCCCAGCTCAAATCCGTAATTTTCTGCAGCCTTTTGTAATAATTCATCAGCAAAGCAGGGTTTTTTCTGAAGTTCCAGCAGCAACTCTCCGATAAATTCCACCCGATCATTGAGAATGTTGACCAAAAACTCATACGTAGGATTTTGGAGCCATTTCTTTCCTAATTCCGTAGTCTCAAAAACATAATCATCCGTCTCTCGAATAAGCCCGTAATTCACCAGTGTATTCTGCGTTAATCTCAAAGTATTTTCGCTCTTACTTCCAAATCTCTCTTCAAAAAATTTTTGAAACGCTTGATTTCCTTTTTCATGCTGATAAAACTCCAAAATTGAATAAATACACACTCTTGCGTTTGCCATATTTGGCAGATATCCAATATTTTTCTTCACAGTCAATATTTCCCACATTCCCGTGCCTTTCTCAGTACATTTTATATTGCATTTGTTCGCACATTTTTTGATCGAAACTCATATTGAACTTTGTTCTCACAAATGCACAAGTATCAATTTTTATACTATTACAATTCGTAAAAAAATCAAGTGAATTTTTAACCGATTTTGATTCCCTGTTTTTTGATAGATTGCACAAACCTGCCTTCTCTATGCACTCGTATACATTATCTTAAAAAGGTTTCTTTGCAACAGGCAAAAAAGCCGCTGCACAATCCGTGCAGCGGCTCCGCAATTTTCTATATGATGTCCGAATGTCAGGTCTCGTTATTTTTATTGCTTGTTCAGATATTTCTCAATGCTTGCCATCGCTTCCTCTTCGTCTTCGCCTCTGGCAGAAAGCACGATTTGCTCTCCCATATCTAACCCCAGGGTCATCATTCCCATAATGCTCTTGGCGTTTACACGCTTTTCCCCCAGCTCCACATAAATTTCGCTGTCAAACTGACTTGCCACCTGCACCAGCTGAGCCACTGGCCGCGCCTCCAATCCTGTGGAAAGGTTAATCGTAATAGGTTTCTTGATCATAATAAACTCCTCCTTGATTCCCGCAAATCCTCTGCAAGCTCGCTCAATTTTCTAAGACGATGATTCACTCCGGATTTTCCCACCTGCGGGTCTAACATCATACCCAATTCTTTTAATGTAGCTTCCGGATACTGCAGACGAAGCCTGGCAATCTCTTCCAGCCCCTGGCTCAGTTCTCCAAATCCCACTGTGCGTTCAATGTATCGGATATCTTCGATCTGCTTTACTGCCGCATTTACAGTTTTGTTAATATTGGCAGTCTCACAGTTCACTTTTCGATTGACGGAATTGCGCATCTCTTTCACTATGCGTATATTTTCCAGATTCATATAGGCTACATTGGCTTCCATCAGCCCAAGCATCTCTACGATCTGTTCTCCTTCTTTTAGGTATACCACATAGGATTTTTTCCGCCGGACTATTTTCGCGTCCAGCGAAAAGCTGCACATAACCTCCTGCAGCTGCTGTGCTTTCTCCATACTGGAACAGACAATCTCCAGATGATATCCCTTCTCCGGATCACTGATGGAACCAGAGGCGAGAAACGCCCCTCTCAGAAATGCCCTCTTACAGCAATCCTTCTGAATCACAATGGTATTTGTCATAAATAACTGACCGGAAGTTAATTGTTCCACAGGATGCAGTCTTGTGGTCAGCAGCACCCGTTCCACATCTTCTGGCTGATCGATGGTGATCGAGTATACATTGCTGCGTTTTACCTGCGCCTTGCGGATAACAATCTCTGCTCTTATATTAAATGTTTTTTTCAATAAAGTAAAGCACTTTCTTGAAACGGCCTCATTTTCCGTCTGAATATACAGAAATGCACCTTTTTCGGACTGCAAAATTCGTCCACTTGCACTTAATATTGCTGTAATTTCTGCAATTTTGCAATGTCTGGCCGTACTTATGTGCTTTTCTAACTCTTTTTTTACTGTTGATGAAAATGACATACGTCCCTTTCTTAGTCCCACCTCGCCGGATACGCTTTATTTCTTAGTTGCGCCTATTCCCTGTCTCTTCCAGATTTTCAGCCTTTTCCCGAAATATCCTTCTGGATATCCCTGTGTTCCAGACGGATACCGTACTTTTCATTCCCGGAGAGTCTCTGATACAGCTCTCTGGCAATGGCAACCGACCTATGTTTTCCGCCTGTACATCCAACAGCGATCACCAGATTTGTCTTTCCTTCCTGTACATACTGAGGGATCAGGAAAGCAATCAGATCCTGCAGCTTATCTGCCAGTGTTTTTGATACCTGACCGCTCATCACATAATTGTAAACAGCCTCATCCTCCCCGGTAAGAGGGCGCAGTTCATCAATATAATATGGATTGGGCAGACAGCGCACATCAAACACCAGATCGGAATCGCTGGGAATTCCGTATTTGAAGCCAAAAGACAGAATCGAAATCATCAGATTGGCAAAATCCTGGTTCTCCACAAAAATCCTTCCAATCTCACTGCGCAGCTCTCTGGTCAGCAGGTTGCTGGTATCGATGATGTAATCTGCCCGGGTCCGAAGAAACTGCAGTTTTTCCCGCTCCAGGCGTATCCCTGTATCCACCCGGCCTCCGGCAGCCAGAGGATGGGTCCGCCTTGTCTCTTTATATCGTTTGATCAACACCTGATCATTAGCATCCAGAAACAGGATCTCAAACTGGTAGCCCTGCTTTTCCATGTTATCCAGTACATATTCCAGTTCATCCAACGCCTGGCCGCTGCGCACATCCACTCCCAGAGCCACATTGTGAATCTCCTGCGTATTCATGCCATATGTCAGCGAGACGAATTTCTCGATCAACGGTATCGGGAGATTATCCACACAAAAATAATTAGCATCTTCCAGCATTTTTAGTGCGGTACTTTTTCCCGCACCTGAAACTCCTGTCACAATTACGAAACGCATTCCCTGGCATCCTCCGATCTGTTAAAAGTCCCCCAGAAATTTCACTTCCGGTTCCAGTCTCACTCCAAATTGCTCTTCGACCTTTGTCTGCACTTTTTCCATCAGCTCCCGTACATCTGCCGCGGTTGCCTGCCCGGTATTGATCACAAACCCACAGTGTTTTTCCGATACCTGGGCGCCTCCGACCCGGAATCCCCGCAGTCCTGCATCCATGATCAGCTTTCCGGCAAAATAGCCTTCCGGCCGCTTGAATGTACTGCCGGCACTCGGATACTCCAACGGCTGTTTGCTGGTCCTTCGGCCTGTGAAATCTTTCATCCTCTCCCGAATTTCATCCGGATTCCCTTTCTGAAGCCGTATGCGTGCTTCCAGTACCAGATATTCTCTGGTCTTCACCAGACTGGTGCGGTATCCCATCTCCAAAGCCTCTCTGGGTATCGTAACGATCTCACCCTCCCTGGTAAGAACTGTTGCGTCCACCAGCACATCTTTCATTTCACCGCCGTAAGCTCCTGCATTCATGACAACTGCACCGCCTAATGTTCCCGGAATCCCGCCGGCGAACTCAAAACCTGCCAGCTCTGCTTCCTGTGCTCTGCGGGAGACTGCTGACAAAAGAGCACCGGCCTGTGCCCGGATTTCTTCCCCGGATACGGTGATCTGATTCCAGTTTTTATAGAGCTGAAGTACAACACCCCGGTATCCCCGGTCGCTGACCAGCAGATTGCTCCCATTTCCCAGAATAAAATAAGGAAGGCTTTCTTTTCTGCAAAAGGCAAGCACTTCCTTGATCTCCTCCGCTGAATGTGGAATCAGAAAATAATCTGCATTGCCGCCGATCCGAAATGTGGTATGACGGCTCATAGGCTCGTCAGTTTTTACATTTTCTGTTCCCAACATTCGGCTAAACTCTTTTATTATTCTTTCTTTTATCATAATTTCCCTCTATCTGTTTCTGTCTATTTTTTGGATATTCCGGCCAGATCCCGGATCACTTCCCCGGCTATCATCAGTCCAGCCACACTGGGCACAAAAGAAATACTGCCCGGCACCGGATATCTTGTATTCCCCTTGGTCTCACTGGTATCTGTTACTTTCAGCGGCTTCTCTTTGGAATACAGCACCTTCACCTTACGAATCCCTCTTTTGCGCAGTTCTGTGCGAACAGCCTTGGCCAGCGGGCAGACAACCGTTTTGGAAATGTCTGTGATCTCAAACCGGGAAGGATCCAGCTTATTGCCGGTACCCATACAGGAAATGATGGGTGTGCCGCACTTTTTTGCATTCTCGATCAGAAGCAGCTTCGATGTGACCGTATCAATGGCATCCACAATATAATCGTACATATGAAAATCAAACATATCCGCCGTATCATCATTATAAAAGGTCTCATAGGTATTGACCAGGGTATCCGCATTGATATCCGCGATCCGCTCTTTTGCCACCTGAATCTTATACTTTCCAATAGTAGAATGCAGTGCATAAAGCTGCCGGTTAATATTGGTTAAAGAAACCCTGTCATGATCCACCAGTGTCAGGCTGCCTACGCCGCATCTTGCCAGAGCTTCTGCCACATAAGAACCTACGCCGCCCAGGCCAAAAACAGCAATTCTGGAAGCGCTGATGCGATCCATGCCCTCCTCCTTTAACAGCAGCTCTGTACGGGAAAATTCATTCAGCATATAGTAAGTACCCTCCTAACTGATCCATAGCTTCGCACTGCAGCTGCCGGCATATTCCGTTTTCTTATCTGCCGGCAAAAAATAAGGATTTAAAACCTTATTCATACCTGTGCCTGATTTTATAACATATTATACTATTTGCCACAGAAAATGTACAGTTTTTCATAGATTCTTTAGAATTGGCCCCGCTCTTACGCCAAATTCAGAGGATATCTTGCAATTTCTTTTCTTCCATGCTATACTATCCATCGTTGCAAAGCCCATCAAAACCAAGGTCTTTCCGGGCTTGCCGCCGATTCCCGGCGTTAAATGAATCGAGTGTTCGAGACCTTCCACTCGTAAAACAAAACTAAAGGAGAATGCACTATGAAAAAACAAAACACATTGTACCTGGTACAGGGAGCTGCCATTGCAGCCATCTATGTGGTGATCACCGTCATGTTTGCACCACTGAGCTTCGGCAATGTTCAGATCCGCTTCTCAGAGGCCCTGACGGTTCTGCCTTTCTTTACGCCGGCAGCTGTCCCCGGCCTGTTTATCGGCTGTCTCATTGCCAACATCCTGGGAGGAGGTATTCCCATGGACATTATTGCCGGAAGTCTGGCAACTCTGATCGGCGCTGTATTGTCTTACAGGCTACGTAACCACAAATATCTGGTTCCGCTGCCTCCGATTCTTGCCAATACCCTGATCGTTCCTTTTGTACTCTATTACGGATATGGCATGAATCTTCCCATTCCTTTTATGATGCTTACAGTGGGAATCGGGGAAATCGCTTCCTGCGGTGTTCTGGGCATGATCATCCTTCTTGCTCTGGAACGGTACGAAAATGTGATCTTCCGCAATGCCGCGGCATAAATCGAACACCATTTACACATTAAAAATGTTTCTGTGCTGGAATCCCAACCAGACAGAAAACTGCCTTCGCTCACAGGATTTTTTCCGGCGAAGGCAGTTCTTTTATTCTCCGATCTCACGGACCAGTTTTCCTGTCTCTTTCTCTGCTTCCCGATCCACCAGCACCTCTCCGTCCCGGGCCGCATAAAGCAGAGTATCTCCTTCATACTTCAGTTTCAATGAAAACACAGGGCCTTCTTCTTCCAGAAGCCGGAAGAAAATCCGATCCCCTTCCCACAAATTCAGCTGCGGGATCCGGGATTTTTCCACCCATTCCAGTGTCCCTTCCGTACAGGCCCCCAGTTCCCCCTCAAAAGCATCTGCCGTATAGAGAAAAATATATTCCAACTCCCATCCGTTGGCAATAAAAGTCAGGATTCCCCGAAGTCTCCATGAAGTCAGTGTAAGGCCTGTCTCTTCTTTTACTTCCCGCAGCATACATTCTTCCGGAGATTCATCCGGCTCAAATTTTCCGCCCACTCCGATCCACTTGTCCTTGTTTACATCATTCTTTTTCTTAACGCGATGCAGCATCAGAAAACAGTCATCTTTTTCTATGTAGCATAAAGTTGTCAGATACATCTTATTCCCTCCTGCTTTTTCAGTGATTTTCCATCCCTTTTTCAGTTACCGGCGGACCTTCCTTCCGACAGAACAGTTCCTCTTTCCTAAACGCCGAAGGCAGCGGCGGAAAATCATCCGGCGGCGGAGCACAGACCTGGATCGGCTTTCCGGTAAACGGCTGCTCAAACGAAACTTTCCATGCATGCAAAAGAGCACGTTCCCCTTTGGCAGCACTGCCCCGGCCATAAATGCAGTCTCCCACAAGGGCATGTCCCAGATGTGCCATATGAACCCGGATCTGATGTGTGCGTCCAGTCTGCAGCATACAGGCCACCAGAGAAGCAGCGCCGTCCTTTTGATCTGCCCGTGAAGCAATCATTTCCTTATTCTTCCACACAGCCCTGCCCAGTACCCGGTATTCTGTTATGGCCTCCTGACCCGAGCTGCTCACCACGATCCGGGCAGCCTCCCGCCCTGAAGGAGCCTTTCCCAAAGGCAGATGTATGACACCGGCTGGCGGTTCCGGCACACCTTCCACCACAGCCAGATAAATTTTCCGCAGTTTTCCCTGTTTTCTCTGCTCCTGCAGCCGGGCTGCTGCCATACAGTTCCTGGCAAACAGCAACAGGCCGGACGTCTCCTTGTCCAGCCTTCCCACACTTCTGGCCACTGGATTCCCGCCGGTCCTCTGCAGATACTGCCGGACCTGATCGCTGGCAGTTCCATCCCCATGACAGCCCACCGGGTGTGTCAGGATCCCCGCCGGCTTATTGATAATCAGAACATCTCTGTCCTCATAGAGAATCTCCAGGGGCGGCATCCCTTCTGTTTCACTTTTTTCCTGTTTCCCGGCAGCCGGATATGCATCTCTTTCCGCCTCCAACAGTACTTCCAGAAGATCGCCTTCCCGGAGCCGGGCCGTAACGCGGCTTCTCTGCCCGTTTACACATACACCGTTTTCCGTAAATTTTGCCCGGCTGATCTCTCTCCTGCTCATTCCCAGACAGTTTTTCATGATCCAGTCCGCCTGCTTCCCCTGCTCCTGTTCCGTAACTGAAAACGTCAGTCTGTCCCTCAATTTACTGCTTCCTTTCTCTTTTAACGGAAATTATAGCAGGCCTGTCTGCGCCTTGTCAACGCAGCCCTCTGGGCCTTGCGCTTTATATTCCAGCTTCGCTTTATGCTGTACACCCTGGCTTCAGTTTGCGCTTTATTCCTTCATCTTCGGCTGGGTCAGCAGGCTGGCAATATAGGAAAAGATCAACGCCGCACTGACTCCTACTGCGCAGGCCGTAAACCCTCCCATGAACAGTCCCAGAAATCCATGGGCATCAATGGCTTTTTTCATGCCCTGCCACAGCACATTTCCAAATCCCAGTAGGGGTACACTGACACCGGCTCCGGCATATTTCTGCAGCGGTTCAAAGATCCCCACAGCGCTCAGCACCACACCGGAGCACACCAGCAGCACCATAATCCTTCCCGGCATCAGTTTAGTCCTGTCCACTAGAATCTGTACCAGAGCACAGATCAGCCCGCCGACCCAGAACGCATTCAGATAATCCATCTAGTTTTCCCCCTTTCTGTACTCCACCACCACACCCTGCGCGATTCCGGGCACGGTCTGGCCTTCATTAAAGCTCACTTTGGAGAGCAGTGCTCCCGTGGGTACAAACAGCACCCTCTTCCATTCCCCGGACTCAATTCTGGGAAGTATATAAGCTGCAAAAACCGTGGCTGCACAGCCGCAGCCGCTTCCGCCGGAATGGGTATCCTGGGTTTTGGCATCAAAAATTTCCATGCCGCAGTCCATATGCTGACTGCGGATATCATACCCCTTTTCTTCCAGCAGATCAAAGAGGATCTTCTGCCCCACCATGCCCAGATCACCCGTTATGATCTTGTCATAATCCCCGGGCTTTCTTCCAAAATCCTGCAGATTTCGATAAATCGTATCACAAGCCGCCGGAGCCATGCATGCTCCCATATTCATGGAATCTTTCAGGCCATAATCCACAATTTTCCCCGTGGTGACACCAGTGACCGCCGCATGACTTCCCGTTCTCCCCAGAATGCAGGCACCGCTGCCTGTAACAGTCCAGGTGGCAGACAGCGGACGCTGACTGCCATATTCCAGCGGAAACCGAAATTCTTTTTCCGCACTTCCAAAATGACTGGAAGTCAGCGCCAGCACATACTCTCCATAGCCCGCCGCTACCGTCATTGCAGCCAGCGACAATGCTTCTCCCATCGTTGAGCATGCTCCGTACAATCCATAGACCGGTATTTCCAGATCCATGATCCCATACGAAGACGCAATGGACTGAGCCAGCAGATCCCCTGCAAAAATCATCCGTATCTCCTGATTTGTAAGGCCCGCTTTATGAATGGCCAGTCGCGCTGCTTCCTTCTGTAGAGTGCTCTCTGCCTGCTCCCAGGAATCCGTCCCCATCCTGGGATCCTGACAGACCCCGTCAAAATATTTTCCCAGCGGTCCTTCTCCTTCCTTTTTGCCCACCACAGATGCCCCGCACAAGATACGGGGCGGCTCCAGGAATACTATGCTCTGCTGTCCGATCGTCTGTTTCTCCATATTTTCCTCCTTCTCTTCACCAAATCCACTGGAAAATCCAGTAAAACACACCCAACAGCCAGGAACTGAAAATACCGTACAGAATCACCGGACCTGCAATCGTAAAGATCTTACATCCTATACCAAATACCTGTCCTTCTTTCTGATACTCGATGGCAGAAGCCGCCACAGAATTGGCGAAACCGGTGATAGGTACCAGACTTCCGGCCCCTCCAAATTTCCCGATCCTGGGATAAATATTCAATGCAGTAAGGATTACACTGAAAAGGATCAGAATCAGTGAACACCAGGAGCCTGCCTCTTCCTGCCCCAGACCATAGTTCTTCGCCATATTCAGGATCACCTGCCCCAGCACGCAGATAATTCCTCCCACCAGAAACGCCTTCGCCATATTTTTCGGCAGACTGTGAGTGGGCGTCACCTGTTTCACATAAACCTCATATTCTTCCGCCCGCATCTGCTTTTCTTCCTGTGTCATCATACACTCACCATCCTTTATAAAAATAATAAAGCGAACCCAGGACTTTCCCCAGTGCGATACAAAGGATTGCCGCCGGCAATCCTTTTTGCAGCTTCATCCGACGGACCAGGATTGGAAATACATTGGCCATTTCTGCCAGTGCCAGGATCCAGCTTCCCAGATAGATTCCGGAAAAAAGCCCGTATATTCCCAGCCCCACATTTCCCACCGGAAGTTCCCACTGAAACAGGAACACCAGATTGCCTGCAATGGCTCCGGCTATGGTGGCATTTTCATACCAGAATATTTTATCTGCTGTATGGGTAATACCGGCATATCGGGGAATCACGGACAGGCCGATGATCAGTCCGATCAGTCCGCAAGAGACCACACCGCCTGCGCAAAGCCCCACAAATCCCAGAAATATCTGTTCCATCATTCCAATTTTCCCTTTCTGGCCGCATCCTCTGTGATCGTTGTATTCACATCATCTTCGTAAAGCCGCATTTTCACCTGCATGGGCGTGGGATCGCTGGTAATCTTCATACTTCCAAAATGATTGAAAAAGAAGATTGCACCCAGGCCAATCCCAATGGAATACGTGATTTCCAGGACGGTAAAGCCACTGGAAGCCGTCCCTGTGACCTGCTCATAAAGCTGCCCGAACAGGGTCCCTATGTCGACATCGTTGTTGTAGGTCATAATTCCAAATCCCGTGCCAAAAAAAGAAACCAGGCAGACAAAAAGAGCCTTGATCCAGTTGTAAATCTTATGCATGTGCTTTTCTTCCTCATAAGTGAGGATGAAATCACTTTCACCGATCGGTGTAATATCCAGATCCGGCTCCTTTTTCTGGATTTCACCGATCAGGTCCATGACTGACAGTACATAGCGCCCCGGTTTCTCCGGATCCAGATTTGCCACCGGCATTACCCGCAGGCGATTCAGCACTTTTGTATTGCTGCAGGAAAGCTTGACCACATCCTGCAGATATACATGGGGATGATGCACCTCCACATTCTTATCCACCTGTATATATAATGTATCACTCATGGCTTCCTCCTTTTTCCGCCCTTCTGCTTTCTATGGTAGTATGCAGGATTTTCCGGAAAATATGTATACAGCATATTAAAAACAGGTATGCAGTAAATACAGAATACGAAAATTCTTCCTGCTGGCATCCCCGTCTGGCAGGAGTACAGAGCAGGCCAGTTCTGCCTGTTACATGATAGATAAACTGCCCCTTTGTGGTAAACTGCACCCTTTTTCAAGGACACAGGCAGATTAGATTTTTTATGGATTTTTTGACAACTCAACTGCTGTTCCAGGTGAACGATGTATTCCTGCATTTCCCGGATAGCGGTATCTGTCCGCTGCCTGAAGAAATCCTTTTCTGCAAACAGCCTGGCCCGCTCTGCGTTAGAAAGTCCCCTGGGATCCGAAAATCCGTTTGGTCTGGCACAGGTTGAAAAAAGAGGAGGCGGCACTCTCCAGACCGGACAAATTCGTGTCCACAGGTTGGAAAATGAGGAGAACGACCTCTCAGACCAAACAAATCCGTGTCCACAGGTTGGAAAAAGAGAAGGAGATCCGCTCTAGACTGGACAAATCTGTGTCCACAGGTTGGAAAATGAGAAGAATGACCTCTCAAAACCGGCCAGATCTGTGTCCACAGGTTAGATTTGAACCAGCAACTATAAAATCAAAGGCATGCATACGGTGGGAATCTCGCAAACAGGCCTGACAACCGTAAATTTATAGGCCTTCGTACGGTAGGAATCCTGTAAACCGTTCCAGCTACCGTAAATACGCAGCACCTGATACGGTAGAAATCCCACAAACCGCTCTGACCACCGTAAATGCCAGCCATTTCATACGGGAGAAATCCCACAAACCGCTCCAACCACCGTAAATGCCAGCTATTTCATACGGTAGAAATCCTGCAAACCGCTCCAGCTACCGTAAATACTCACCTTCTGGTACGGGGGAAATCCCAAAAACTGCCTCAACCACCGTAAATGCCTGTCAATGTCGGACAAATCCCTGTCTTGTCATTGCCAAACACATAAGCAGGAGAATCTACTTCTGTATCACCCTCTGAATTCGTTAGTTTTCCCGATGACGATTCCGTCTATCTCCCAAAAAAGCATGGAGCGGGCTCACTCAGATCTGTCAGATTTTGACTGGGACAGGGAGTTTTGACATTCCAGAATTCAGATAAAGCGTTTTGACATTCCAGAATTCAGATAAAGCGTTTTGACATTCCAGAATTCAGATAAAGC
>UQMI01000054.1 GCA_900542045.1 uncultured Blautia sp.
TCACCCGGGACCAGATGGGAGAAATACAGATCGGCCTGCAGGTGGTGCTGGTGGCATTGGAGGTGCAGACCGGGAGGCATTATGCCATGCCTCTGCGGGTATTAAGCGGTGACAGCGCCGGCTATGAGGCCCAGTGGCGGCAGATCCGCGCCGCTCATAAGAGAAAACAGGACCTGAAGGGAGAGGAATACCTGTCGGGATTCGCACGGGATGACCGTCTGGCGCCGATTCTGACATTGGTGTTGTATTTTGGCCAGGAGCCCTGGGACGGCCCCCGGAGCTTGAAGGAGATGCTGGATCTGCGGCACTGTCCGCCGGAGATGGCCCGGCAGATCACGGATTATCCGCTTCATTTGATCGAAGTGAGGGAATATCCCCGGCTTGAGAGGTTCCACAGTGATCTGCGGTATGTATTCGGGTTCCTGCAGAGAGACCGCAGGAAAGAGGAACTGTATCAATACGTGACCGAAAACCGGGCCGTCTTTTCCCATCTGGATGGAGCGGCATACCAGATGATCCAGGTGATGTCCCATTCCAGCGGGCTGTTAAAAGAAAAGGAAGAATATGAGAATGAGGAAGGAGAGATCGATATGTGTCAGGCACTTTTGGATATGAGAGAAGAATGCATCTCTATCGGGAAAGAAAAAGGAAGAGAAGAGGGCATTTCCATTGGAAGAAAGGAAGGCATCTCCATCGGAAAACAGTTGACCAAACAGGTTTTTCAGCTATTTATGGCTGGAAAGTCAGAGAAGGAGATTGCTGAAACCTGCGAAATCCCCATCGAAGAAGTGAAGGAGATCCTGGAGTAACGTCAGAGAAAGGCAGCGGGCGCATACGGAAGTATCCGGATCGAACAGAAATACAGAAACGGCAGCCACCGTATTATTTCAGGGCGGGGCTGCCGTTTCTGCATGCAGACAGTTGGAATTTATTGTTTCTGTCTCTTCTGTTTTACCGGGATTTCTCCTTACGCACCGTCAGTTACCCATTGGCTGGGCTTTCTTCTGCGGTATGATATCCTTTTGTACTACTTGGGACGTTCCTCTACCGCACGACCACCCTTACGATATTGGACCAGTCGCCGTAGACCCGTTTGTGATTGCCCAGATCCCGGTAAGACTTTACACAGATGTAATAAGTGCCGGACTCCAGCTTCGGCGTCATGGTGCGGACTGTGTAAGAGGTGCGAATCCCCACCTAGAAGGTGTTTTCGGTGAAGCCATTCCGCCGGCTCCTTTCCGAAACATCGTCCCCCATAGTTCCATTCTGAAAATAATATACAAGTTCCCGGACACTTTTCAGGGAAGAAAGCGTAACCTCCCGATTATCTTGAAGATCGTATCGGCGATCAGTATGGCCACTGCGATCATCCCGGCCATCTGCAGCGTATACATCAGGTAATACCCGGCCACTGCATTGCTCTCCTGGATCATGTAGTAAGCGATCCGGTATACGCCCACTCCCGGCACCAGGGGCAGAATGCCAGGAATCAGAAAAATCGTCACCGGCGCCTTGCAGATCCGGGCAGACAGATGAGATACCATGGCCACCGCAAACGCTGCCAGGAACATACTGGTCATTTCTCCGCCTGCAGTCTTTCCCAGAGCCGTATACAGAACCCAGCCCAAAGCTCCCACCGCACCGGAATGTATCAGAAACCGTCTGGGAACCCCAAAGATCATTCCCAAAGTCACCACGGCCACAAAGGACATGACCGCCTGTATCAGTAAATCCATTCATTTCTCCTCTCATACCAGAGCCGGGACCACCCCGGCCTCTCATCTTCTTATCTCAGACAGTGTTTTCATCAGCCCAGCAGAAAATGTCCGGCAGCCATGCCGGTTCCGATTCCCAGAGCCAGCGAAGAAGCCACCACAAAGGCTTCGATCATCCGGGCCGAACCCGACATATAATCCCCTTCCAGCGTATCCCGGATTCCGTTGGTCATAGCTACTCCCGGCAGCATGGCCATAATGGAACCGGCAATAAACGGCTCCAGATTCAGTCCCGGCATCCAGAACTCTCTGAGTACGATCCCGGTCAGAGACATGAAAAAAGAAGCCACCATATTAAATACGAAACCATTCAGCCGGAGCCGTCGGTTCAGGATCCTGGCCAGTATGAAATAAATCCCGTTCAGAGAAGCAGCCATTGCCTCCTGTACACCTCCGCCCAGCATAACGGTAAAGCAGGCAGCTGTGACCACAATGGCCAGATAGATCTGCCAGTCCGCATAACAGTCTTGTTCCATTCGGGACAGCTTTTCATAGGTTTCGTTCAGATTCAGTCCATCGGCGCAGAATTTCCTGGAAATGGTGTTTACCTGATCGATCCGGTTCAGATTTGTCTGCTTTTCCCGGATTCTCCTGGTAAGACTGATGATCCCGCACCGGGGATCTTCGATTGTAACGGTAATTCCCGTAGTAACCACAAATGCGTCACACCGCTGCAGTCCCCCGGTCTTCAGCATACGCATCATCGTATCTTCCACACGGCAGGTTTCCGCACCGGCTATCAGCATGATCTCTCCTGCCAGGACCGCCGTATCCGCCAGTAAATGATCGTCCGGCATTCCCGCAGGAGCGCTGCTTTTGTTCTCCATATTGTCTGTCCCTTCCTGCATTTCTCCTGCTCATTATATCCCAAACTGAACCAGGTAACAATCCCCTGTATAGATTGGGGTGCCAAAAGATATCAAACATATGGTTCTGTACTTTGTACTCCCAGGTTCTCTGTTGCGAAAAAAAGCAGAAATTGCTATACTGTCCTTGTAACACAGAAACCAGAATTTAAATGGAGTAACAGAAAATTGGAACAGAATCAAAAATGGTTAGACACACCAGATCCCAGGATCTTTATCACTAATACGGACCGTTTCAACGATCTGATGCTGAAATACCGCTGCGCCATCCGTGAGATCCGAACCAAGCTGGAAGTTCTGGACGATGAATTCTCAGTGGAATATAAGCGCAACCCCATATCTTCCATTAAGACGCGGATCAAATCCCCTGACAGCATTTACCGGAAGCTTCAGAAGCTGGATCTGGAATTTACAGAAGAAAATATCACAGAAACCCTGAACGATGTGGCAGGTATCCGGGTCATCTGCGCATTTATTGATGACATTTATACCATTGCCCGGCTGCTTTCCTCCCAGGATGATATCACCGTCCTGGAGGTGAAGGATTACATAAAAAATCCCAAGCCCAATGGCTACCGCAGCTATCATATGATCGTGGAAATCCCCATCTTCTTCGCAAAGGGCAAGACTCCCATCCGGGCAGAGATCCAGATCCGCACCATCGGCATGGATTTTTGGGCCAGCCTGGAACACCAGCTTCGATACAAAAAAAATCTGGAAACTTCTTCAAATTATGAAGAGATTTCCAGAGAGCTCCAGGAATGTGCCCAAAACATTACCCAGACAGATATTCATATGCAGAAGATCAAATATATGCTGGGCGACTTCAGCCTGGAATAAATGATCAAGGAGGTCCTATGAAACGAGCAGCCGAACTTCGAAACCAGCTGAAAGAAATACACCGGAGAAGCTATCCGGCTTACAAAACTCTTCGGGGAGAGTATCATTTTGGAGAGTATATTTTATCCATTGACCATGTACAGGGAGATCCCTTTGCCTCCCCTTCCTCACTCAGTGTACGGGTATCTCTGACCGATGCGGCTTTTCCGGAAAAATATTACCGGGAGCCATGGTGCCGGATTGCCCTGCAGGATCATCTGACACGGCTTTTCGGAAAACAAATTCAGCAGTTTTCCTTTCAGGCCAGAGGATCCGGAAAAAGCGGCCTGATTAGTGTCAGCCGATGCGGACAGGAAATTCTGGAACGGACAGCCTGTGAAATCACAGACAAAGACATCATCCTCCGGTTTAAGGTGGGATTTCCGGCCAATGGCCGCACCATCAACGCGCCGGAGCTGGAGAAGATTTTATTTGATTTTCTCCCCCGCAGCCTGGAGCAAAGTCTCTGGTACCGGAATCTGAACAAAAAGGCACTGGAACAGACCTGGGCCCTGGCACAGGATCAGGCATACATCCGCCGGCAGCTGAAAGAACGGAACCTCTGCGCCTTTGTAGCAGACGGATCCATTTTGCCCCGGCAAAGCGGTGTATCGGATCTGCCCATGAAAGATGCCATCCCCTTTTCTTCTCCGGACAGCCTGCGTATTACCATGGATCTTCCCCATCACGGCCCTGTTTCCGGCATGGGCATTTCCCAGGGCATTACTCTGATCGTAGGCGGGGGATACCATGGAAAATCCACCCTTCTCCAGGCTTTGGAACGAGGGGTTTACTCCCACATTTCCGGTGACGGCAGAGAGTATGTCATAACGGACCACTCTGCGCTGAAGCTCCGTGCAGAGGACGGACGGAGCATCCGTCATGTGGATATTTCCATGTTTATCAATGATCTGCCCAACAAAAAAGATACCCGCGATTTTTCCACACCGGACGCCAGCGGAAGCACATCCCAGGCTGCCAATATCGTAGAAGGCCTGGAAGCCGGAACCAGACTGTTTCTCATCGATGAGGACACCTCTGCCACAAATTTCATGGTGCGGGATACCTTTATGCAGCAGATCATCAGCCGCAGTAAGGAACCCATCACCCCGTTCCTGGAACGGGCCTTGGATATCTACCGGAAAGCCGGCTGTTCCACCATCCTGGTAGCTGGAAGCTCCGGCGCATTCTTCCACATTGCGGATACCGTGATCCAGATGGACTGCTACCGGCCTGTGGACATCACGGCCAAAGTGCGGGAAGCCTGCAAAGATTATCCCATAGACTTTCAAAAGGTTCCGCCCTTTGTCCTGCCTGATTATCAGAGAGTCCTGCAGCCCTCCCGTCCCGGAAAGGGAAGACAGGGCCAGCCGGACCGGACGAAAATCAAAATTCATGACAAGGATTCCTTCCTGATCGGAAAAGAAAGTGTGGACCTGCGCTATGTGGAACAGCTGGTGGATCAGGAACAGACCGCAGCCCTTGCCTGTCTCTTGAAATATGCCATGGAAAATCTGGCGGACGGCCGCAGGACGCTCCGGGAAATAGTTTCACTTCTGGAAACCCGGATACGCCAGAAAGGCATCGGATCTTTTTCGGATACCCCTTATATTTCCTCGGGTCTGGCCGTTCCCAGGATCCAGGAAATTTATTCCTGCATCAACCGGTACCGGGGCTGAAAAAATTTTTCCGGAACCTCTTCCATTTTATAAAAAGGGTGCTATAATAGCTTTCAGTATCATACTGCCTGAGGGGGGAGAATTTCCGTTTTTTGCCGCACTTTGCTGCGGCAATTATGGACTTCTCAGAAGGCAATTCTTATACATTTACATACGGAGGATATTATGCAGATTATAATTGTAGGATGCGGCAAAGTGGGTAAAACCCTTGCGCAGCAGCTGGATGAAGAAGGCCATAATATTACGCTCATCGACATATCCGCTTCCAAACTCCAGGAAGTGTCCAACGATATTGACGTCATGGGCATTGTGGGAAACGGTGCCAGCTTCAATGTACAGCTGGAAGCAGATGTGGAAAATACGGATCTGTTCATCGCCGTTACCAATTCTGATGAACTGAATCTTCTCTGCTGTCTGATTGCCAAAAAGGCCGGCAAATGCCTTACCATTGCAAGAGTACGCAACCCGCTGTACAACACGGAAATTGGTTTTGTTAAAGAACAGCTGGGACTGTCTATGATCATTAATCCAGAACTGGCTGCTGCCAGTGAAATTTTCCGGCTGCTGCGCTTTCCCACAGCAATCCGGATCGATACTTTTTCCAAAGGCAAGGTAGAACTGCTGAAATTCAAAGTCCGTTCGGAACTGGGTCTGGACGGGCATACTATATCAGATCTTCTGACCCGGCTCAAATGCAATGTTCTGGTCTGCGGAGTAGAACGCGGTGATCAGGTATCCATTCCCAACGGTTCCTTTACTCTGAAAGACAATGATATTGTATCGTTTGTGGCTTCTCCCAGTGCAGCCGCGGAATTTTTCCGCAAGATCGGTATCAAAACACACCAGGTCAAGAGCTGTCTGATCGTGGGCGGCGGCACCATTGCCTACTACCTGGCAAAAATGCTCCTCAAAATCCACATTCCGGTGCGCATCATCGAACAGAACCTGGCGCGCTGTGAGTATTTAAGCGAAAATCTTCCGGATGCCAGCATCATTCACGGCGACGGAACCGACCAGTCTACGCTGATGAAGGAGGGGCTGGAACAGGCTGAATCTGTGGTTGCCATCACCAACCTGGACGAAGAAAATATCCTGCTTTCCCTGTATGCCCAGAAACATTCTCATGCCAAGACCATTGCAAAGGTAAACCGCATTTCCTTCAATGATGTGATCGACACCCTGGATATCGGCAGCGTGATCTATCCCAAGAATATCACCGCCGATTATATCACACAGTATGTACGCGGACTGCAGAATTCCATGGGCAGTAATGTGGAAACTCTGTACAAGATCTTTGACAACAAAGCAGAAGCTCTGGAATTTAATGTACGTGAGCATTCTCCGGTTATCGATGTTCCTCTGATGGATCTGAATCTGAAAGATAATCTGCTGATCGCCTGCATTATGAGAAGACGTTCTATTATCTTTCCCAGAGGGCAGGACTCCATTCAGGTGGGCGACTCTGTGATCGTGGTCACCACGCATCCCGGACTTCATGACATTCGGGATATTCTGAAGAAATAGACGGGGGCTGCTATGAACGTTTCAATTATCCTTTTTATTATTGGCTGGATCTTAAATTTTGAGGCTGCCTTCATGGCGCTTCCCTGTATTGTGGCCGTTATTTACGGTGAACGGGAAATCCTGGCCTTCCTGGCTTCCATGGCTCTGTGTCTGGTCATTGGAATTCCCCTGGTCCTGCAAAAACCAAAAAGCCGGGCATTCTATACAAAAGAAGGTTTTATCGCTGTGGCCATGAGCTGGATCATCCTCAGTATCATGGGGGCGCTTCCTTTTATTTTCAGCGGCGCTATTCCCAATTTTGTGGATGCTCTGTTTGAAACCGTATCCGGTTTCACTACTACAGGTTCCAGTATCTTATCCGATGTGGAAAGCCTCCCCTACAGTGTGCTTTTCTGGAGAAGCTTCACCCATTGGATCGGAGGCATGGGAGTTCTGGTTTTTATCCTCTCTCTTCTGCCCCTTACCGGTGGTTACCATATGAACCTGATGAAAGCAGAAAGTCCTGGCCCTTCTGTAACCAAACTGGTCCCCCGTGTCCGGTCCACGGCGAAAATCCTGTATTCCATTTATCTGGCACTGACCGTTATTCAGGTGCTTTTCCTTCTGATCGGCAAAATGCCGCTTTTTGATGCTCTGACTATTACTTTTGGCACTGCGGGAACCGGAGGATTTGGAATCAAGAATGACAGTATGACCAGTTATTCACCTTATCTGCAGAATGTGGTCACTGTATTCATGATCTTATTTGGAATCAATTTCAATGTATACTTTCTGCTTTTAATCCGGAAATTCAAACAGGCTTGTCTCTTTGAAGAGCTGCGTTATTATCTGGGGATCATTGCGGCTGCCATTGTTCTCATTGGTTTTAATATCCGTGATTTCTTTCCTACCCTGGGAGAAGCTTTCCGTCAGGCCGCTTTCCAGGTGGGATCCATTATCACCACCACCGGATTTGCCACCACAGACTTTAACCTGTGGCCTGGCGCATCCCGTACCATTCTGGTCATATTAATGTTTGTGGGTGCCTGCGCCGGCAGTACAGGCGGCGGTATCAAGGTTTCCCGTCTGGTCATTCTCCTGAAGACCATTCGAAAAGAGCTTCATACGCTGATCCATCCCCATACGATCAAAAAGATCGAAATGGACCAGAAACCGGTGGAACACGAAGTTGTACGTTCCGTCAATGTATTCATCATCACCTATCTGATTATTTTCACTTTTTCCGTTCTGCTGATCAGCTTCAATGAACTGGATCTGGTGACAAACTTCACAGCAGTAGCTACCGCGTTAAACAACGTAGGACCCGGCCTGGAGCTGGTAGGTCCCAGTGCGAATTTCGGATTTTTATCCGCTCCTTCCAAACTGGTACTGATTTTTGACATGCTGGCCGGACGTCTGGAAATCTTCCCTCTGCTGCTGCTTTTCACACCTTCCACCTGGAAAAAATTTTAGGGACTGCATTTTGCAGTCTCTTTTCCTTTCAGAAGAAATACCGAAAATACATTTCCGCCCTGCTTTCCTCTGCTGACTTCCATATAACCCTTTTGCCCGGTGATGATCTGCCTGGTCAGGAAAAGTCCCAGGCCCACTCCCTCCTGTACCATAGCCGCAATCTTTCCCCTGTAAAACCGCTGGAATATCCGATTGTATTCTCCTGGCTCAATGGGTGCAGATATATCCTCCACCTCAATTTTCAGATACAGGTCGAAAGCCGCTGCCCGCACTTTTATGGTTCCCGGACGGGCCGCATACTTCACGGCGTTATCCAGAAGATTGAACACCGCTTCTTCGGTCCACTTCCTGTCGCACCAGGCCCGCAGCTTCGCATCTCCTTCCAGCTTCCTGCGCAGTCTCTGCACATTTACATTCAGGGTTTTTTCGTCCACAAAATTTTCATCCACATCCCACACCCGGGCCAGAAGGACCTCCCGGGTCAGCACCATGTTCCGGTTCTTCAGAAATACTTCCAGCAGTTTCTGTTCCGTAGGTGTCAGAGATACCTTCTCTCCCGCTACAGACAGTTCCCTGTTCTCAAAATCCCAGGCCAGAGACCCGGAATAATAAAAAGATCTGGCATGTTCTCCGCTGCGTCTGAGAAGCGCTTCCACCCGGCGCAGCAGCACCGGCATGGAAAAGGGCTTCGTCACATAATCATCGCCTCCTGCATCAAACCCGGCGATCATGTCTGTCTCCGTATTCCTGGCAGTCAGGAAGATCACCGGGACCGGATTCCGCCTCCCGCAGACGTTCCACCACCGGCTTCTGGTTCAGCAGACGGGTCAGGATCACTGCCACCGCCCCATTGACAGCCAGCGCTGCCGCTGTGATCATCCCCCAGGAGACCAGCAGGGTTTCCACACGGAATCCGGTAAAAAACGGTATCCCTTCGGCAACGGCCCAGGCCAGGGCCCCTCCCAGGAAAAACGCTCCCGCCAGACTGACGCCGCACAGATGCAATCCGTCGAAAAAAATACTGCTGCACATCTGCTTCCGGGTCATTCCCACCGACTGCATGGCCGCGTATTCCAGTTTTCTGGAGATCACACCTGTCACCAGCGTATTGACCACATTGGTAATCCCGATCAGACCGAAGACCAGCCCCAGGAACAGTCCCAGTACGGTCATGGAATTCTTCTGCTCGATCTGAAATTCTCTGGTCTCTGCCCGGGAACTGATCCCCACCTGGGAATTAAACTGGCTCTGCACCATATCCGTGATCTCCCGGTTCTGCTCCTGTGACAGTTCTTCTTTCCCGTCCACAAATATCCGGCTGATCTGCTCTTCCCATCCGGGAAAAATCTCTTTGAAGACATTCTCCGGCAGAGTAATCCGCCCGCTTTCCAGAATTCCCTGGGCATACTGGGTCCTGTCATAGATCACAGCCAGGACTGTAAATTCTTTTTCCACATAGGTATCGGTTCCTTCTCTGCCAAAGGACAGCCGCAGAACATCTCCCGCATGGACACTGCTGCCATCTGCCCCGGGATCCGCCGTAAATCTCTGGTAGATCAGATAGTTTCCTTCGGCAAATTTCTCCGGGTCCAGTTCTCCTTCCAGAACGTCCACAAACTCCCCTTCCAGAGACAGCTGACTGACCGGCACTCCCTGCACCACCAGACACATCCTGCCTTCTTCATCCAGCCAGAAATCCCGGGACTCCTGGTCAGGATACGCAGCTTTCAGTTCCTCCAGGATCTGGTCATTCTGCACCAGCGTCACCGAGCTTCCGCTGAATTCACTGTCCTTATTAGACGCTTTCTCATCTCTTGCCTGGTAACAGGTACGCACCCGCTCCACATAAGGCAGGGCCTCCAGCCTGCTGACAAGCTCCGGAGAAATGGGATGATAGGCCTGTTCATCCTCCCATATGGTATTATTCTGCTGGATCGTCACATCTGCACTCTCATAGCGGTCCACCATATCTTCCACATTATAGCCGATGGTCACACAATATACAATGATAAAGATGACACTCCCCAGCATCAGCGACAAGGACGACCATACCCGTTTCTGCCGGTTTTCCCGGAGACTTCCCCGGTACCGGGCCGCTTCCACCGGAGAGATCTTCGCCGCTTTCCGGTAAGATTTCCGGCTGCTGATGGCTACGGTAACTGCTGAAAACAGTGCAGACGCCGCAAATAACAGAGGATTGACCGACGCCTCGTAAAACGCGGCATAATTGGTCTGCTGCATCACCACATCCCCCACAGGGACTCCCACCAGATATCCCAGCACCAGTCCGGCGGCGATCCCCGCTGCCGCCAGCCTCCATACCTGATAGGACAGCATTTTTTTCACCTGCCGCGGCGTGGTCCCAATGGTTTTCATCATTCCGAAAAACCGGATATCATTGACCACAGAAATATAGAAAATATTATAGATCAGCAGATAGCCTGCAAACACAATGATCCCAAGGAGCAGCGCCAGCGCCAGAAGCAGCACCAGATCCATGGCATTGTAATCTCTTTTTCCGTCTGCACGCCGTTCTCCAGCACGATGGCTTTCATCGGCAGTTCCCATCCTGCCTTTGCCGGCTGCCCGAACCGTTCTGCCAGCGTGGCGGAAACCGCAATTTCATCTGCTGTCTCCGGAAAGGCTCCGTCCAGCAGTTCCACACTCTGTTCTTCATAAAATCCGCCGCCCGGAGCCAGTACTGCCGTATTGATCCCCACAGTCTCTTTATTGCGCAGATTTCCCACAACAGCAGGCCGTACATAATCTGCCCACTGTACCTGTTCCAGTTCCGCAATCTCCTCGTACTGTTCCAGACTGGCTGCAATGGCTCCGTCAGACATGGGTCCCGACCGTGATATCGGTTCCCCGCTGCATGGCAGAGGATATGCCAGTCCCTGCCGTACATACCACCGTGATCAGCAGGGTCGTCAGGGTAATGGCCAGAACCGCCATCACATTGGTCTGGTGGAATTCCTGGCTGGTCATTTTCAGCAGTCCCATCACCTCTGCACTGGTGCGGGAGTCCAGATTCCCTGTGGGTTCATCCGCCAGGATAATGGCCGGTTTGCTGGAAAGGGCACGGGCAATGGCCACCCTCTGCTGCTGTCCGCCGGAGAGCTGGTTGGGATAGGCTTTCATTTTTTCTCGATTCCCAGGACCTCCACGAGCCGGCGGATATAGGCCTCATCGGGATGGTTTCCGTCCAGCCGGATGGGCAGGACAATATTTTTATAGACGTTCAGGACCGACACCAGATTATAATTCTGGAAAATAAAACCGATCTTTCTTCTGCGGAATACCGTCAGTTCTTCGTCCTTCATGCTGGAAATGTCATGGCCGTCGATGATCACCTTTCCGGAATCCCCGTAATCCAGACCGCCCAGCAGGTTCAGCAAAGTGGTCTTCCCGCTTCCGCTGGTTCCCACGACCGCCACAAATTCTCCCTTCTCAATGGAAAAGGTCACGTCATCCACTGCCTTTACCAGACTTTCTCCTGCTCCGTAATATTTTTTCAGATGTTTGGCCTCTAAAATATGCATGTCTCATTCTCCTTCTGCTGTATTGTATGATGTCCGGCCTTTTTACCCTGCATCATTGTACCATAATTCAGGAAAGTTCTTTTCCTGTTCTGTCTGTTACTTTAGCAGACAGTTATAACAATCTGGTAACAGCTTCCGGATTTATAAAACACAGAATGTTTTATTCTGTTATTCTTTGATACGCGGAACGTTTCTGTGTAACAAAGAAAAATAGAGAGGGTGTTGCAAAATCATCAAAATAGGTGATGGAGCGATGCCCTCGCTCCATTTAAAGAAAAAACAGAAGTGATTCCATTTTGTCTTTTGGATGGCTTCCGTTTTTGGGCGTACTTTAGTAAAGCTGATTATTTTATACCCTGTTTAGGCGGATTCTTTCACTGGAAACAAATGTTTTCCGGTTCGATTATTCTGTATTTGGCATGTAGTTTATTAAGATTATAACCCACACTAAGTAAAAGAATCTCCAGTTTTACTTTGGTTTTTCCTCGGAGCAGAAATCTTTGAAATTCAAAATCGTTTTTCAGGACTCCGAATGTGTCTTCCGCCTGGGTGGACCGGTTCAGCCGGTACAATCTTCACATTCGTAGACGGTTACTTCTGATTCATAACCGCTTTTCTTTTCTGTTTTTTCAGGAATATCGCCTGCAGCTTCTTCCCCGCATGGCAGGTATAGGTATCGGTCATTTCATCATACCAAGATTGATATTGTCAATGCAGATACGGTGTTTTTCTGTTATATGAATTCCATCGACAGCTCCCATGGAAATACTCAGCACTGCTTTCGGACCTGTCTCGCCTGTCATCTGGAAAACAATCTCATACTTATTATAGTCGTTTTCCAGATCTACAATTTTTTCTCCTGAATATGGTGTCCAGTCGTCATCACCGGAGCTGTCTCTCTGAATCGCAAACATCAATTTTCTCGGTATGCTTGCCTTGGCGTCAAGAGAAAGTCTGTACCACTGTCCCTTTTCAGGCTCCACATTGTTCTGTTTCAGCTGTATCTTCCATGCAGCATCTCCCGTATTGTTGATCGAAAAGTCAGCCGCGTTGTCTTCATTCAGGCTGTCCTCTTCGATACGCACATTGTCAACAAAATATATTCCGGGCTCTTCAAAACAGAATGCAAGATTCGTGTCTGCGAGTTCTGTATCCAGCGTCAGTTTATAATCATATGCACTCTCTACGCCGGTCAGCTCAGCCGGGTATTCCTGACTGGAAGCTTTTACCATGATATTCTTTCCTGCTTCTCCCTCTGCCGTAAAACTCATTGCATATGTGTTGCCTGCAGACAGCGCCAGGTCACTCTGTGTTACAATGACCGGATTATCCGCCGATGTTCCCTCCGGAGCATTTACCATCAGCTTCCGGATATTATTCTCATTAGTAACACTCACTTCCGCTCCGTCATTTTTTATCACATCCCAGTATCCGAGACGCCCTTCTCCTTCCTGGAAACTGCCGTTGTATACACAGTTTCCGCCGGCAAGGATACCCTGTCCCCTTCAGTTATTTCTATCTCATCGATTTTCTTCAATGACACGTTGCTGATCCGTATTCCTGCAGTTGACCCTGCCGCCCCTATATTGAATTCCAGTCGTCCGTTCGCATCATCGCTGTCCGTCATTGTAAAATCAAGAGTATACGTCTGCTTCTCCTCTGTAAGACTGATAGTTGCATCTTCAAGATAACGCTGGAAAGATCTGTCAGGCGCAGATACGCCTACTTTCATTGTTCTGTCCGCATCTGCATATGCATCAAAGCAAAGCCGGTATACACCGCCCTGTTTCATGGGGAGATCCGGCTGCACAAGCTGGACACTGTAGTCCACTGTACCCTCATTTGCAGTATTTACTGCAATTTCATTGTCACCGATCTCAGCTCCGGCTTCGCCGCCCAGTGCTGTAAGGAATATCCAGTCTTTATCATCTGTCAGGTCTTCTTTTCCGGAGAAATCTCCATTGACAACATAGTTGCCGTTTTCATCAGGATCTCTTAAAATGACTTCTTCAACAGGTTTTGTAACATTTTCGTCATAACTGTCTTTCTGATATACTTTCACATAGTCAATATAATATGCCGAATTTGCAATATCTGTCGTCTCGTCCGGATTGCCGGGCCAGTTTCCACCGACTGCAAGATTCAGGATAATATAAAATGGCTGATCAAACGGAGCGGGATATGTAACTTCTCCCTGTCCTTCTGTTACCGAATACCAGTTACCCTCTGTGTGAATCAGTTTTCCATCAACGTACCAGCTGATTTTCCCCGGCTCCCATTCCATGTCGAACACATGATATTCGTCTGCGAATGTTCCTTTCTCTAAAGTATAACTTCCCTGACTCTCGCTGTGAGGATTTCCATAATGTATAGTTCCATATGAAGTATCCGTATCATTTCCGAGCACTTCCATAATATCAAGCTCACCGCACCGCGGCCACTGTCCGTACAAATTTTCATCTGTCGGCATCATCCAGAATGCAGGAAGGAATCCCTGACCTTCTGGTACCTTAACTCTCGCTTCAAACAGACCGTATTTGAAGTCATGTTTATTCTGTGTATTTACCCGCCCGGAAGTATAGGACACACTTCCGTCTTCATTCACCGTCTCTACAGGTTTCAGTACAAGGCTTCCGTCCTCAATGTAAATATTTTCCGGTGAATCCACATAGGACTGGAGCTCATTATTCACCCAGCCCGGATCATGCAATTCCACATTCCAGTCGTCACGGTTGAGAGAATCCCCTTCGAACTGGTCTTCCCATTTCAGATTATATCCTTCATAGGACAGATCTGTATCCTGATCATGATTTTTATTTTCCGTCCGGTATGTAATCACTGCTTTCAATGTAACTTCCTCACCATCTATCGTAATCGTCTTTTCAATCTCTTCCGTTCTCTCTTCTGCAGCCTTATCTCCGGGTTCTGCTGCTTTCGCAGTCATAGATGTCGGAAGAAGAGTGCCTGCCATTGCCATCCCAAGAAGAAGAGAAAGTAAATGTCTGCCTTTCCGCTTTCTTGCAACAACAATAATAATACACAAACTTGCCGCACCGGCAATACACCAGGGGATAATATTGGCTGTATCTCCTGTCTGCACTGTTCCTGTATCTTCCGTCCGGCCTCCGCTCTGCTGATCAGACAGACCGCTGTCTTCAGAGCCTTCAGTTCCCTGCGGCTTTTCCGTATCAGGTTTCTCCTGCTCTGCTCCTGATGTCTTTCGTACAAGTCTGACTGTGCTTTATCTGGTTTCACCGATATCTATATTTTTAATTTGTGTTTTCCACTGTTCCGGCGATGATATTCCGTCTGATCTGTTTCAATGGAAAATACCGGTTCCCCGGCTTTTGTTGCTGCAATTACCGTAGTATTTCCCAACAACACTGCAACAACAGCCGCAAGTATCCGACTGTTATTCTTTTTTCTTCGTCATTTCTGCGCCTCCTCACTTAATTTTCTCACCAATGCTATGATTCTCCCCGCACATTCGCGGATCTCTTTCTCTGTCAATTCACCCTGCGCATATGCCTGCCGGATATTCTCGTCGTCATCACAGTTCCCGGGCATGATGATATCATTTCCGGCAGCCGCACATTTCCACGGGATACTTCCGTCTTCCGGCACTGTCGTGTTCCAGTCTGACATAATCACTCCCTGAAATCCCCACTCTTCCCGCGCAACGACCGTGCAAAGGTCACGGCTGTTTGCCGCGTGGACTCCGTTGATCAGATTGTAGGAAGACATGATTGCCGCCGGCGCGCTTTCTTTTACCGCGATCTCAAAACCGCGCAGATAGATCTCACGGAGCGCCCGCTCAGAAACACAGGCATCCACTCCCATCCGGTTATCTTCCTGATTATTGCAGGCAAAATGCTTGATCGTCACACCGCATCCTGTTTTATACTGCACTCCCCAGGTAACTGCGGAGGCAAGTACTCCCGAGAGAAGCGGATCTTCCGAGAAATATTCAAAGTTACGTCCGCATAAAGGATTCCGCTGGATATTCATGCCTGGCGCCAGCCAGAGGTCTACCTGAAATTCTCTCATTTCTTCCGCAACCGCACATCCGAACTCAGTGAGCAGTTCAGGATCCCATGTCTGTGCCAGGGCAGTGCCTACCGGGAATGCCGTACAGTACTGATAATATGTATCCGCATTTTTGTGAATTTTCATCGGCTCCAAAAATCCGTTTTCAAGAGATCCGAGAACGCCGGTTCCGTAGACGAAGTCTGTCTCCTTATCGACCTGATAACTCTGTCTGAGTCGAAGACCGGCCGGTCCATCCGCCATGATCAGAGAACGGATCCGGTACTTCTCTTCCAATGTCTCTGTTGTCTCCCCAGCAGAACCGGGCACGCGGATTCCGGCTGATCCAAGTGTGCTTGCTCCCGCTGTAATGTTTCCGTAGAGAAGCGGAATCAGATCCTCTACAGGATACTGTTCTTCTGCCGGTGATACATACTGGATTTCCGGTTGGCTGCATGGCACGAATTCATATACCGGTATTGCTTTTTCCTTTGCTTCCTCCGCTCTGGTTTCGCTGTTTCCGGAGCTGTCCCGGTACAGTTCTTCAAACGGCTCTTTCCGGGGACAGATCCGGTGCGTTTTCTCCAGAACCACTTCCCGGGAAACTGTAAGATAAGCCGAGAGCACAGCAGAATCCAAGCTGTTTCCCACCCATATACCGTATGTTCCTGCTTCCACGATCCACGCCTGCCGTTCTTCAGAAAATACGGCAAGCTGCTTCTGCCGGATCTCCACAGTTACTTCCCGGCTCTCTCCCGGCATCAGACGGTCTGTCTTTGCAAATCCCGCAAGTCTTCGGCTCTCTTTTTCAATTCCGACCTGAGGAAAAGATACATATACCTGCGCCACTTCTCTGCCGGCATAGCTTCTTCCTGTATTTGTGACCGCGATCCGCGCCTGAATCGAAGATTTCTCCGTCTGCAGGTCTTGGAATTCCAGTTTAAACGATGTATAGGAAAGTCCGTATCCGAAAGAAAACAGCGGCTTTACGCCAAAACTTTCAAAATAACGGTATCCCACATAGATGCCTTCCCTGTACTCTTCTTTTTCCAGATTTCCGTTGAGATAGCTGTATGTATCTGCGAAGGGGTAATCCTCATACCGCCGTGCCCATGTTGTCGTCAGTTTTCCTTCCGGCACCGCCCTGCCGAAAAGAATATCCGCAACAGCGTATCCACCTTCCTGCCCCGGCTGGGAGATATTCAGAACTGCACGGATATTCTCCGTTTCCTGAAGGATATCCGTAAGCTCAACCGGACCGCCGGAGTTCAATATCAGAATCAGAGGAATATGAAGCCCGTCAAGGTATAATATATCCTCCCGCTCTCTGCTGCTCAGATAATAATCTCCCTTTTCAAGACGGCGGTCTTTTCCCTCTCCGGAGATTCGACTGATCATATAAACTGCCGCAGCGGCTCCTTTCAGATCTGCTTCTGTAATCCTGCGTCCGTCCGGAAGGACAAAAGGATTTGCCGCATATGCATCAAACGGATTCTGTACATGGCGCGCGTCCTCCAGTATCTTTTCTTTCCACTCTTCTCTGGCTTCTTTATAACGTTTATCATAATCTCGGATCCAGTCTTCATTTGTAACGGATGCCCCGGCTTCTTTTATTCCTCTGTAAACAGAGATGTTTTCCCTGTTATTGACATCGCCTGATCCGATGCCGCCTTTTACTGTCTTCTCTGCTCCGCTGCCGAACAGGGCAACAGGAGCCGAAGTCTTCAGCGGGAGCACTCCCTCGTTTTTAAGGAGTACGATTCCTTCTGCCGCCGCTCTTCTCGCCAGCTTTCTGTGTTTTTCTTCGCGTGCGGACAACTCCTGCTTCAGGCTTCCGCTGTGTGTCCATTTTTTCATTATTCATACCTCTTTATCCGTCATCATTTTTCAGTCATGGTATAAAGAAACCGCCATAGCGTTCTCCTGCATATTCTGATAGGATTGCCCTATGACGGTTTCTCAGTTTACTTCTGTCCCTCTATTCCTTTACACCGCCGAGTGTCACACCCGCAATAATGTATTTAGATAGAAGCAGATATACGATAATGATCGGGACGATCGCTACCGTGATCATCATATAAATTTTTCCCATATCAAAGTTCATGTAATCCGCACCTCGAAGCGTTGCAATCAAGATCGGGACAGTCATCTTATCCTTGGATTGAATTACCAACGCAGGAATGAAGTAATTATTCCATGATCCTACAAACGAGAAGATTGCCTGCACCGCGATCGCCGGCTTCATGATCGGAAGCACGATCCGGTTGAAAGTCCGGAATTCTCCGGAGCCGTCGATCCTTGCCGCTTCTACAAGCGACAGCGGAAGGGATGACTGCAGATAACTGTACATAAAATAGAATACAGCCGGTGACGCAATGGACGGTATGATCAGCGGAAGAAGCGAATCATACATCCCCATATTTGTGATCAGGCGCAGGAATCCCATCGCCGTCACCTGCGTCGGCATGACAAGGATTGCCATGATAAATGTAAACGCAGCCTTTTTTGCCTTAAAATCATAGGCATACAGACCGTAAGCCGTCAGCGATGAAAAATATGTACATAACGCCGCGGAACAGGTCGATACGATCAGGCTGTTCAGGATTCCCTTAAACATCGGGAAGCTTCCGTCATTTGCCACGTTCTTCAGATTTTCGAGAAAATATGTTCCCGGGATCGCCGAAAATCCTTTCTGCAGATCCGCATGGGAGCGCGTCGCATTCACGATCAGTATGTAAAAGAAGAACAGGCATAAAAATGATAACAGTATCAGCACCACATAAGCCAGTATTGTCTGGCCGTGTTTAGCCTTTTTCGACTTCATAACCTATCTCCTCCCCTTCCGCGCTTCTTTAAGTTTTCGTTTCGCCGCTTTCGAGCCATAGCCGTCATCGTTATTTCCATTCGTCATCCTGTATACAAAGAAGCACAGGATACCGCTTACGATAAACAGATATACAGACAAGGCGCCCGCCATACCGTAGTTTCTGCTCTCCAGATGGCTGTTCAGGAACATGATAAGCGTCATGGACGTACGGTCCGGATTACCCTGCCCGTTTGTCAGGATCTGCGGTACATCGAACATCTGCAGGCCGCCGATGATCGAAGTGATCAGTGTGTAGGCAAGGATCGGCCGGATCAGCGGGAGCGTAATATAGAAGAATCTCTTGACGCTGGTACAGCCGTCCAGCTCACAGGCTTCAAATATATCCTGGCTGATTCCCATGATCGCCGCCATAAGCATAATTGTTGTGTTACCAAACCACATCAGGAAGTTCATAAGACCGACCAGTGATCTTGTCCCTAACACAGAGCCCAGGAAGTCGATCGGTTCGCTGATCCATCCCAAAGATGTCAGGATTGAATTGATCGGACCATTTGTCGAAAACATCGCAAAGAACAGCATGGCAAACGCAGACGCCATGATCAGGTTCGGAAGATAGATAACGACTTTAAAGAACTGCTTGCCTTTGATCTTCAGACGGATGTCCGTAAACCAGTTTGCAAGGAGCAGCGCGATCACGATCTGCGGAACAAAACCGATCACCCACAGGATCAGGGTGTTTCCCGCGTATTTGAGCATATCAGATCCCAGCAGGCTGATATAATTCTGCATTCCGACAAAATTCGGGCCGATTTCTTTGATGCCCGACCGGTAATATTCAAAAAAACTGTATCTGACCGTATCAATCAGCGGGATCAGAGAAAATATCAAAAAACATATAAAAAACGGCAGGATAAAAATATATCCCCACTTGGCATAGCTGACACTTTTACGTTTCTTTTTCATAAAGTATCATTCCTTTCTATTTCCGGCAGCCGCACAGACTGTCCGTCCGCTGGGCTGCCGGCTTGCTGCATTATTCGGGCCACTCAACCTCTGTGATATCCGGATAACGTTCTTTGATCGCGGTCTCGAAATTCTCTTTTGCCTTATCAAAGTCTACATTACCCTGGAAATAATCGCTGAATGAGTTCTGGAACAGCTCGACACATCCAAGATCATATGCGGAAAGAGGAGCGATCTCTATATTTTCCGCTACCGGCGCATAGTACTCATACGCATTCTGTCCGCCGAGGAAATCAGATGCATATGCATCGTCTGCGGCTGCTTCTTCCATACCGCTTACCGTATTGGTAAAGTCAAGATAATCCTGTGAGATCTTCAGCAGTGTATCTTTTTCCGCTGTCATTGCCAGGATGATATCTTTTACGTGCTCCGGATTATCCGTGCCTGTTGCCGCATGGATATAAGAACCGCCCCAGTTGTATTCCTGCGGAGGATTTGTGACCGCCCATGCGCCGGCTTCGCCGTCCCAGTTCGGATTCAGTGTGAAATCAATCCCCCACGGCGGAAGCAGGAAAGCGAACACCTTGGAAGAAGATCCCATCGCCTTGTTCCAGTCATCATTGAACTGTCCCTTTACAGTCTTGTCCAGATATCCAGCGTCAAGCCATTCTTTGGAATTCTCTACCCAGTCCATGATCAGCGGATCGATTTTTACTGTTGTCTCGCCGTCCGCTACCCACGGTTCGCTGATATTATTGCTGTATACACGGAATGTATCCGCATAAGAAGCAAATGTATAATATCCTTTTGCCTTCAGCTCCTCAGCTGTCGCTTTCAGCGTATCCCAGTCTTTCACTTTTTCGCCCACAGCCGCCGGATCATCGGTTCCGAACACATCCTTGGCAATATCTCTGCGGTATACGAGAACTCCCGGGCAGCACTGCCATGTAGAACCTCTCTGGACTCCTTCACGGTCAGAAGCTGTCGTCTTGGTGAAATCATACTGGTCTGCCAGATCCGTATCCGGATCAATTCCAAGATCTGTCAGCGGCATGGCTACATCGGCTTCTGCATCTGTATACTTATATACATAATCTGTTTCTGATAAGAAAATATCGATCTTATCATCTGCCGCCGCGTCCGCCTGGTTCATAAGCGCTTCGTCAAGTTTCTGCTGGTAGACGCCGTCCTGGTTCGGATTGATCACCCAGTGGATCTCTGTTCCGTCCTTCAATGTAGTCACTGTTCCGTCATCGGATGTGCTCTCAACTTCCGGATACACGGCCTCCAGACGGGTACGGAACTCGTCATTCCAACTGTAAATGTTGATGATCTTTCCCTCTTCCGTGCTCTCTGTTGTTCCGGATCCTTCATCAGATCCTGAACTGCCGCAGCCTGCCAGCAGTCCTGCCGCAGTGACTGCTGCCATTAATGCAGCAAATACTCTCTTTTTCATTGTTCATTCCTCCTCGTCTTATATTATCTACAAGGCTCCCGCCCTGCTTACGATGATGAAATTATAGCTCAATCCTGTTGCTCAATATATTATAAATTTCAAAAAAATGTCAGATTCATGACCCGTTTTGGTTTTTTTATTTTAGGTCATGATTCTGATATTTTTGCCTGCTTTTCTGATTTTTGCCATACTCAGTTTCTTATATAATTCCCCATAGAATAATAAATACTGAATAGGTAATTGCGAAACAAGTTCGCAATCCCGATTAAAACTGCGGTAAAAATCCTGCATTGCAGGATTTTTAAGATGAAAAAGTGGCTGGCTTGAAATTCTGGCATGAAAAAAGACTTCCCAGATGAACTGCGAAGGAAAATACTTATGAAGCATATGCTCAGGCAATCAAAGGCTTCAAACTCCGGATGTATTGGTACTGATGAATTTTATCAGCGACAAGCACAGTAACAAGCTGGGTGATTCCAGCAAGAAGTAAATCAGCATGAAGCGTTTTCTCATTCTGGGTTTTACGATCCGCAATGCAGAAACTATCTTTGAAATGGTTGATTGACTTTTCAACATTTACACGGATCTTGTAAGTATCCCCCCATTCCTGTGAGCCGCGTTCTACACCAGGATAGGCACGAAGGTTCTTTTCAGGATAAACGTAGATCATTCGTCCGCAGGAAGAGGATGTACATGGATTCTCACAATGACATACGCGACGTTTTGACTTGTCGGCAGGATTGTATTCCCATTTCATTTTGGGACATACAAACTTCATGGTAGGAAGCTTGCTCCGCAAATGAGACTTGCTTCCTTCCCGTTTCATCGGAAGTGATGGATCGTGAGGACAGCAGGGAATGCCGTTTTCATTTACAGTATAGTCAGTCCCTTCTATGGTGAGCTTTGTCTTCAGGGGGATAAAAGCCTTCTGAAATCCAATTTCTTCAAAGAGGGTCTTGTAGATTTTAATGGCATCAAAGGCGGCATCTCCAAGAAAGGTCTTCGGTTCAATAAGCGGATGTTTCTGGAAGAAATCAATCAAAACAGGAAGCAGCGCTTTTGAGTCCGCAAGAGATTTGTCTTCATCTGGAGAATCAGATTTCTTTTCAACAACGATATCCGGATGAGCCTGAAGGAAGTCTTTGTTATAAAAAGTAATGTCACGGACGATGCCAAGAC
>UQMI01000055.1 GCA_900542045.1 uncultured Blautia sp.
GCTTGTTGCTGCAATGTTGGCCACTTCGAATGTTCCTGTTTGGGCGTCTGGGTTCGAAGCGGTGGATCCGGCGGCTGAAGGGTTCGCGGTGGAGTCAGCTGCTCCGGAAGCGGAAGCGGTGGAGAATGAGCCAGTTGTAGATTTTGATGATTCTGTATCTACGCAGGCAGAAGATTCTGAAGCAGGATACAATTCTACAATCACACTTACCGACAATGGTTGGGGAAGTCCTATTGGGGTTTCTGGAGAAGTTTGGAATGGTGATGCCGCAAACGGGACAAGAGTCAATCAATTTTTCTATGCATGGTATGTGGATGGAAAACAGGTTTATCCAGCGGCTGGCCAGAATGCTTATGTAAACTATTCGAGTAACGTAACATTAGTACAATATACACCAACTTACAATGATTATGGAAAAACTGTTTCCTTGCGTGTATGGCTGAATGACGGTCAAGATGGTTTATCTGGTGACAGTCTGTTTGATTTCACCACGGATTCCATTACTGTTGGCGCATATGACATTTCTGGTTATAGTGACAGCAATTTTTGGATGTTTGATCCGGATAATGCCGACAAAGCGCACGCGTTTGCAAATGGAACTACTGTTGAATACAGAGGAAAGAACATTCAGGCTACTCCTTATGTAGAGCCATTTACAGTCGGAGATGAAACATTAACTACAAAAGATTTCAGTGTTTCCTACGACACAGATGGAAATTATATTGACGCCGGCTCAACGATTACTGTTACATTAGAGCCGACAGATATTCACTACAGCGGTAAATTACAGAAAACTTATACAATTGGAAAAGCCAATTGGAATACTTTTACGAATGCCGTTGTCAGAGAAATTAAAGATGACGTTTCCTATGAATATACAGGATCTCCAATTGCTGTAGAATTTGATGATTTCATTTTCATGGATGCTGCTAATAATCGTAATCAGGATTTGAAAGATGCCATTGTTGCTGTACAGATTACGGATGGAAACTTTGCGGAAATTAATAATTATACTCCGGCCGAAGATTTTTATCATACAGCAATTATTGTTGATCCTGAAAAAGTTGCAAACTATGATCTTTCAGGTGCTGCGGATGTTCAATACGATGGCGAAACCTTTAAACTGATTGGTTTAACTGGAACATATTCTATCGTACCGCGTGATTTATCAAAATGTACATTTGTGATTGATCCACTGGCAAGAAAAGCAGGCGGTGTGAACGATAACGATGCAGGATTTGTTGGAAAAGTTCATGCATTTGATGCGTCTGGAAATGCCTTGAATCTGGTATTTGATTATACTGATAAAGATTTTTGGATTAATGTAGATAATAATTCAGGCGTTGGAACATTTGGCGCGACAATCGAAGCAAGCAACAGAGGAACAACCATTAATGAAAAAGACATTACTTTCCAGGTAATTGCTGCAAACTTTGATAACGTAGAATTCAGCAATATGGACAAGGTAAGGGAAGCTGTTCCTTATACAGGAGAACCTGTGACAAAGGATGTTTCTACGTTTGGTACTCTTCAGGCAATCGTAGGTACCCTTCCAAACGGAACAAGTGTAGTTGATGAAAAAGACTATACCGTTACATTTGAAGGCGTAGATGCCGGTACCGGCTATGTCGTGGTAACAGGAAAGAACAATTTTGCTGGCGCTGTAAAGAAATTCCCATTTGAAATTACCCCGGCAAATGTATCCGATGATACCGTTTCTGTTGCAGCAAAAGTAGTTTATAATCCGGTTTACACAAAAGCTTCTCAGTACGCACCTTCTGTTGTAGTGAAAGCTTATAATACTGCGAAACCTGCAAAGGAATTTATTCTGGAAGAAGGAAAAGACTTTACTGTATCCTATTCCTTTACAGATGGCGAAAATGGTCTGGATAAGAGAATTACCTCTAATATCCGCATTACCAACCCGAACTTCCGCGGAAATGAAAAACGAGTTGTAAAAACAGGTGCAACTGTTATTTCCAAGAAACAGTTTGGTGATTTGAATATTGTATTAAATCAGTCTTCTTATACATATACCGGCGGTGTGATCATTCCGGATATTACAATTACAGACGGTGATGATCAGCTGGTAGAAGGTATCGATTATACAATTTCAGCTAATGGTACAAACGTTGGAAAATACACTGCCACTATCCGTGGAAAAGGTACTTATGACGCAGCTGCTACAACAACTGTGGAATATGAAATCACCCCTGCGGATATGAAGGATGTGAAAGTCAGCATCGCAGATGTGACCTATAATGGCGAAATGCAGAAACCAACTGTAGATCAGATGACTTTTACATTAAATGGAAAGAGAATCAGTACCTCTCAGTTCAAAGTTGCTTATCCGGATCCCTCTCAGAATGTGGATGCCGGAAAAGGACTGATTCGTATCAGCAGCCGTACAGACAACTTCGAGGGAAGTGCTGATACCGAGTTTACCATTAAACCAGCTGTGATTACCGGTGAAATCAAGGTATATGACGAAGATAATACCTTAGTAAATGTTACTCCGAACACTACTTTCCAATACGATGGTAAAGAGCATACATTTGCAAAAGTTGCTTTTACACCTGATTCAACAAACCCGCTGGCTAAATATGTGACCGATGATGATTGGGAAGTAAAATATATTGACAACAAGTACGGAACCAAAGCTTACGTTGCAATTATTGCTAAAAACAATTTTGCTGGAACACAGCAGATTACGAATGCCGAAGGCTCCGTGGTAAGCGGTATTGTTGATTACAAACAGTTTACAGTTGAAAAATACGAAATCACAAAACAGCATGTAACATTTGGCGACGCTGAATATGCAGGCGGTGTTACGGTTACTCCGGATATCAAAGTAATTATTGGAAACAACGTATTAAAAGAAGGCACAGATTATATCGTAGAGTGCAAAACTGAAGTTGAACCTACAAACGGAAAGACTTTAAAAGTGACTGTATCTGGCATCAATGGTTACACAGGCTCTGTTACTGACTATGTAGCCGTTGTGAAGAAAGACATCGCTAACTGCGAGATCATCGTAGACGGCAACAATGTAACTGTAATGAACGGCAAGGTAGTTGTTCCCTCCAGCGAATACACCGTATCCTGGGCAGATGAGACCGTTACTGTAACCGCTGCTTCCGACAGCAAATACTACGAAGGCAGCCAGACCGTTGACAGAGACATCATCGCGGCTCCGGGCAACACCGTAATGTCCGTATCCGACAGAACCACTTCTACTGTAACCGTGAACTGGGAGAAAGTAGATGACGCAGAAGGCTACACCATCTGGTACCGTTCTGAATACGACACCAAGATGTCCAGACACATTGTAAAAGGCAACGACACCACTTCCTGGACCGTAAAAGGCCTGCAGCCTGGAACCAAATACTTCTTCTCCGCAAGAGCATGGGTACAGGATGACGAAGGCAACTACGTATTCAGCGAAGAGCAGTCCCCGACACAGCGCGGTACAACCAAACCGCTGGCAGCCAAGATCATCGGCGTATCTGTAGAGAAGGGCAAGATCAAGGTTCGTCTGGCAGGCGAGGCAGCGGGAGCTGAGATGTACTCCATGTGCTACGGCGACGCGAGAACCAGCTTCGCGGATGGTGACTTCAAGGTAGGTATCCGTACGCAGTATACAACCCGTACTCTGACCCCGACCTTTGAGCCTGGCACATACTATGTATGTGTGAAGAGCTACAGAGACCTGGGCAACAACAAGAGAGTGTACGGCGCATGGTCCAACACCTTCCGTGCAGTAGTAAAGTAAAACAAAGATTCTAAGACATAAAATCCCTAAAAAGATTCAGGAGAGGCTTTCGAGTCTCTCCTGATCTGCGTTATATATTTTTATAAAAATAGGCTGAATTCATCCTATTATTGAGTACAATAAAAATAAAAGCGAAGGGGGGTTCGTTATGAATATTAATACCCAAAATTTGGTTTCCATTACAGAGGCCAACCAAAACTTTTCTAAGGTAGCGCGTCTTGTAGATGAAAATGGCTCTGTCATCATATTAAAGAATAACGTTCCCCGGTATCTGGTCATAGAATTCAGGGCCGCAGAACAAGAACAGCTTGCTGCGGATGAAGATATCATGGCAATTTCTAAACGCCTTATTGAAAAGAACCGACAGGCTTATGAGGTTCTTGCGAAATGATCCGATTATCCAAACTACAGATTCTTCTGCTGCGAGAACAACTCATTGCGGAAACCGGCGGAGTGTCCGGATAAAAAAATCCCCTCCCGGAACCAGGCGATACCGGAAGGGGTCCTTTTTTCTTACATAATAGACGAAACATCTGTGTGATCTTATTTTCCTACTGTCCTTGCGAAAATATTGGCCAGGATCGCGCCGGATACGTTATGCCATACACTGAATACAGCTCCCGGGATCGTAGCCAGCGGGTACTGCGCGAAATGGGTCGTGGCAAGGGATGTGGCAAGGCCGGAGTTCTGCATGCCGACTTCGATGGAGATCGCGCGGCATTTGGTAACATCCAGCTTCAGCACCTTTCCGATGAGATAGCCAAGGGCGTAGCCCAGCAGGTTGTGGAGCATTACCACTGCAACGATCAGCAGGCCGGAAGTCAGGAGCTTCGCGGAGTTGGCGGATACTACGGCTGCGACAATGGCTACGATGGCTACGGTGGAGATCAGCGGAAGGATCTCCACGACTTTTTCTGTCGCTTTCTTAAAGAAATGGTTGATGATAAAGCCGGCCAGGATCGGCACGATCACGACTTCCACGATGGAAAGGAACATACTCACCATATCGACATCGACACGGGCGCCGGCGTATACGTAAGTCAGCAGCGGGGTCAGGAACGGCGCCAGGATGGTGGATACCGCGGTCATTCCTACAGACAGAGGCACGTCGCCTTTGGAAAGGTACGTCATTACATTGGAAGAAGTACCGCCCGGGCAGGTTCCCACCAGGATAACGCCGATGGCCAGCTCCGGCGACAGGCTGAACGCCTTGGTCAGCAGGAAGGCAAGCAGCGGCATCACCGTGAACTGCGCGACACAGCCGATCACCACGTCCTTGGGACGGCTGAAGACAACTTTGAAATCATGGGGTTTCAGCGTCAGGCCCATGCCGAACATCACGATCCCGAGAAGGGGATTGACATAAGACGTCTTGAGGAAAGACACGGTGTTCGGGGCAAACAGCGCCAGGGCAGCTACCGCGATGACGATGACCGCCATGTATTTGCTGACGAATCGGGTTATGTTTCTTAGTACATTCATGTTTTTCTCTCCTTTTCCGGCCCGCCGGGAACAAGTCTTCGCAGGCCATTGGTATTCTGGTATTTCACAGGCGAAAAAGGAACGAAGGGAACTTCCGTAAAAAAAGACCTCTGCCTCACTAAGAGACAAAGGTCTGACCTCTGCGGTACCACTCTTATTGCCGCGCCTTTACGCGGCCGCTCCTTCCACATCCAACAATGGGAGACAGGATAACGGCTGTCCGGCCGTCCGGGCTTACTGCAGGGGTTCAGCCTGGATGCTCAGAGGTGATTTTGGCTGAAGCTTCATCACTGCCTCGCACCTTCCGGCAGCTCTCTGGAGAATCCCTTTCAGTTACTCTTCCTCGTCAATGCGAAATATCATTTATCTGCAGTTTATCTTACGCTCCTCTGCCGGAAATGTCAAGAGATTTTGGACCCGTACGCCCCGGTATGCCCATATTGTTTGGACCCGTAGTACGCCCATTTGCCCTGGGGCTGTACGTCTGTGTACCCGCGGCTCCGGCCATTCATATGCCTGTGTACCCGCGGCCCCGGCCGCTCATATGCCTGTGCCCGGGACAGGGCGCTCGTATGCCAGACGCTCGCCGTCCGGGTAGAAGACGGTCCCGCAATGGACAAAGCCGTTTTTCAGCAGGAGGTGCTGCATCCGCCGGTTGGCGGACCCGGTATCCACGCGGATACTCCGTATCCCGATCGTCCGGCAGTATTCCAAAGCCAGACGGAACACGGTGCTCCCCAGCCCCAGCCCGCGGTAATCCCGGTGGAGGGCCATCCGGTGGATCACGGCGTAAGGCTCCTCTGTGTTCCATTTTCCATGGATCTTCCCGTAAACCGGCTCACCGGCCGGATCGATACAGAGATAACCGGCTGTTTGCCCGCCCGCTTTCACCAGAAACCCGGTGCCTGCCGCAATGTCCGCGGCAATGATATCCTGTCCCGGATAACCGTCGGTCCACTGGACGAATCCCTGTTCCTCCTGGAAAGCCCGGCCCATTTCCATCATTTCCATACAGAAGGGAAGATCTTCTTTTCCTGCTTTTTCCAAGGTATACATGCTGTGTCTCCCGTCGTTTTCTTATGGCTGTGCAATGTTCCGGCAGCGCATTTATTCCGCCAGCAGCGCATCCACGCAGTCCTGAAACGCGTAGAATTGATCCAGGTATTTGCGGATGATGGTCTCGCAATAGGTCTTGACGATCACGCCATCGTAATCGTGGGCAAGCTGGTTGCGGACCTTCAGCATTTCCATCCAGACATCGTCATGGATCAGCCGGGCCTGGAACGCTTCCCGGAGAACTTCCCGGGGAGAGCCTGTCACAAAATCGATGATCGCGTAGCGCTGTATCAAAATGTCCTTCATGGTCTTCCAGGCCAGGTCAAAGGTGATGCAGAATTTGGCGCTGGTCCCGCTTAAGACAAAGGAATCGGTCAGATCCCTCTGCCGGGCCTCCGCCAATGAAGCCAGGGATTTTTTATAAGATTCATATCTCCGGGTAAATTTTTCGTCCATAACGTTTGATATCCTCCAACAGCAGCGGATTCCGGCAGGAATCCAGATTGATCAGATCCACGGAATAAAGTGTCGGTATATTTTCGATCTCTTCCAGCAGAAGGTCAAAATCCTGTACCCCGGACACGGCAAGGTCGATATCGCTTCGGGGATGGGCGGTCTCCTTTGCCCGGGAGCCGAACAGGATCACTTCTTTTGCATGGTATTTGCGGCATAAGCCGGCCGCTTTACGGATTACTTCTTCTGCGCGCATGTAGCCTCCTTCGAAGGTCCTTTTTACAAAAGGCCCGCACTCTTTATGGCTGTTTTCGACCACTGCAAAATGTGCAGCGCCGTCTGTATAGTTGTATACAGCTATTTTACTGCAAACGAGTGGAAACTACAATAAAAATTCCCCGAAACCCAGACCGGGAGAGGCCCGAAAGCCTCCCCCGCGTCTTTTGTCCATACGCCCGGCGGATGCCTGCTCGTGCAAACACGGCGGCCGCCCGACCGGCGTTTTGCAGAAAAAGAAGAGGAACGCTTTCGCGCTCCCCTTCCGGATGTATGTCTTAGAATCTTATTGTTATTTTACTACCGCACGGAATGTGTTGGACCATTCGCCGTAGACTCTCTTGTTATTTCCAAGATCTCTGTAAGACTTCACGCATACGTAATAGGTGCCGGGCTCAAAGGTCTTGTTCAGGGTTCTGGTGGTGTACTGTGTACGGATACCTACCTTGAAGTCGTTCTCTTTGAAGCATGCGCGGCTGTCGCCATAGCACATGGAGTACATCTCAGCGCCTTCTGCCTCGCCTGCCAGTCTCACTTTGATCTTGCCGTCGGTCACGGTCACACCGATGATCGTAGCTGCAAGAGGTTTGGTGGTTCCACGCTGTGTCGGGGATACATCGCTGAAGATGTAGTTGCCTTCCGCGTCTTTCACCCAGGATCTCATAGCGAAGAAGTACTTGGTTCCAGGCTGCAGGCCTTTCAGTGTCCAGCTTGTCTGCTCGCCGTCGAAGATGATCTTTCTGGACATCTCGGTGTCGTATTCAGAACGATACCAGATGGTGTAGCCTTCTGCGTCATCTACTTTCTCCCAGTTCACGGTTACAGTAGAAGTGGTTCTGTCGGATACGGACAGTACGGTTGCGCCCGGAGTTTCCGGAACACTTTCTGCTGCGGTTACAGAACCGGTGTAGTTGCTGTCTGCATTAGCGGTCACGGTGTAGGTGCCATCGCCATTGTCTTTTACAGTGTATTCGCTGGCCGGAACGGTGATCTCGCCGTTCTTTACAGTTACTACGCCGTTTTCAACGATTACGTCGCAGTTGGAAAGTGATTTCTTTGTGATCTGGAAGGTCACTTTGATTTCACCAGAAACAGCACCATCAAATGTGTAGTTGTTATTGTCCTTAACCGCTTTGATCGTTGCAGTCGCTGTGCCTGCTTCTACCGCGTCTTCCAGAGTTACCTCGTAATCTTTGTCTTTCACCAGTTCATTTCCGCTGTGCGGGTTCACTACGGTGATGTTCGGTGTTACTTCCAGTCCGCCTGCGTACTCTACACTGCCAACAGATACATTTTCTTTAGCGATGTTAGTAGCGTCGATGTCAAATTCTGCAGAAGCTCCGGTGTTGTCTTTCGGATCCGATGTTGCAGTTTGTACAAATGTATAATTGCCGATACCCGTGATCACAACTGCCGGTGCTTTATTGTCACTGCTAGTTGCTGCATTGATGTTGTTCTTGTAGCTTACTACAAAGTCTGTACCTTCCTGCAGAGTGTAGCTGCCGTCTTTTACCGTGATCTTGATGTCACTCTCTGTGATGGGCTCTACTTTTTCACCGGTGTAATAGTATTTATTTCTATTAAGCGCAGGATTGAATGTAATACCGGTTGCTGTTTTCTGCTGCGGCAGGATCTCAAAGGTTGCTACCGCATGGATATCATACCCGGCTTTTCCGGTCGCTTCGATAGTTGCCGTACCGGCTGCCCTGTTATTGGTGTACGTGATATCACAGTGTGCCGTTACATTTTCACCGTCCTCATTGCGGACGATTACTTTATTTGCAACAGTTGCTCCATCATTAGCTGTCCACAGATTGGGAACCGGGATACCATACTTGCTGTTTGCCGCTTCGTTTGTATAATGTGCCTCCGGAAGAATATCGCTGTTGTTGTAGATAAAGCTTGCGTTTATTTCGCGGTTGGTTACATTGATGGTCTTGGTTACTGTTCCGGTATAATGACCCTTTCCGATGATGGTCAGTGTTACCTGGCCTTCGCCGCTTTCCGGAAGTTTGCTGAATCTTACTGTGTAATCTGTACCTGCGGTCATCGTTACACTGTCGCCATCGATATCTGTATCCAGCATCAGGTCTGCGTATGTACCTGCGGTGCCGTCCGGTTTTGTCGCCACAAGCTCTTTAAGGGCATATTCAGCGGTCGAAGCATCGTAAGCTGCTTTCACTGCCTCGTAGGTCTGGGTCGGAACTTCTGCCAACTCTGGAAGTGGTCTTGCCTGCAGTTTGCCGACAGTACAAGGAATAGCTGACCCTGTAAAGTTGCATTTTGCGTTGTCTGCCGGTGCGGAGATTACCATTTTTACATTAGCACCAATGTTATTTGAGTCAACCTTTACGCTATCAACCTTGTAATCCACACCTTCTACCAATTCTGTTCCGTTGAAGGTCAGCACAGGAGCCGCTTCGTCAGAAAGGTCTGTAGAATCTGTTAATCCATCTACCCATACAATGGGGTTGATTGTTACATCTTTTCCATACTGGAATACACTTAAGTTTGCTTTATTTACGGTTAATTTTGTAGTAGCAGTCAGTTTCTGTCCTGCATAAGCGCCGCTGGTGATGTTCATCACGATGGTATAATCACCGGCGTTCTTCACAGAACCGCTGGGCTCTTCCACACAAGTCAGAGTGTATTCTCCTCTTGTAAAGGAACCGATATTGCCTTTTACCAGGTTATTAACACTGTGAGATGCTCCGTCATAAGTAAATGCAGCTTCACTGATTGCACCGTTCAGTGCTGCAGCTGTATCACTCGGTAAAGCAGTTGTCTGCGCTACAAAAGAGAAAGTCTTGCTGCCGGTAAAGTTTGTCACGCCTTGTTTTGGTGTAATGGTTACCGTTACCGTTTCACCTGCTTTTGTATCTTTGGTATAGGATACGTTTAATTCAGCGTTAGCCAGTGGATTGAATGTCTCCTTATCGGAAGCATCATAATATTTGAAAATACCATCTTTTAATGCATTTTCTAATAATGTATCAAAGCCAGTTCCACTTTCAGGATAAACCAACGCATCAATTTTAGCCTGATCAACGTACAGGGATCCCAGATCCTTGGCTACAATTTCATACTCTTTGATGATGGGTTCATAATCCTTATACTCACCGATTCCGGTAATTTTTACATATACTTTATCGCCAGCTTTAGGCTCTGCAGTAAGTTTATCACTTCCATCGGCCTTAGTACCAACGCTAACAGAATAATCATCCGGGTAATCCAGGTCGCCTTCATCGATCAAATCGGCGATCTGTGTCGCAAAACCGGTATCTACAAAGTCAGGATCGTATGTCAGAGTACTTCCGCTCAGGGAAATCAGGCCGCCTAAGGACTCGCCCTCGGTTTCAAACTTAGCCAGAGTTAAGGCGCCATTGATGCCCATGCAATTATTGAAAGCAATCGTTGCCGCAACAGTATTGAAATTTGAAGTGAAAGTAAGTTCGCCATTAACAAGATTTGCCGCGTTTTCGATTGTTACGGTTTCTTCTTCATCGCCTAATGTCAGAACCACTTTTCCCAGTTCGTATTTGTCAGAAGCTGCTACGGTAAAATCTTTGCCGTCTTTTGTATAAGTCTGTCCATTGATTTCTACAGACCAGTCGGTAATATCAGTTGCATCTGCCACCTCGATCTTACCATTATCAGTGATATAGATGGTATCACCCTCATCATTCAGAACAAGTTCCGCTGCGATTTCTTTACCGATGTCATCTGCAGTAACAGGGTCTGTATAGAATGCCCTTCCTGTTTCTAAAGTGCCATCTACTTGAACCGCGCCGGCATCTACCAAACCAACACGAGCACTTTTTACCATTGCCCCAGTCGCATCAACTTTTACTTTCTTCGCAACTTCTGTTGCATCTGCAATCTGTTCATCAGCCCGGAACCACTTTACATCGCCCAGTTCATCCTTCAAATCATTCAAAGTGATAGAATCCAGCTGGGCGTCTGCAGAGCTGTCAATTACCTTTACTGTGTAAAGGCCGCCGACATAGTCACTAACGTCAAAGTTTGTCTCTGTAATCTGCTGGTTTCCATTCACTCGAACAGAAAAAGTAAGCACATCGCCTTTCTTCAAATCGCTCTTGGAAATAGTAAAGTCAGTTGGGATTGTTCCATTACCTGTGCTGCTAGCATTAAATTTAAGAGTGCTTCCATTGGTGTATCCAATAGCGGTATACCAACTTGAATTCACACCGGTGGCGGTAGCTTCTACGCTTATACTATCACTACAAGTTGCAAGATCAATCGTAGGATTTTCGCCCGTGATTGATTCACTATTCACCGTGAAAGAAGTCATACTAGCTTGACTATTGAGATTGCCCCCAAGTAACTCAATGTTCTCTGGAGTGATTCCATCACTATTTTCCACTTCGAATCCACTGTTTTCCGTCACTGGTGCTGCGCCATATTCCTCAGCCGTGAACCCTGACGCCCATGCCGGAACATTCGAAGTGGCTAACATTGCGGCAACGAGAGAAACGCTCAATGCTTTCTTCGCAATGCCCTTCTTTTTGTTTTGTGTCATGTTATAGTTCCCCTTGCCGAAATTTACATCCTGCAGATCTGGTCTGACGAGGAAAGAGTGGTGTCTGAGAGCGGCGGAGGATGGAGCGGCGGAGGATTTATAAAGGCGATAAAATTCCGATTTGTGGAGAAATGAGAGGGCTGTATGTTTGCATAACACTATACAAAACGATTAAAATGTAGATATATAATTAAAAAATCCTAATTTGTAAGATTTTTTCCGGGGAATGTCTTCCAAACTGCCTGGTGGTCTGTTATCGTGTAAATAGCAACAAAAAGTTGCACGTAAGATAAGATCACGCCTTTGTTTTTTCGGGGAGACTGGAATGGAAACTGCATTTGCAGAGTTGGGATTTTTTGCCTGCAGTTGCAGCTGTGTCGCTGTCCGCAGCATTTTGCAGAGAAAATTCGTGTGGGATCTTCCGGAAGGAGAAGGCCGTGAGTCCAGCACAAAAGAAGAAGGAGGTAATTTATGGGAAGAGTAAATGCGATTTATGCCAGGCAGTCTGTGGACCGGGTGGACAGTATTTCCATTGAGAGTCAGATTGAGTTCTGCAAGTATGAACTCAAAGGTGGGGAATTCTGTGCGTATACGGATAAAGGGTACAGTGGAAAGAATACGGCACGGCCGCAGCTGCAGCGTCTGCTGAGGGATATTGAGCAGGGGAAGATTTCAAAGGTTATTGTGTATAAGCTGGATCGTATCAGCCGTTCAATCCTGGATTTTTCCAATATGATGGAAATGTTTCAGAAATACAATGTGGAATTCGTGTCTTCAACGGAAAAGTTTGATACTTCCACACCCATGGGGCGGGCGATGCTGAATATCTGTATTGTGTTTGCCCAGCTGGAGCGTGAAACGATCCAGAAACGTGTGAGTGATGCTTATTATTCCAGAAGCCAGAGAGGCTTCCGGATGGGGGGAAAACCTCCGTATGGATACCGGCTGGAGCCCGTTGTGATCCAGGGAATCCATACAAAGAAGCTGGTGGCGTGTGAAGCGGAATCGCAGCATATCAGGCAGATGTTCGAAATGTATGCACAGCCCCATACCTCATATGGAGATATTACCCGGTATTTTACGGAAATGGGAATTACTTTTTATGGAAAAGAACTGATCCGGCCGACTTTGGCGCAAATGCTGCGAAATCCTGTATATGTACGGGCTGATATGGATGTGTATCGTTTCTTTAAAAACCACGGAACAGTTATTGTGAATGCACCGTCAGAATTCGATGGTATTAACGGCTGCTATCTGTATCAGGGGCGTGGAGTGAAAGAGGATAAGCTGCATCATCTTCAGGGACAGATGTTGGTTTTGGCTCCCCATGAGGGGTTGATTCCTTCAGAATTGTGGTTAGCCTGCCGGATGAAACTGATGAATAACATCCGGATTCCGGCGGAGCGGAAAGCTGTTAACACCTGGTTGGCCGGGAAGATTAAATGTGCGAATTGCGGATATGCTTTAATGAGTGTGAAAAATCGATATGGCAAGCAGTATCTGCGGTGTACCAAGCGTCTGAATAATAAGGGGTGTCCAGGATGCGGCAAGATTTATACAGGGGAGCTGGAAGACTATGTGTATCGTAAAATGGTGGAGAAGATCAGGGAGTTTCAGACACCATTGGGTTATACCAAGAAGCATCAGCATCCTAGGATTACAGAACTGTCCGAAGAATTGGATAGAATAGAAGAGAAAATTGAAAATATATTGACATCTCTGGCAGATGCCAGTGATACCCTGGTATCTTATGTCGATATGAAAATTGCGGAACTGGATAAAAAAAGACAGGATATTGTGGATGAGATTTCGGTTTTGAGTACAGAAGTGACTTCACCGGATCAGCTGGAAAATATTTTGTATCACCTGAGTAATTGGGAAAAAGCTTCTTTTGATGACCGGCGTATGGTGCTGGACGGCCTGGTGACGGTGATTCGGGCCTCAGAACAGGGGACAGAAATACGCTGGAAAATCTAAGGATCAGGAAGAAGAATTTCAGATATTTTTACATGGAAATCACAGGCTTTGTGTGCTATAATAAATTAGTATTGTTGTGCCTACATTTAATAAGAAGAATATGGATGCATTTCGGATGGCTGTGTTTGATTTGGGACGCAATATTCTTTGATTATTCATATATGGCACCAGGTATTGCTGAGCAAATGATTTACATATAGCATGTCAAAATAGATTAGGAGGAACAACATGGGGACAGAGCACACAGAATATGGAGCCGATCAGATTCAAATCCTGGAAGGCCTGGAGGCTGTTAGAAAGCGTCCGGGAATGTATATTGGCAGCACATCCAGCAGGGGTTTACATCATTTGGTGTATGAAATTGTGGACAATGCTGTGGACGAAGCACTGGCAGGATACTGTGATCAGATTCAGGTGTCTATCAATCCTGGTGATTCCATTACCGTAGTTGATAATGGGCGGGGGATTCCTGTAGGAATTAACCACAAAGCAGGAATTCCCGCTGTAGAAGTTGTGTTTACAATCCTTCATGCAGGAGGGAAATTTGGCGGAGGAGGATATAAAGTATCCGGTGGCCTTCATGGAGTGGGAGCTTCGGTAGTTAACGCATTATCGGAATGGCTGGAAGTAACAATCTATCATGAGGGGAAAGTTTACTGCCAGCGCTATGAGCGCGGAAAGGCTGTATACAGTTTGAAAGTGATCGGAGACTGTGAGCCAGAGAAGAGTGGTACCACAGTTTCTTTTTTGCCGGACAAAGAGATTTTTGAAGATACGGTTTACGATTATGAAATCCTAAAACAGCGTCTCCGGGAAATGGCTTTTCTTACGAAAGGCCTGAAAATTGTCCTGACTGACCGCAGGACAGAAGAAGTGATGGAGAGGGAATTCCATTATGAAGGCGGTATCAAAGAATTTGTCACTTATCTGAATAAGAGCAAAGAGGCGTTGTATCCGGAGATTATTTACTGCGAAGGTGAAAAAAACGGCGTTGTGGTGGAAGTGGCAATGCAGCACAACGATTCTTATACAGAAAACACCTATGGATTTGTAAATAACATCAATACGCCGGAAGGCGGTACACATGTAGTGGGCTTTCGAAATGCGCTGACGAAGACGTTTAACGATTATGCCAGGAAGAACAAACTGCTCCGTGACAGCGAGCCGAATTTGAGTGGAGAAGACATCCGGGAAGGTCTGACTGCGATCATCAGTGTTAAGATCGAGGAACCGCAGTTTGAGGGACAGACAAAGCAGAAGCTGGGGAACAGTGAGGCCAGAGGCGCGGTAGACGGTGTGGTCAGCAGCCAGTTGGAGATTTTTCTGGAACAGCACCCGGCAGTGGCCAAGACAATCGTAGAGAAATCTGTTCTGGCCCAGAGAGCAAGAGAGGCAGCCAGAAAAGCAAGAGATCTTACCAGAAGAAAAACACCTCTGGAAGGCATGTCTCTGCCCGGCAAGCTGGCGGATTGCTCAGATAAGAATCCGGAAAATTGTGAGATTTATATCGTTGAGGGAGATTCGGCAGGTGGTTCAGCCAAAACCGCAAGGAACCGTGTAACACAGGCAATTCTGCCCCTGCGCGGTAAGATTTTGAATGTGGAAAAGGCGAGGCTGGACAAAATATATGGAAATAAAGAGATCAAGGCAATGATCACTGCCTTTGGAACGGGTATTCATGAGGATTTTGACATCAGTAAGCTGCGGTATCATAAGATTATCATCATGACAGATGCCGATGTGGACGGAGCACATATCGCGACTCTGCTGCTGACGTTTTTGTATCGTTTTATGCCAGAACTGATCAAACAGGGTTACGTGTATCTGGCACAGCCGCCATTATATAAGATTGAGAAAAATAAAAAGGTCTGGTATGCCTACAATGATGATGAGCTGAATGAGATCCTGATGGAAATCGGACGCGACAGCAGCAACAAGATCCAGCGCTACAAAGGTCTGGGTGAAATGGACGCGGATCAGCTGTGGGAAACTACCATGGATCCGGAGAAACGTGTGCTGCTGCGGGTGACGATGAACGAGGAGGCATCCACAGAACTGGATCTGACTTTTACTACTTTAATGGGAGACAAAGTAGAACCGCGGCGGGAATTTATTGAAGAAAATGCCCGGTTTGTGAAAAATCTGGATATTTAAAAGAGGACAGGAGTAGAAGATGGAAGATAATATTTTTGATAAAGTCCATGAGGTGGATCTGAAAAGGACCATGGAGACCTCCTACATTGATTACGCCATGAGTGTGATAGCAGCCAGGGCATTGCCGGATGTAAGAGATGGTCTGAAGCCTGTGCAGAGACGTGTGCTTTATTCCATGATAGAACTGAATAATGGTCCGGATAAGCCTCATAGAAAATGTGCGCGTATCGTGGGTGATACCATGGGTAAATATCATCCACATGGTGACAGCTCGATTTACGGCGCACTGGTAAATATGGCTCAGGAATGGTCCACACGATATCCGCTGGTGGACGGGCATGGAAATTTTGGATCTGTGGATGGAGACGGAGCGGCGGCCATGCGTTATACAGAAGCCCGTCTGAGTAAGATTTCCATGGAGATGCTGGCTGATATTGGCAAAAATACAGTGGATTTTGTGCCGAACTTTGATGAGACAGAGCGGGAGCCGGTAGTGCTGCCTTCCCGCTTTCCCAATTTGCTGGTGAACGGTACCTCCGGTATTGCCGTTGGAATGGCTACCAATATTCCGCCGCATAATCTGCGGGAAGTGGTCAATGGCGTGGTGCAGATCATTGACGATATTGTGGAAGAACGGGGAGAGACTACCATCGAGAGTATTCTGAATGTGGTTAAAGGACCGGATTTTCCTACAGGAGCAACGATCCTTGGCACCCGTGGAATAGAAGAGGCCTATCGTACCGGACGCGGAAAGATCCGCGTGCGTGCGGTGACAGATATTGAGACTCTGCCCAATGGAAAGAGCCGGATCGTCGTGACCGAACTGCCCTATATGGTAAATAAGGCCCGGCTGATCGAGAAAATTGCAGAGCTGGTGCGGGATAAGAAGATTGACGGCATTACGGATCTGCGGGATCAGTCCAGCCGTGAAGGAATGTGTATCTGGATCGATCTTCGCAAAGATGTGAATGCAAATGTGATCCTGAATCAGCTGTACAAACATACGCAACTGCAGGATACTTTTGGTGTGATCATGCTGGCGCTGGTCAACAATGAGCCAAAAGTGCTGAATCTGCTGGATATGCTGAAATATTACCTGGAGCACCAGGAAGATGTGGTGACCAGACGTACGCAGTATGAACTGAATAAAGCAGAAGAGCGTGCTCATATTTTAGAAGGTCTGCTGAAGGCACTGGATAATATTGACGAAGTGATCCGGATCGTAAGAGGGTCCCGGACAGCGCAGGAAGCAAAGACGGGATTGATGGAACGGTTCGAATTAAGTGATGCCCAGGCCCAGGCCATTGTAGATATGCGTCTGCGTGCGCTGACAGGTCTGGAGCGGGAAAAGCTGGAGGCAGAATATGCTGAATTAATGGAAAAAATCCGCAGATACAAAGCCATCTTAAGCGACAGGAAATTGCTGCTTCGCGTGATACGTGAAGAGATTCTTCAAATTGCGGATAAATATGGGGATGAGCGGCGTACGGCCATAGGTTATGACGAATACGACATTTCCACAGAGGATCTGATCCCCAGGGAAAATACGGTAATTGCTATGACAAAGCTAGGGTATATTAAGCGTATGACCGTTGATAATTTCCGCAGTCAGCAAAGAGGCGGAAAAGGCGTGAAAGGAATGCAGACTCTTGAGGATGATTTCATCGAAGAGCTGCTGATGACCACGACCCACCATTATCTGATGTTTTTTACAAATACCGGAAAGGTTTATCGACTGAAAGCATACGAAATTCCAGAAGCCAGCCGTACAGCACGGGGAACGGCTATTATCAATCTTCTGCAGCTGGTTCCGGGAGAAGTGATCACAGCAGTGATTCCTATTAACAAGTTTGAAGAGGGAAAATATCTGATGATGGCCACGAAGAAAGGCCTGGTGAAGAAAACGCCGATCCTGGATTATGTAAATGTGCGGAAGACTGGACTGGCGGCCATTTCACTCCGGGATGAGGATGAACTGATCGAGGTAAAATCTACTGACAATCGAAAAGACATCATGCTGGTGACAAAATATGGAATGTGTATCCGTTTTAAAGAGACAGATGTAAGAAGTACCGGCCGTGTTTCCATGGGGGTTCGCGGAATGAATCTGACGGACGGCGATGAGGTAGTGGCAATGCAGCTCAGTTCCCAGGGGTATTACCTTCTTGTGGTATCGGAACACGGCATGGGAAAACGTACGTCTATCAGTGAATTCACGGTGCAGAACCGTGGTGGTAAAGGCGTAAAATGCTATAAGATCACGGAAAAGACCGGAAATGTTATTGGTGCGAAGGCAGTTAATGAAGAAAATGAAGTAATGGTCATTACTACAGAGGGAATCATTATCCGGATGAAGTGCTCGGAAATTTCCACATTGGGAAGAATTACATCGGGTGTAAAACTGATTAATCTGGATGAAGGAGTGACTGTGGCAAGTTTTGCAAAAGTAAGGGAAAAAGCAGAAGAAAATCCAAAAGAAAATAAAGGGGAAGAACTAGAAGGAGAACAGTAACGTGCGGAAAAGTAAGGGTGTTGTACTGATGGCGGTCGTACTGGCTCTGACACTTTGCTTCAACGGGTGCGGCGTGAACACGAAGTCACCAGAGGGAGTGGTGAAATCTCTGTTTGAAGCCTGTGTAAAGGGGAAAGTGTCAAAAGCCATGCGGTGCTATGGTTTGGAAGAAGATGAGGACGAGGTGACAAAAGAAGATATAGAAGCTACGATTGCTTATTTTAAGGCTCATGAGGCAGACCGTATTGAATTGCAGGAATGTGATGTGATTGAGGAATTTGACGGATATTCTTATGTATACATTACTTATGAGTTTCAAATGGACAAAAACAAAAACTATCCGGCAGTCAGTACATATCTGACGGGACAGAAAGATAAGAAATACTATGTGCTACCTTCCAAAGACATTGATGATGAACTGAAGGAAAAGACTTCGGAGGCATACCAGAAGTTTATGAAATCAGATGCATATAAAGAATATACCAAGCAATACGATGCTTTTATGACAAAATATCCGGGCTACGAAGAGAAAGTTGCCGGTAAACTAAAAAAATAATCATAAGAGGGAGAATGCAAATTCTCCCTTTTATGGGCAGGAGGCGGCGAAAATATGCGGAATTTAGATGTAAAAGAAATTACGGAAAATCTGGAAGAAATGTGTTATGAGGCCAATCACAGCCTTTCTGCAGACATGCAGGAAAAACTCAATCAGGCATGTGAAACGGAACAGTCTCCCTTAGGAAAGCAGATTCTGGAACAGCTGAAGGAAAATCTGGCAATTGCTGAAACGGACCGGATCCCTATTTGCCAGGATACAGGCATGGCGGTTGTTTTTATAGAGGTTGGGCAGGATGTGCATTTTACCGGAGGAAGTCTGGAGAAGGCAATCCAACAGGGGATCCGTCTGGGCTACCAAAACGGATTTCTGCGGAAGTCAGTCGTAGGTGATCCGATTATGCGTGAAAATACAAAGGACAATACACCGGCTGTGATACATTACAACATTGTCCAGGGCGAACAGGTAAAACTCACGTTAGCTCCCAAAGGATTCGGAAGTGAAAATATGAGCAGAATCTATATGCTGAAGCCTGCGGATGGGCTGGAAGGGGTGAAGCAGGCAATTCTTTCAGCCGTACAGGAGGCGGGACCGAATGCCTGTCCGCCGATGGTAGTAGGCGTGGGGATCGGCGGCACATTTGAAAAGGCCGCTATTATGGCAAAGCAGGCCCTTGCGCGTCCGTTTTCAGAGAGACCGGAGACTGCCTGGGTCAGAGACCTGGAGGATGAGATGCTGAACAAGTTGAATTGTCTGGGGATTGGTCCAGGAGGATTGGGAGGCACCACAACAGCTCTGGCTGTAAATATTAATACGTATCCGACCCACATTGCAGGATTGCCTGTAGCAGTAAATATTTGCTGCCATGTAAACCGGCATGTGACCAGGGTGTTGTAAGTCATATGCCAGCGGAAAATATCCGTATTCGGAAATGATTGAATGTTTGGGCACGATTAAAATCAAAAGGAGCAAAAGAGAAAGAAAATGCTGCCTGAGATACAGAACGGAGGAGAATATGAACAGAACCATTACAACACCCCTGACAAAAGAGGTGATCGCCGAATTGAAGGCGGGAGATTATGTGAAAATTTCTGGCGTATTGTATACAGCCAGGGATGCTGCGCACAAAAGAATGACAGAAAGCCTGGAAAAAGGGGAGGCGCTGCCCATTAATATAGAAGATATTGTAGTTTATTATATGGGACCGTCACCGGCCAGAGAAGGCAGGCCAATTGGATCTGCCGGACCCACTACCGCAAGCCGTATGGATAAGTATACTCCCAGGCTTTTGGATCTGGGATTGAAGGGGATGATCGGAAAAGGGAGGCGTTCACCGGAGGTGGTTGATGCTATTGTTCGGAATGGCGGGGTATATTTTGCGGCAGTAGGAGGCGCTGGAGCCCTGTTGTCCCAGAGAATCCTGAAATCAGAGGTGGTCGCATATGAGGATTTGGGAACGGAAGCGATCCGCCGACTGGAGGTGCGGGATTTCCCTGTGATTGTCGTAATTGATTCTGATGGAAATAATCTGTATGAAATTGCGGAAAAGGAGTGGAATAGATTATGAAACGAATTTTGCTGATGGTATTTAAAAATCTTCTCCTTGTTCCGGTGACCTGGTGTGTGTTGTGCTATTATGCTTCCCATGTGGATAAATTTACCGATGAGCAGCACAATAAAATGATGCGTTTTATTGTAAAACGTGCAAATTGGGGAGGGCGTGTGACTATTGAAACGCACGGAAAGGAGAATTTGCCCAAGAAAAACGGATATTTGATGTATCCTAACCATCAGGGGCTTTATGATGTGTTGGCGATTATGGATGCCAGTCCTAATCCGTTTTCGGTTGTGGCAAAAAAAGAAATTGCGGATATTCCATTTCTGAAGCAGGTTTTTTCCTGTATGAGAGCGTATATGATTGATCGTCAGGATGTGCGTCAGGGGCTGCAGGTAATTCTCGATGTGGCCCGGGATGTAAAAGAAGGGAAGAACTATGTTATTTTTGCGGAAGGGACCAGATCGAAGAATGGAAATCATCCGGGTGAGTTTAAGGGGGGGAGTTTTAAGGCGGCTACAAAGGCCAGATGCCCCATTGTTCCAGTGGCCCTGATCGATTCGTTTAAGCCATTCGATACCAACAGCATTCAGCCTGTGACGGTACAGGTGCATTTTTTGAAACCCTTGGAATACGACGAATATAAAGATATGAAGACCGTGGAAATTGCGTCGGAAGTAAAGCGTAGAATAGAAGCGGTGATTGCGGAAAATGAGCGTAAATAAAAAGTTGAAAAAATAGGAAAAAACCGTTGACAAGACTTGGATTTAAGGGTATAATCGTATTTGCTCTGACAGAGAGCAGTTTAATAATGTGCGGATGAAAATCCGGCATCTGGAGAAGTACTCAAGAGGCCGAAGAGGTGCCCCTGCTAAGGGTATAGGTCGCTAACGCGGCGCGAGGGTTCAAATCCCTCCTTCTCCGTTCCCGAAAGGGACACAGAAATTTGAAAAATGTTGTTGACATTTGCAAATGGATGTGATAATATAATCAAGCTGCTTCGCGGGAGACCGAACGGAACAGCCCAGGCGCGAAAAAAGTTTGAAAAACACGAAAAAAAGTGGTTGACAAACGAAATGCGCTGTGATATATTAGATAAGCTGCTTCGAGAGAGCGGCAAAGAACATTGATAACTGAACAGTGAGACACATGGACTCGAAAA
>UQMI01000056.1 GCA_900542045.1 uncultured Blautia sp.
AGTTTCTTTTGGAGAACAAGGATGGTTTCCAGATAGTCCTCCCCGGACGCATGAAGTTTCATCAATACCTCCTTATAGCAGGCTAAACACTTAACTTCCAATTTGCAGAAGCCGTCTGCAAATCGACCAGCCTGTGATATAGCCCGTTTTCCTTCATAAGTTCCTCATGGGTTCCATTTTCGACTACAATGCCATCCGACAGCACGACGATGTTATCAGCAGCTTCAACTGTTCTCATTCTATGGGCGATAATAAGAACCGTCTTTCCCTTGACCAGCTTTGAAATTGCATTTTGGATTTCTGTTTCATTGTCTACGTCAAGAGAGGCAGTAGCTTCATCCAGGAGAATAACAGGAGCATCTTTCAAAAGAGCGCGGGCGATAGAAAGGCGCTGGCACTCACCGCCAGATAATGTTGAACCGTTTTCTCCGATCACCGTCTGATAGCCGTCCGGCAATTTTGAAATAAATTCATCACACTGAGCCGCTTTCGCTGCGGCAATCACTTCTTCGTCCGTAGCGTCTTTCTTGCCAACACGAATATTCTCCATGATGGTGTTGTTAAAAAGTACGACATCTTGAAAAACGATAGAGAAGTTTTTCATCAGCATGGTTGAATTGAGTGGGGCAATATCGGTTCCGCCTAAAAGTATTCTTCCTCCATCCAGCGGATAGAATTTTGCCGCCAGCTTTGCAACGGTACTCTTGCCGCCACCGGATGGGCCGACCAATGCTGTGACTTGTCCCTGCTTTGCGGTAAATGAAACATCTCGCAGCACTGGTTTGTCTTTTTCATAAGAAAACCGGACATGGTCGAAAGTAATATCGTATCCATTTGTGCGGATCTCTTTCTCGCCGGTTTCTTCCGGGTAATCTTCAATTTCCTTCAAGCGGTTCACTTGAAGCTGTACGGAAAACAGCTCTGCCATATTTGCCATCGCCCCGGAAAGCGGATCATACAGACGAGAGGCAGCAATCAAAAACAGGATATAGGTAAACAGGGATGTATCTCCATTTACCACAAAATTGTTCCCCACAACAATCACCGTTGCCAAACCGAGCCGCAGGAACATCTGTCCAGTTGTCAGCAGGCTCGCTGTCGTCATTTCAGAAGAAATCTGTGCCTTTTCCGCAGCATCCATCTTTGCATCCAGTTTGCGGAGATAATCTTCCTCCTGGTTGCAGGCTTTTATATCCTGTACAGTTTCCAAACATTCCTGAATACCTTCGGCCAGTTCTAATCTGGCGTTCATGTGTTTTTTGCTAAGTTTTTCCTGGCATTTCCGCGACAGAATTACGATTGCAAAGGAAATCGGAGCCACCCAGAGAAGGGCCAGACCCAGTTGCCAGTTAAAGATCAACAATCCAATACAAACAATACCTGTTGAAATAACAGCTCCAAAGAATTGCGGAACTGTATGAGAAAATGCGTGTTCAAAATTTGCACAGTCTCCCATAATGGTGCTTGTCAAATCAGCAAGATCTCGCTGATGGAAAAAGGTCAACGGAAGAGTACGCAATTTTTCCGCAAGACCAATGCGCTGCCTTGCGCTTTCGTCATAGGTTCCGAGATATGTTGCAGTGTATTGGCAATAGTGGAATATAAAAACAACGGCTAAAATCACTATTCCAATCACCGTATAAACGATGGCGCTGATTTCTGGTGCTTTCGTTCCCAAAACAGGCGCAAGAAGTTGGTTGAGGACGATGGCCAGAAGAACAACTGGAAACATAAGACTGATATTTGCCAGTACGGAATAAATAATTCCTTTCAGCAGGTCTTTTGCACCCTGATCGCTTAACGCATACTTGTTCTTCAATGCTTTAATCATGCTGTTCGCCCTCCTTTCCGACCTTCCATGCAATCGATGTCTGGTAATCCTTCCACATGGAGGAATAAATTCCATTTAAGTTTAATAGTTCTTCGTGTGTTCCCCTTTCTGCAATCTGTCCATCCTTAAAGACCAGAATGAGGTCTGCATCCTGTATCGTAGAAAGCCGGTGGGCTATCATCAGAACAGTTTTATTTTGGGTCAACCGCTCAAAGGCAAGCTGTATCTGATGTTCGTTCTCGGCGTCTGCAAATGCTGTAGCTTCGTCAAGCACGATAATAGGAGCATCTTTTAAGATTGCCCTTGCCAACGCAATCCTCTGGTTTTCGCCGCCTGAAAGATAAGTACCTCCTGTTCCAACGAGCGTATCAAGTCCATCCGGGAGCCGGTCAATAACATCTTTGCACTGTGCTTCATTGGCCGCTTTCATCACTTCTTCCCTGGTGGCGTCTGGACGGGCCGCCTTAATATTATTAAGTAAGGTATCTTTGAATAGGCGGGTATTCTGAAACACAAAAGCAACTCTTTTCATCAGTTCTCGTTTTTCAATATCGCGTACATCCACACCGCCAATCGTAACGGAACCTGACTGAACATCATAAAATCGGGGAATGAGGCTTGCCGCCGTACTTTTACCACTGCCGGAAGCTCCAACAAGCGCAACCGTCTTTCCTGCTGGAACCTCAAAGCTGATATGGTCTAAGGCTTTTTCTTTGGCACCTGGATAGGAGAAAGACACATCCGAAAACATAATCGAAGCGTCTGCCGGAAGCATGGGATGCTCCGTCTCCTTTAATGGCTTTTCCTGCAAAATTTCGTCCACTCGGCTGACGGCGCTTTTTGCGGCCATAAGCTGCTCACTGGCAAACATGATACGGTTCATCATAGTTGCACAGACCGGGGTAAACAGACTATAAAACAGGAAATCCAGTACAACATTTTCATAAGTTGCCTGTCCGCTGACCCCGGATAAAATAAACATAACCACCGGAATGAGCAAAACAAATGTGCCGTTCAGCGTTACTGTAAACCCGGTAAGAGGAATACGACATTTCAAAGCATACCCGGAAGCAAATTTCTCATATTCTTCTATTGCTGCATGGAAATTTTTGAAGGAGTAAATTGTCTGCTGAAACACCTTTACAACAGGGATACCGCGAATGTATTCCACGGCCTCTTTGTTCATTGTTTCTAATGCGGTCATGTACTTACCCATAAACTGTGCATTATCTCCACCCATCATCTGTTTCAAAAAGATGACGCTGATCCCCATAGGTATCAGACAGCAAATTCCCAGCCGCCAGTCAAAGAGAAAAATCAGAATAATAACCGCAACCGGCATGACGGCTGCACCGGTCAAATCCGGGAGCTGATGGGCCAGGAACCCTTCTGTAAGCCCTGCATTATCATCAATGATTTTCCGCAGCCGTCCACTGGCATTTTGGCTGAAATAGCCGAGCGGCAATGTCACAATATGGTGAATTGCTGTTTTCCGCATATTGGTCGCTGTACGAAACGCCGCCAGGTGGGTACAGTTCAAAGCGATGAAATAAATTAAAATACTTGCTGCTGCAAACACGACTGCCATCCACGCATAACGAGTGCTTTCCGTTGCAAGAGCTATATCCCCCGCAGCGAATGCCTGGATCAAATCACGGATAACAAGCCATATACAAACAAAAGGCAGCATAGACAAAATGGTACTAATCCCGGAGAGGACGCAGCCCAAAATGGTCAGAACATGATAATTCCCTGCATAGCTGAACATTCTGGACAGCTCTCCATTTTTTTGCTTATCCATAAGCAAGGCTCCTTTCGCAATAATAGGTGGGTTAGCATTTTCTAACTCACCTATTATCATAAAATCATTCAGTTGTTTTTGCCACTCCATACAGGGCGCACCTATCCAATCAGACACATAACTCACTGACACATGAGGCAAGAATATAACCGGGGTAGGCTTTCTTGCAGGGAAAATGTTTCTACATGACCTTCATCAATGAAGTGAAGGACTCGATTACAAGTCATAGCAGCAAATTCATAATCATGGGTAATGATTAAAATAGTCTTTCCTTTTTGAGCCAGCGCCTTCAAATGCTCGGATATTCGCGCCATATTTTTGTAATCAAGACCGCTGGTGGGTTCATCTAAAATCAAAATAGGTGTATCTATCCAATCAGATACAGCAAGAGTGAGCCGTTGCTTCTGCCCGCCGGAAAGGGTAGCCGGGTGTCTTTCTTTCCACTCAAACAGACCATACATTTTCAGCAGATCATCCCTCTGCTCCTGCGTGCTACCTTTTCCGTTCAAGAGTAATTCTTCCTCTACACTGTCCCCAAATAACTGGCAATCTGTATTCTGCATAACAAAATAGGCAAAGTTTTTTCGTCTGCCTTTCGGAACATCTTTCCCGTTATATAAAATCTGTCCTGCTTTTTCTTTTTGCATTCCGCAAAGAATGTTTGACAAAGTGGTTTTTCCTATTCCATTATGTCCTATAATCGCAATCAGATCACCGGCATACGCATGAAAAGATATGTCATGGAAAACCGGATGTTTACGGTAGGAAAAAGCCAGTCCCTTTACCTCCAACGTCACATCCTTTTCTTTCCTGGAAGGAATGTCTACTTCAATGTGGCGTAAATCCGCAGCCCGTATTCCGATATCCTGTCTCTTTGCCTCTGGCATGGAAAGCAGTTCTTCAGGTGTCCACTCTGCTTTTATGCTCCCGTTTTCCATGTAGAGGAAGCGATCTGCAAGGCCAGTAAGATAATAAAGCCTGTGTTCAGCGACAATGATTGTGTGACCTTCTTCTTTCAGTTTACGCATCAGATTTTTCAGCGCCTCAACGGAATACATATCCAGATTGGCTGATGGTTCGTCAAACACGTAAATTTCCGGATCAACAGCGTTGACGGAGGCCACCGCTATTTTCTGCTTTTCACCGCTGGACATGGGATAAATCTCTTTCCCACGCAGCATATCTCCATTAATGCGTTTGATGGCATTTGAAACTCGCCCATCCAATTCCTCGTAAGGAACGCCATAATTCTCACATCCGAACGCAATTTCATCCTCTGTAATGCTGGCAAAAAACTGACTCCTGGGATCTTGAAAAATCGAGCCCACTTTTTTCCCAATTTCATACAAAGGATATTCAGATATGCTGCGCCCCAGCAAAGTAACACTCCCTTTCAGCGTCCCTTCGTAAAATTGTTCAGCTAATCCGTTTATCAGCCGTGTTAGTGTTGTCTTTCCACAGCCACTTCCGCCAGTCAGTACAAGGAACTCGCCTTCTTTTACATCAAGGTCAATATGATGGATACTTTCTGTTTCCGCTCCCGGATATTCAAAAGATACATCTTCAAACTGGATAACGGATCGTCTTGTCTTGAAATTTTCCATTACGCTACCGTCCTTTCCAGCACAAAATAGAGCGCTGTTACGCAAACAGCAATCACGCACATAATCCAATCCTGTTTTTGAAATTCTATCTTTCTGCGGCAGGTATGTTTCCCCGGATTGGATATTCCTCTGCTTTCGGCAGAAGCAGCAAGTTCTTCTGCTATTCTGGACGAGCGGAAAATAACAGGTGTAACAATATACTCCATCGCGTCCAGAGGGTGTTTCCATGACAGTAGTTTCCGCAGCCGAAGGGCGGCAAAAACATCGGAAAACTCGCTACGGACGGTGGGAAAGAAGCGCAGCATAAAAGTCACGGGTAAAGCAATTCCATCGGGAGCATGGATTTTCTTGAAAACGGCCACTACTTCTCCTGGTGGCATACCAATCACAGGCTGCGCCGCCATAACCATCATTAAAATACGAAGCACCATGAACAAGAACATTTCCGGCATAAGAATCGTAATGCCTTGTCCTCCTGAAATCAGCCGCAGTACAATAAAAACACCGCAGACGATCAAATATTTTATAGTCTGCCTGCCAAAGCCCTGAATAATTAGATACACACTTAAAACTCCCAAAAGCGTGTATATCAAAATGTCGCTTGTGAGCACCGCCACAAGCGACATAGTGAGAACTATGACAAGCAATTTGGTTCGGAAATCAAATTTCATGTTCATAGCTTATTTAATCGCGCCACTCTTTCTGAAGTGCTTCACAATCAGTTTATTGCTAATCATACAGCCGAGAACGGCCAGAATAGCGGTGACAGCCAGGCTCAAAATAACATACTTCGGATCAGTGTAATACTGGGTCTGGACCTGAACCTGTTGCTCGCTGACACCAGTGGCGAGGAACGCATCTCTGAAAAACCAGATTTCTGACATACCATGTGCAGCACGAACCAACGCTGTGATTACCCACGAAATAGACACACGCTTAATGTCATGGTAAGCATTTTTTCCGCACATGGAAAGTTCTGCAATGATACCGCCGCCCAAAAACCACGGAATCATAAACGGCCCCATCATCAGTCCAGCAATAATCGCCCACATGATATTGTAGACAAGGGCAGGGCCATGCTTGCCGACTTTCATGCACATGTAAACATAAAACGGAGCAAGGATAAGTGCTGCGCCAGCGGCATTGAAAATCATGGAGTAGAACAGAGAAGCGCCGGTCAGGGTTGAGTAAACCATAAATACAACGAACATGACCGCGCAGAAGATACCGATGATAGCCGCATCTTTGACAGTATATTTGTTACCTGTCGATTTTTCATTTCCCATTTGGAAATCCTCCTTTGTCTTTTAGAAAGTTAGCACTATCTAACCAGCTATTCAAAAAATAGGCCAGCTTCAAGCGTTCTTTCTGCTTTTATCTGACAAAGGATAGTTTAATATAGCTCAGACTTCTTCGCCACTCCATATAGACCGCTTCTATCCAAACGGACACTCTTTCTGAACTCTGTTGGAGAGCAGCCATACGTTCCCTTGAAGGCAGAAGTGAATTTATTCGGATTTTCATATCCAATTTTGCTTGCAATCTCCGTCACTGATAACTCTGTCTCCAGCAGCAGCTTTTGAGCGACTTGAAGCCGGTAGGTACGGAGATAGGAATAAACAGAGGTTCCATAGACACCCCGGAAGCATTTTTTCAGCGATGTTGTAGAAATCTTAAACTTTTGAGAGAGCTGCTCGATCGTGTGGTGTGTCGTTAAATCCTCCGTTATATATGATGCTACTGCCTTAATCAAGGCAACTTGATTTTGGTTGAAATAATCCGTCTGCAAAACTTCTTCTGCCGTATTGAGGTCACTTAAAAACAGGAGCAGTTCCAGCATTTTAATTTTCATGTATCCCGGTTTTCTTTTTTCACGGACATGATAGAGTTCCGAAAAAATATGTTCAATAGACGGGTTAGCCCGCATGATGCAGCAGCGGTTGCCTTCGCATATATATTTTTGTATGTAGTGCAGATCAATATTTAGTAGCTCCATAATTCGCCGCACCTCCGGCAACAGCTCATCCAAATTAATGATAATGGAAATGCCGTGATAGTGGTTCAGCGGAAAACACGAGTTTGACTTTTTCTTCATCATAGAACTGATAGACAGGTCACCTTCCGCCATATAGCAGCAGCTATTTTCGCCAAAACTACACTCAAAGCGCCCGATTAAACAATGGTTGATCTCTATCATGTTTTTTGCGGTAACCTGGTTTTGGTTGCAATATCCTATGTGCATATCGTTGTAGTAAAGCTCAATACCAGGAAAAATCTGATAAACAGTAATTCGTCCATACCCTGTTTCATTCGACAGCCTGAATATTTTACAGTCCTGACGTAATTCATCTTTGGCTTCTTCCGGGGAGCCATATAGTTTCGTCCCTTCAAATTCATCTGGCAATTCCGGCTGTGATAATAGCTCAATCACGCCAGAGAGTGCTTGTTTTTCAAAGGTAAGCACTACCCACGCCTCCTTTTGGTTTGTTGTATCTAACCGTTTTCAGTATAGGCGCGATAAAGAGCGCTGTCAAATGTTTTCCTGCAAAAAGAAATAGATGAGAAATCCTCTGTTTCCGGGTAGGATTAGGTATAAATCAATTCCTGAAAGATTGGCAAGCAATGCCCCAGGATAGCCTTATATGTGGTTAGAGCGCGCCCATAGCGCGCAGACAAAGAAAAAAAGCCCCGGCGTAAACCGGGACTTTGTCTGCCGTCTGAAATCTTTCAGGCCGTCTTTTCCTTCCTGAAAGGCAGAGCCTTCAGCGCTTCCAATGTGGCATCCAGATTGGAACGGTGCCAGTTTTCCACTTTCAGCTCTTTGGGACCCACAATTCCAGAGCCCAAGCCGCTCATGCCAACGGACAGCGTGCCGGAAGTACGGAATTCACTCAGCTCTTTCTGCTGTGCCGACAGAGCGATCAGCCCGTCATCGGTGTCCAGTTCGATACGGTAGTTCAGCAGATCCTCACGGATCTCTACTTTGTGAATACTGTCATAGGGAATTTCCAGCGCCACATTCTTTTTCAGCATGAAGGACATCCTGCCAAACGGCAGAAGCACCAGGGACGACTCACACATCTGCAGAACAAAAAATTCATTTGAAAAAAAGTGGGTAATCTTTTCACTCAGATTTGCCGGAGCATAAGTTACAATAATCGCACGGTCCTCCATGGGTGTATATCCCGCATCTTTAATAATTTCCTTTACAATCTTTTCGGCTGGCATACAGAACACTCTCCTTTTGCTTTGTTTGTTTTTGTTTTGTTGCACTGAGTATAGCAGACAAACAGAGCCTGTGACCGTTTCTTTCGCCAATGGTCGTTTTCTCTTCGCAAAATGCAAAAAAAGATCAGACCGCAGGAATATGCAGCTCCTGTACAAACATTCCGTCCTTCAGATAAGTCCGGGATGCACAGCCGCGGCAGCGTGCCACAATCCTTCGGTAACTGGATAGACCGGTTCCATGACCGTCACCTTTGGTGGTGTACCCTTTCCGGGTAAGAGCAGACAGATCCGGCGCCTTATCGTAATTATTTGCCACAGCCAGATACAATTCCTTTTCTTCCTGAAGAAGCACCACACGCACCTGGCCATTTTGCTGTGAGACCGCCTCCATGGCATTATCCAGCAGAATGCCAAATGCGCGCAGCAGATCATCCGTGTCCATTCCCTGCCGGGACCGCACCGGATTTATGACCTCCAATACGCCCTTTACATGGGTCTGCCGCATCCTGGCAAGTTTTGTAGTCAGCAGACTGCGCAGAGGATACAGTTCAATATTGTTCAGGCCATCCATCTGGGCGATCTCACTGCCCAGCTTTTCATCAAAATAGCTGCTGGTGCGCTTCATGAAATCCTGGATCCCGGCCAGATCCCCTTCCTGAGCCTGCAGCGTCAGACCGGAAAACAGATTTGTAAAATCATGACGGAAGGCGCGGATCTCCTGCTGCAGTTCTTCCAGCAGCGCCATATGGGCCTGCTGCTGCAGGATGGTCTCCTCCTGAGCTTTGATCTTATCCTGTCCGGCGGCATACATGGCCGCAAACTGGATCAGGAGCAGCCCAACCACGATCAGGGCAGAGAAAAAGGTGGCGTAACCCGCATCCGGGGTGGTATCCGGCGCAATGAGCCCCAGCAGCGGCATTGTACACATCAGCACATAGCAGATCAGAAGTGTCAGCACCGCCCTCCCTCTGCTGCGGAACAAAGCGGTAAAATACCGGTAAAATTCTGATTTTCGCAGGATAAACGAGACAAAACACGCCACAGTCAGGGTAAGCGTATAGGGAACATACATCCGCACAAAAACAAGAAAATGCTGCCGGTCAAATAAAGGCGCATACTCCTCCACCACCTGCACCATCAGTGAGTTGGCTGTATTGGATATGAACGTGCCCAGTACCGCCGCTGTGACGGTCTGTATCAGCGGCATACGCAGGGCCCGTGCCAGCAGCAGTCCCAGGACCAGCGCTGTAGCAGTATAACAGGTAATATCAAACAGCGTGGATGTGGCAATCTCCTCACTGACTCCCATAATAGTCATAAGGACTGCAATTCCCAGGGTGAGCCACTGCAGTACCTCTGCGCAAATGCAGAACACAGCCAGATATCCCCATTTGATCTTCCGGCCCAGGATACCGGTTGCAGGGATAAACAAAGCCAGAGCCATCATAACATACGTGTACGCCACCGTACCAAGACGAAACCCTAAACTCATACTATTTTCCTCATATCTGTATTTTTCGGTCTCCAGCCATTCCCGGATCGTTTTCCGTGATCAGCAGACGATGCCTGCCTCTGCTGTAAACCAAAATTCTCCTAATTATAACAGATATCAGGTGCCGTGAAAAGAGGCTTCCGCCAGGCCGGCACACCCAAAAGAGGCCGTACAGCCTCCACTGTACCGCCTCCTTTTGATACTGATATCCTGTAAGGTTGGAAACTATTTGCCCCGGCTCTGCTGTCAGCAGAGTGTCCCGTGCTGCACACACGCCTTAATCGGCAAAAGGTGAAAGCTCCAGCCGGATAAAATAGCCCTGATCGTGATGGCAGACCGGACATTCCTGCGGCGCTTTTTCGCCTTCATAAATGTATCCGCAGTTCAGACAGATCCAGCCGGTTTTCATATCAGAGACATGAAGCTTCTGCTCTTCCAGCCACTGGGCAAATCTGCCGAACCGGTCTCCGTGGTATTTTTCAATCTCCGCGATCATATGAAAGGAAGCCGCCACTGCCCCAAAGCCTTCTTCCTTTGCCTTATCCCCGAACTGTCTGTACACCACATCGTGTTCTTCATACTCGTTGTGCTGGGCCATGCGCAGAAGCTGAGCCAGATCCTCCGTCAGATCCACCGGATATCCGCCGTCCACATGGATGGTCTCCCCTGCCAGCTCTTTCAGATGATGGTAAAAAATCTCCGCATGTTCTTTTTCCTGATCGGCTGTATACAGAAAAACCTGGGAAATCGCTGCCTGGTTTTTCTTTTTTGCCTGGGCTGCTGCAAAGGTATACCGGTTTCTTGCCTGACTTTCTCCTGCAAAAGCCCGCATCAGGTTGTCTTTTGTCTCACTGTTCCTGAAATCCACTGCCATGATCGTCTCTCCTTTTCACAGATAATATGAACACCCCGGCCACAGAAGCAGGTTCTGCCGCACCAGGCAGGCAAAGCCCTGCCTCCCGGTTCCCCTGCGGGTCATTCTGCAAAACACGTCCGCCGGGATGCTTCTCTTACAGGATTCCCCTGCTCTGGGAAAAATATGCAATGATATCAGGAGAGCTGCTGCTCTTTCGTCCTTCAGAACTTCTGTTTAATTTTCCGGTGTATCATCCTTTGGAATGATGATATTTAAAATAAATACGATCAGGAAAGACACCACCAGGGAACTTCCCAGAATATTCTTAAACAGCTGACTCGGAATAAACTGCAGGATATCCGGAGCCGCCTCAATACCCAGTCCCAGAGCCAGCGCAATACCAACGATCATCCTGTTGCGGTAATTCAGAGGCTGTTCATTCAGAAGCTGGATACCGGACATGGTGATGGCTGCAAATACAGTAACTGTGGCGCCGCCCAGCACCGGCTGCGGAATCGTAGCCATCAGACCGCTGAATTTGGGGAGTACGCCTGCTGCCAGCATCACAACTCCCACGATGAGAAATACCCGTCTTGCCACAACCTTGGTAGTACAGATCAGACCCACGTTCTGGCTGTAGGGGTCCGTAGGCAGACCGCCGATGCAGGCACCGATCATACCGCAAAGGCCCTGGCCTTTAATAGCTCCGCCCAGCTCCTGATCCGTACATTCCCGTCCAAAACCACCCATAGTGGTGGAGGAGACGTCACCAATGGTCTGCACTGCCTGAACCATATACATCAGAATCATCATCACAATAGCATCCGCATGGAATTCCAGCCCGAAATAGAAGGGAAACGGCAAAGAGAACCAGGATGCAGACTGAAGCTCTGCAAAGCTGACCACGTTGCCCATGGCCAGTGCTGCCGCATAACCCACCAGAATTCCAATCAGCATACCGGACACCTTGATCAGCCCTTTTCCGAAGAAATTACAGGCCAGTGTCACAAGAAGAGTAAGGATTGCCAGGATCCAGTACTGACCGGATCCAAAGGTCCCTTCATTCTGGGCTGCACTTCCTCCTCCAATATAATTAATTGCCGTTTTGTACAGCGAAAGGCCGATGCTCATAACCACTGTACCACTGACGATAGGCGGGAAAAAACGTCGGATTTTTCCGATAAACATTCCGATAAAAATTGAAACGAAGCCGGCAACCAGCTGTGAACCAAAAATAGCCGCAATTCCATACTGCTGTCCTATGATGGTCAATATGGGCATATACGCAAACGCAACCCCCATAACATTGGGCAGCTTCATGCCAAAACCAAATACAGGGAACAGCTGCAGCAGTGTAGTAATACCGCCAATGATCATCGCCGCCTGGGTAAGCATGATCTGCTCCTCCGCAGACAGACCGCAGATGCCGGCGATCAGCATCGGCGGAGTAATGTTGCCGATCAACATGGCCAGCACATGCTGCATCGCCTGAGGAAATGCTGCGCCCCAGGAAGGCTTGCCGTCAAATTTCATAAGCTCAGCATTGGTTTGGATAGACTTTTCCATTTTCTCTTGCCCCTCTTTCCCAAATTTTACAATATGTGTCAGTATATCCAAAAACATGCCGCAATGCAACACAATCTTTTATTATTTTATTTCAGTCTCTGCAGATCCTCCGGCCGGTCCACATCCTCCAGCTCCCTCTGATCGCCCACCGATAACCGCTGTACCTGTTCCGGATACTTCCCTATAATAAAGTTTCCTCCCCTGCCCGCAGGAAGCGTCTGCAATTCTTCAAAAAGCCATTCTGGAAACAGCACCGGAGCCCCTGCTCTTTCTTTCCAGGCAGTCCGGCAGATCATTTGCGGCTGATTTACAGCCAGAAGCGCCATGGCTGCCACCGTTTCCCAGCGAAGCAAAGGCTGATCCGCAGGACAGAACAGACACCCGGAAACCGGCGGATTTCCATCTGCCAACGCCTCCAGTCCCAGGCGAATCGTATCACTGCGGTAAGGCTGGTCATGAAAAACCACTTCCACACCACGGCTGCGGCACAGATTTTCCACCTCTTTGTGCCGGGTTACCACCACACGCCGTAGAAAAATCCCGTCTGTGGCTTCCAGGGCCCATTCCACCAGCGGCTTTCCCCGAAACTCTGCCAGCAGCTTATTTCCCCCGAAACGCCTGCCCAGACCGGACGCCATGATCACACAGCCCAATTCTCCAAAAGGTGCATCCAGATCCACCAGAAATACATCCGGCCTCTGACACAGCTGTGTTAAAAACGGCAGTTCCTGTTTCCGAACCGCCGCAGCCAGCCTCTTCTTCTCCATCAGCGTAAGAATGGCAGAACAGTAGTCCGGACAGCCTGATTCCAGATAGCCGATCTCATCGATGACCGCCCATTCGTCTTCTGCCTCCATACACCGGCCCAGGATCTGTACGCCCGTTTCCTCAAATCCTTCTTTTACCGGCCGCATACGGTTCTCTGTTCCCGGCAGTCCGGGATCGAACCGTCCCGTCAGGGCTGTCTTCCCGGTCCGGTTTTCTTTCAGCCAGACAGCTTTGCCTGGTTCTGCCCAGGTAGTAATGCCAGATACCGGAAGCTGCAAAGACATCTTTTCAGACAGACGCGACAACAGAGTAGTCTTTCCTTTCTTTCTGTCTCCTGTCAGGAGCAGATGCCGTTTACCGCTGCTCTGGAAAGAATTCCAGATACAGTCTGCCGTTGGCCTCCATACATGCATTTCGATATCCTTCATAACGCTTCAGCCACTCCTTTCCTTCCGCAGTCAGGCAGCTGCCGCCTCCGTCTCTGCCTCCCGCTGTCCGCACAGTCAGCGGAAATCCCAGGGCCTTCTCTGCATTTTTCAGGATCTTCATTGCTTTCGTATACGCCATCCCCATGGACTGGGCGGCGGCACGCAGAGACCCGGTCTCTTCCACTGCATGAAGCAGACGGCAGGGTCCTTCCCCGAAAAACTTTTCCTGGTTATCATCCACAAAAATAATTTTTGTCACTGCCTTCATAATCTTCCTCCCTGCGGTGTATCTCCTGTCACTTTACTTCTCTCTCCGGCTGTCTGCCTTCCGGTTCCTTCAGCATCATAAGCCGCTCTCTTCCATGACGATCCTGAATCCGGTGCAGGCTGATGGCCCCATATATCACAGACAGACCTTCTTCCAGCCTCTCCAGAGAATCCTTCCCTGGCTGCAGATCCGCACAGAGTCCACCATTGTCCAGCAGAAGCAGTCTGTCACAGTAGTTCAGCGCCAGGGCCGGATCATGGAGGGCCGCCATCACCCCACGCTTTTCCTGCCCGGCCCAGTCTCTGAGAAGCTCCAGCATATGGTACCGATGCTGAAAATCCAGAGCGCTCTCCGGCTCATCCAGCAGCAGCAGATGACTTCCCGCTGCCAGCGCCCGGGCAAAAATACAGAGCTGCTTCTGTCCTTCGCTCAGATGCAGATAATTTTCATGGGCCTTCTCTGCTATCCCCACTGTCTCCAACGCCTTCCAGGCCTCTTTTTTCATCTCTCCGGACGGCGCTTCCAGAAGCCGCAGCTGCGGATTGAACCCCATCAGCACCACATCCAGAACGGAAATATCGATGGATATACCGCTGCGCTGAGGAATGTACCCGCACAGTCTGGCCAGTTTCCGGGGCGGCAGCCCTTCCAGAGCCGTTCCTTCCAGGATACAGCTCCCCCTGTGGGGCAAGATCCCGCACAGAGCCTTCAGCATCGTGGTTTTTCCGCAGCCGTTGGCTCCCAGCACGCCCACCACACTGTTCTCATTCACTTCGAAGGACAGTTCTCTGATCACATCTTTTCCGCCGTATCCGGCAGACAACTCTGAAACTCCAAAAAAAGTCATACTTCCCGCCTCCCCCGGATAATCAGATAGATTAAAAACGGCGCCCCGATCAGACTGGTAAAAATGCTGACCGGCAGCTCCACCGCCGCAGCGCTGCGGGCCAGAATATCAGCCCCGGTAAGCAAAGCCCCGCCAAGAAGACCGCCAAGCAGCATGGTCCCCGCCCCGTTTCGCCCGGTCATCAGACGCGCTCCATGGGGAGCCAGCAGCCCCACAAAGCTGATCAGCCCCGACAGACTGACCACACTGGCCACCGCCAGCGTGGCGGTCAGCAGGACCGTCAGCCGCAGCCGTCCCACAGAGACACCAAGCATTCTGGCTTCTCCTTCCTCTGCCGACAAAAGCAGGATCTGCCGGTGCATAAGAAACAGGACCGCCATACAAAGCCCGCACAGGATCAGATTTCCCTGTATGGAATATCCGCTGATCCCGTTGAGACTTCCCATGATCCAGTATTCAATGGAAGCCAGTTCCCGTTCCGGATCTGCCGTCAGTTTCAGGCACATCAGTACGGTCTGTGCCAGAGAGTGCACCGCGATCCCTGCCAGAACAATGGTCCAGTGTCTTCCCGCCCGGTCCAGAGAAGACAGAGCCAGGGCCAGACATACGGCTGCCAGAGCACCGGCAAAAGCAGACGCCGTCACAGACGCCGCACCTGACAGAAACAGTATGCCCGCCGCCGCACCTGCACTGGCACCGGAGGATACTCCGATTACATCCGGGGAAGCCAGGGGATTACGAAATACCGTCTGATATACAAAGCCTGCGGTTCCCAGAGCGAAGCCTCCGATCACCCCCACTGCCGTGCGGCCGACGCGAAGGGTCCAGAACACCCGTGTCTGCATGGGATCCCCGGACAATATTCTCTCCAGAGTCAGAGGATATTTGCCTGTAAACAAACTGACAGCAGCCAGAGCGATCAGTAAGACCGCCCCGGCTGCACATAGCTTCTTAATTTTCACTGTATGTGAATCCATAGAAAGTTTCATAAAATTCATCGATCACAGCCTCACTGTCTGCCTCCGGGCACACTTCCGGATGAAGTACAGATGACAGCCATACAGATCCCAGAATGCCGCTGGGCACCGGACTGTCCCATGCCTCCGCCTTGCCGGGCATCTGGTATACATTTCCATTCTCCACAGCCGCACAGCCTGCCAGATTCTGATCTGCCAGAACATCGTCCACCGTATATTCCGAATCGGATGCCAGGATAATATATTCCGGGTTCCAGGCCAGAACCTGTTCGTAGCTGACCTCTGCCCAGTAAGTATCTGTCAGCTCTTCTGCCACATTGGCTCCTCCTGCCATCTGGATCATATCCGACTGATACATGGCGCCTCCGGCAGTGGACAGGAAATCGGAATTGCCTGCCAGATAAACACTGGGCGCTTCCTCTTCTGCCAGAGTTTCCTCCAGACGTGCCTCCTGCTCTGCAGAAAAATCCAGCAGCTCCTGGGCCTGATCCATGGTATTGGTGGCCGTTCCGATCAGGGTAACTGCTTCTTCCAGCAGTTCCTGGTCCTCCGGGTTCACCAGAAGAACATCGATATCCAGCTCTTCCAGAGACTCCGCCGCATCCTGCAGCTTAAGCGGAAGAATCACCAGATCCGGTTCCAGGGCAGCGCAGCCTTCCAGGTCAAATTCCTTGGCCGTTCCCACACTGGGAAGTTCCAGCAGCTCCGGTGCGCTGAGACTGTAAATGGGACGCGTATCCGCCTTTGCTTCGATTCCCACCAGCTTCTCGTCCAGATCCAGCGCGATCAGCAGACTGGTGGTAATGTAATATCCGCTCACCAGCTTCTGGGGTTCGTCTTCAATGGTCACTTCCCGGCCCGCCTGATCTGTTACTGTGACCGGATAGGCAGATTCTGCGGCCTCTTCACTGCCGGTTTCCGCCGGCGCTTCGGTTTCTGCGGCCTCTGCATCTTCTGAGGCTTCCGCCTCTTCTGTATTATCCGTATCTTCCGTTGTTTCTGTGGTCTGCGCTGCTTCTGCATCCTCCGCTGTGCCTGTGGCAGTATCCTGTCCGCAGGCTGTCAGAGACAGCGTCATCGCCAGAACCAGCAGCATGGACAGCACCTTTTTCTTCATTATTACCTCCTTCTACGCATTTCCTATTCTAGACACATTTACTGTGTCATAAAGGGATACCCTTGGGTATTTACTGCGTCAATAACGGCAGATTTGGAAGCTTACTTCCACACTTCACGCTCCCGACCGTTATAGTTTCATAAATACAACGGAATTATAGCAATTATCCTTTCTAAAATCAAGACGTACTGCTATAATAAAGCTGACGAAAAAAGATAAAAAAGAGGAACGTACCTATGCTAACGATTCGAAACTATGTCCAGGCGGAAAGTCTGGAAGAAGCTTACACGCTGAATCAGAAAAGAAATGCGCGTGTTTTGGGCGGCATGCTCTGGCTGAAAATGTCAGACGGCACTGCCGGAACCGTCATTGATCTGTGCCGTCTCGGTCTGGATTCTATCGAGGAAACCGAAGAACAGTTTTCCATCGGCGCCATGGCCACTCTTCGTCAGTTTGAGCTCCATCCCGGCCTGCATGCCTACACCCGGGGAATGGCAGCCTGTGCCGTCCGGGATATCGTAGGCGTACAGTTTCGGAATATGGCCACCATGGGCGGCAGTGTCTGGGGCCGTTTTGGATTCTCAGACGTTCTGACATTTCTGCTGTCCATGGATACTTATGTGGAATTATATAAGGGCGGTATCATTCCCCTGGAAACATTTGCAGAAATGAAGCGGGACAACGATATCCTGGTCCGGATCCTGATCCGTAAAACACCCGGAAACTTTGTCTACAGCGCCATGCGGAACCAGAGGACAGACTTTCCCATCCTCACCTGCGCCCTGTCGCAGATGGGTGACGAATACCGTGCCGTCATCGGTGCCCGTCCCGGCCGTGCCATGGTGATCCGGGACGAACAGGGCCTGTTAAAAGACGGCATCACAGAAACCAGCGCCGGAGCCTTTGCCGCCTATGCTGCAGAACAGGTTCCTACCGGAAGCAATCTCCGGGGAAGCGCCGCTTATCGGACGCATCTTGTCAAAGTACTGACCAGACGCGGTACACTGGAACTGGGAGGAATACAGAAATGGAACTGAAACTTACACTGAATGGAAAAGAAATCACCGATCAGGTGGAACCTGATCTTCTGCTGATCGATTTCCTGCGGGCACACAACTGTTACAGTGTCAAACGGGGCTGTGAGACTTCCAACTGCGGCCTGTGTACCGTTTTTATGGACGAAAAACCCATATTGTCCTGCTCCATCCTGGCCGTCCGCGCCGCCGGACACCACATCCAGACATTGGAAGGTCTGCAGGAAGAGGCTGCTGACTTTGCAGGATTCATCGCCGATCAGGGCGCAGATCAGTGCGGTTTCTGCAACCCTGGATTTGTCATGAATACCATTGCTCTTCTGCGGGAAAATCCTGATCCCACTGACGATGAGATCCGGGCATATCTGGCCGGCAATCTGTGCCGCTGTTCCGGCTACGAAGGCCAGCTCCGGGGAATCCGCAGCTATCTTGACAGCCGCAGAGAGAAAGGAGGCAGACATGGAACACAGAGCATATAAGCAGGTCAACAAACCCGTCCGCAAAAAGGACTCCATGCAGCTTCTTCTCGGCAAGCCCGTCTATATGGATGACATCACTTCCAAGGATGCTCTGGTGGTAAAGCTGCTCCGTTCGCCTCACCCAAATGCCATTGTAAAAGAAGTGAATACGGCCGCAGCAATGAAAATCCCCGGCGTGGTCGCCATTTACACCTGGGAAGATGTCCCCAGGAAGCGCTTCACCATTGCCGGGCAGACCTATCCGGAGCCGTCTCCCTATGACCGGCTGATCCTGGACCGCCATGTACGGTTCGTGGGCGATGCCGTGGCCATTATCGCTGCAGAGACTGAAAAAGCAGCCCTTCTGGCAAGAAAACGGATCAAAGTAAAATACGAAGTCCTGGAACCGGTGCTGGACTTTTGCACCGCAAAAGACAATCCCGTCCTGGTCCATCCGGAAGACGACTGGTATCCGCCCTGTCCGGTGGGCGGCGACAGCAAGCGCAACCTTGTGGCCAGCGAAGTAAACGGAGACGGAGATGTGGATGCTGTCATGGCCGACTGTGACATTGTCCTGGACCGTACCTATCACACGAAAGCCTTCAGCCAGGCCATGATGGAGACCTTCCGTACCTATACGGAACTGGATGCTTACGGCAGGCTCCATGTGGTCTCCTCCACCCAGATCGTATTCCACTGCCGGAGGATCCTGTCCCATGCCCTTGGAATCCCCAAGAGCCGGATCCGTGTGGAAAAACCCAGGATCGGCGGCGGATTCGGTGCCAAGCAGACAGCCGTCTGTGAAGTTTATCCGGCCTTTGTCACTATGCAGACCGGCCGGCCTGCCAAACTGATCTATTCCCGGGAGGAATCCCTGCTGGCCGGATCCCCGCGCCATGAAATGCAGGTACGGGTGCGCCTTGGCGCAGACAAAGACGGAACGATCCGCTGTGTGGATCTCTATACCCTTTCCAATACCGGTGCCTACGGAGAACATGGCCCCACCACTGTGGGACTTTCCGGCCATAAGTCCATCCCTCTGTACACGGGTAATCTGGAAGCCTACCGCTTCAGCTACGACGTTGTCTATACCAACCTGCAGGCAGCCGGAGCTTACCGTGGCTACGGAGCCACCCAGGGAATCTATGCCCTGGAAACTACAGTCAACGAACTGGCCGAACAGCTGGGTATGGATCCCACCAGAATCCGGGACAAGAACATGGTCCGGGAGGGTATGCAGATGCCGGCCTACTATAATGAACCGGCCAACGCCTGCGCCCTTGACCGGTGCATGGATCACTGCCGGAAAATGTTCCACTGGGAAGAAAAATATCCGGTACGGGATATGGGAAACGGCAAAGTCCGGGCCGCCGGAGTTGCCATGGCCATGCAGGGCTCCTGTATCTCCCGGGTGGATGTGGGCTCTACCACCATCAAACTCAATGAGGACGGCTCCTACAACCTGATCATTGGAGCCGCAGACATGGGCACCGGCTGTGACACCATTCTGGCTCAGATGGCGGCGGAATGCATGGACTGTGATGTGGACAATGTGGCTGTCTTCGGTGCAGACACCGATGTGTCTCCCTACGACTCCGGTTCCTACGCATCCTCCACCACCTATGTTACCGGAAAAGCCGTGGAGAAAGCCTGCTCGGAGCTGAAAGAAAAGCTCTGCTCCATAGCGGCGGAAATGCTGGACTGCGAACCGCAGGAAATCCAGTTCGAAGGAAAACAGGTTCGCCGGATAGAAACCGGCCAGATCCTTCCTCTGGAGGACATTGCCTGTAAATCACAGGTGTTCAATACCCAGGCCGCCGAGGCTACCGCCAGTCATTCCTCCTCGATCTCTCCGCCGCCTTTCATGGTGGGCATGGTGGAGATCGAACTGGACAAAGAAACCGGCCAGGTAACGATCCTGGATTATATGGCTGTGGTGGACTGCGGTATTCCCATTAACCCTGCTCTGGCACGCATCCAGACTGAAGGCGGTATTGTACAGGGTATCGGCCACACACTGATGGAAGATGTCCGCTACAACCAGAATGGACGCCTCATCGGCACTTCCTTTATGCAATACAAAATCCCCACCCGGCTGGACATGGGAAATCTTCGGGTGGAATTTGAGCACAGCTACGAACCCACCGGGCCTTTCGGAGCCAAATCCATCGGAGAGATCGTCATCAATACACCTGCTCCCGCCCTGACCCACGCCATTTACCGGGCCACCGGCGTATGGCACCGGGAGCTGCCCATCACACCGGAAAAAATTGCACTTTCCCTGGAATAGTTTCAGGACGCACCTATACAATAGAGGCGGGGCATCTGCCCC
>UQMI01000057.1 GCA_900542045.1 uncultured Blautia sp.
ACTCTCTATCTCCCCCCTCAAAAACAAAAACACAAATAAGCCGTCTGCGATGAAGCAGGCGGCTTATCTCGTTCCTGTCTTGATTTTTCCCACCCGGAATATTATACTTGTATCAGTTTTGTGAACAGACGTAAGAGATCTGTTCTATTTTTACAATACATACCATACGGAGGAAATTATGATACAGGATATTGCACCACATATTTACCATAATGAATACACCCCACAGGATCCGGTTTCCGAAAGTTATATTCTCGCTTATCGGGAGGGAGAGATCTTAATGAAAAAAACAGACGGACAGATGATGCTTCCCGTTTTCCAGGAACTGGAGGGCCGGAAAACCGATCTGTACGAAACTTATATTTATCTTTTTTCCATCGATAAAGACCGTTTCTATCTGATCCCGAACCTGAATACGGATCTTCTGCCGGATTACCAGTTTGAAACTATACGAACTCTGCGGGAAATTCGCCCCCGCTACCTGACTTTTGCAGGAATCACCGGCTATCAGCTTTACCAGTGGTATCAGAAGCGGAAATTCTGCGGTATCTGCGGAAGACCCATGGTATTGGGAAATACGGAACGGATGATGTACTGTCCTCACTGCAAGAATTCGGAGTATCCGCCTCTCTCCCCTGCTGTGATCGTGGGCATCACCCACGGAGACAAACTGCTGCTGTCCAAATACGAAGGACGGGCCCACAAACGTTATGCCCTTATTGCCGGTTATGCGGAAATCGGCGAGACCATTGAGGAAACGGTACACAGAGAAGTCATGGAAGAAGTAGGCCTGAAAGTAAAAAACCTGCACTATTACAAAAGCCAGCCCTGGTCTTTTTCCGGCACTTTGCTGTTCGGTTTCTTCTGCGACCTGGATGGAACGGATTCCATCACGCTGGACAAACATGAACTGGCACTGGCCCAGTGGTTCCAGAGGGAAGAGATTCCGGACGAAGGGGAAGATATCAGCCTTACCAAAGAAATGATGATGGCCTTCAAAAACGGCCTTGTTTAACTTTACACAACGACAAAAGCCACAGAATGCAGACACTTTAATCTGCTTTTCTGTGGCTTTTCTGCACATAACTCACGTTCCTTCTGATTGCTGCAGCCATCAGGAATACGTTCCTTCACGGTTTCTCCAGCGGACAAAGGATCTGCACCTGCTCATCCTGCTCTTTCATGAATCTTTGCCGGTATCTTCATTCACTGAAATACAGGTTGGCTTTCTGCAGGATTGCCGAAACAGCTTCTTCCAGTGCGGCACTGCCGGTCACATAGTTGTTTCCCTGTTCCATGACCAGTTCTTTGATGACCCGGGAATCCAGCTCCGCCTGTCCGGCTTTCTCCGCTGCCTGCCGGAACTGCTGCAGTTCTTCCTCTGTGGGCGGCTCCAGCTCCAGCACGGACATGCTGCCGTCTGCATTGAAGATGGACACGCCCCCTGTCAGTTCTCCGTTTTGTACGTTTTCTTCCATGGTTTCCAGCAGGCTGCGGTTAATGGGAATACCGGAAGCCAGAGACGCCCCGCTTTCACTGCCCCAGAGGATCTTCAGAAAATCTTTTGCTTCCTGCTCCATCTGGGTTTTACTGCTGATGCCGGCCAGCAGATAGGGAACAAAGCTGTCTCCGTCCCCGAAGCTGCTCCACTGCATTCCTGTTCCCCTGCATACTGCCTGCATGGTCATATAATCCATCACAGACCCCATCAGGCCACAGGACATCCTGGCGCTTCCGGAATAACAGCTGATACAATACTGGCTGATTGTACCGGTGATCGCCGACTGAGCTGAAGCATTCGAATAAAAATTCGCAGAATTTTCATCTGAACCGGCTGTTTCCTGGTCTGCATCGTAAATCTGCTTTGCCGCCTGCAGATAGATTTTCACCTGTTCCTCCGACAGCTGCCCATTCTCCAGCCAGTCCCCGGATACGCCATGATACAGCTCCTCCAGAATGTTTTCCGCTGACATTTCCGTGAACAGCTTCTGTCCATCCTGGGTCTGTTCTGCAGTTTCTGCATAATTTCCCAGACTCTCCAGTCCGGCCGCAGCTTCTACACCTTCCTGCTCTCCCAGGACCACTGGAAGAAAGAACCAGGCCGGCAGTGCATACAGCGCTCCATCCGTTTCATAGGCTGCCCGGATATTTTCGAAAATACCGTCGGTCTCATGGATCTCGTCAGCTATATCACTGATATCCATCAGCATTCCCTTTTCCATATAGCTTTCCACAGGAAAGCCGTCCAGGATCAGGATATCCGCCCCTGTTCCCGCCAGCTGACTGGTATTCTGGCTCCGGATGGCATCTTCTGCCGTCACGCCGTCTTCTCCGGAAAGGGCCACTTCCAGATTCACATATACATTTGGATTCTGTTTCCGATACTGAGACACAGCCTGACGCAGCTCCCCGGAATCTTCCAGCGTGAAAATCTTCAGTTCTTTATCCGGCACGGTGGGAACGTCTGCAGAGTACGTATAGCGATACAGAACATTTTTCACATTGCTCTCATCCAGCACCAGAGCCAGGTATTGCCCGTCTCTCTGCCAGACTCCGTGATAACTCAGATGCGGCGCGCTCAGAGAATTCAGTTCCCCGTTAATCAGCTGTTCTACGGTACTTCCTCCGCTCTGATAACTGTACAGACCCTGAACAGTCAGATAGATACTGCTTCCTTCTTCATCCCCTGTTCCTACTGCCACCGTCTGATTCAATCCGCCGTTTATGTAGTCTTCCGCCGCCTGTTTTCCCAGAGAATTATTCAAAACTTCGTCTACTTCCACAGGCTGGCCTGTTTCTGTCTCGTATTTATGAAGGCCATCCTGCTCCAGAGTCAGCAAAATACCTGCCTGAATCTCAAAGAAATAGGAGCCGCCATTACCCACCAGGGTCTGAAGAACCGCTCCCGTCTGTGGATCCAGCTCCATCACATTTCCCTGATAGTCCTGGACATAAATATGTCCGTTTTCTCCCAGACGTGCATACTGAATTCCCTCTGTGGCCATGGCAGCGGTGTTTTCTGACTGCTCCCCGCTTTCCTCCCCGGCATTTTCCTGTCCGTCGTCAGAAAGCCCGGGCCGGATTTCCTGTACCTTCCCGGCACTGTCCGCATAATACAGCACAGAAGACATGTTCTCATCGTAAGTGTTGACCAGAATCTCCCCTGTTCCGGAAATATCTGCTTCCATAATGTAATTCAGAGTCTCCGGTCCAATCTCCTGAGGCAAAGTCTCCTGCTCCCAGGTATCGCCGCCATCTGCCGAACGTTCCAGACAGCGTTCTCCTGTCTCTGTGCTCTCCCCCAGAAGCAACAGCTCTCCGCTATCCAGCTGCTCCATTCCCAGAACCCGATCGATCCCATCGGGAAGCTCCAGTTCTTCTTCCATAAAACGTCCCATGGCCTGCTGTTCCTGTTCTTCCTCCTGACCCTGTCCGCAGGCACAGAGCCCTGCAGCCATGGCAGTTATCAAAACCACGGCAATCCATTTTCGCATCATTTTATTTTCCTCCTGTCTTTATCTTTGAATGTCCACATTCCATGCTGCCATTCTAACAAAAGGGGCTTAATTTTCTCTGGAAGATTTTCTCTAAATATTTTTGCTTTTTAGAGAAATTCAGCATTCCCATTGATATGTTTTCAGATCCACATAACCGGGATCTTTCAGAGCAACTCCTTCCTGCTCCAGCAGAAAGCCCTGCTCCAGCCACCCCGGCACCAGACGTCCGGCATGATTCACCACCCTGTGGCAGGGATACTCCCCATAATACTGCGCCATACTCAATACTTTCCCCACCAGTCTGGAATTTTTCTCTCTTCCGATCAGTCTGGCTATCTGTCCATAGGTAGCCACCCGTCCCTCCGGAATTTCTTCTACTACCGACAGGATCTCATAGATCAAATCCTCATCCAATATCGTTTTTCCCATTTTTCCTGTGTCCTCCTCTGCTCTGCTATTTCCGGTCCGCTCCCGCCAAGGCTAAGCTGTCTATCATTTTAGTAATTCCTCTTTTTACTGTCAATATCACAGAGCTCTGTTCATCCGCTGTATAAAAACAAATCCTGCTCCACAGGATTCTCCGCCTGCAGCGGGCTGCTTCCGGCAACATTTCATTCTGTTTTCCTGTCACAAAAAAAATACTGCAATCTTCAGAAAAACTCTTGACATTTCTCTCTATCCATATTACAGTATCCTTGTAAGTTAGTTAGTTACTCAAGTAGCTAACCATCAAACAAAGGAGTGATGACCTTGCAGATTCATACAAATACAGAAAAGCCTATTTTCATCCAGATTGCAGAGCAGTTGGAGGATTCCATTTTCACAGGCGTATTTCCGGAGGAGACCAGGATTCCCTCCACCAATGAATTTGCCGCCCTGCTGAATATCAATCCTCATACGGTACTCAAAGGGATGAACATGCTGGTAGACGAAGAAATCATCTATAAGAAACGAGGGGTGGGTATGTTTGTGAAAGAAGGAGCTGTGGCGAAGATCCGCCAGAAAAGGCAAAGCCAGTTCTATGAGCAGTACATTGCTTCGTTAATTGAAGAAGCATCCAAACTGCAGATGACCAAAGATGATATTATCGCACTGATAGAAAGGGGTTATGCAAATGAATGCAATACAGATTAACCATGTTACCAAACGGTACCGCAATGTTACCGCCCTGGATGACGTTTCTTTCTGCTTTGAATATGGAAAAATCTATGGATTTCTGGGCAGAAACGGCGCCGGCAAATCCACACTGATCAACATCATTGCCAACCGGATTTTTGCCGATGCAGGTGATGTGCGGATCGACGGCCTTCCTGCCGTAGAAAATATGGCGGTTCACGAGAAACTGTTCTGCATGAGCGAAGCAGACCTGTATGATACCAGTCTGAGAGTGAAAGATCATTTCAAGTGGATTGGACGGTTTTATGACAGTTTCCGCACGGAAGAAGCTTTTCAGATCGCAGAAAAATTTCATCTGAATGTGGAGCAGCGTTTTAAGGCTCTGTCCAAAGGATATCAGTCCATCTTCAAACTCACGGTTGCCCTGGCACTCCATGTCCCTTATGTCATCTTTGACGAACCTGTTCTGGGGTTGGACGCCAATCACCGGGAATTATTTTACGAGCTTCTGCTGAAAAGTTATGAAGAACAGGAACGGACCATTATCATTGCCACCCATTTGATCGAAGAAGTTTCCAACCTGATTGAAGAAGTGGTGCTCATTGATCAGGGAAAGATCCTGCTGCAGGAAAATGCAGACACCCTTCTTCAGAAAGGCTACTGTGTCTCCGGCTTTGCCAGAGACGTGGACGCCTACTGCGCCGGCAAAACCATCCTGGATACAGAAGAACTGGGCAGTCTGAAGCTGGCTTATATCCTGGGAGAGAAAACGCCTCTGCCGTCAGGCTCCAATCTGCAGTTTTCCTCCATGAACCTGCAGAAACTCTTCGTCAAACTCACTTCAGAAAGGGGATAACTGCCATGAAAAAACTTACCGCTGCCATTCAATATGAATGTTTCACATCCTTCCGGTATATCTGGATCTTTTATCTGGTTCAATATCTGATCGTTGCCCTGATCTGTCTGATCGTTGCTGTGGGCACCGGAAGTTTTGAAAATATAGGCACCAACTGTCTGGAACTGAATACCTTTATTTATGTCGGCATTCTGGGAGCTCTGGGATTCAAAGAAGATTTTAAGATGCTGATTCAAAATGGATTTACACGCAGATATATTTTCCTGGCAACTCTTTCCCTGTTTGTCTTTATCACCGGAATCATGTCTCTGGTGGATACGATCGTGGGAAATGTACTGCATTTCATTTTCCCCGGCTATTCGACTCTTTTTGGGTCTCTGTATGGCTACGGTCATTTTCTCGCCAACTGGCTTTGGCTGCTCCTGCTGTACATGATTGTTTGCAGCCTCTTTTATCTGTGCATCCTGGCCATCAGCCGTCTGGGAAAAACCGGCTCCATCTGTCTTGGCCTTGTACTGGGCGGAGGGATCCTGGCCGCTGCAGCTCTGATCCGGTTCGGCCTTTCTGACCATATGGTCACTGCCCTGAACTGTGCTCTGCTGAAAGCCATGGGATTTATGAACGGCGGGAACATTGTCTTTTTCCCTCCTCTTCTGACCTTTCTGGTCCTCACCTGCCTGCTCTGCGCCGGCTCCTACCTGATCATCCGCCGGGCAGAGCTGAATTAATCAGGGGATCGGAGCCGGCCGCTTTTGCCATCTGTACGGCAAACGGATGCCATTGACAAAAACAGGGATAAATGTAATCCTTACGATCACATCTATCCCTGTTTTTCTATATTTCCATGTCTGGATATCTGCAGTTTCGGCTGCCTCTTCCGGCTATCCCGCCAAAGCACATGGCACCCTGTCACAGATGAAGCTTCTCTATCCGCGAAGAATCTGTTTCCGGTACCGCAGAAGCTCTTTCTCTATGCCATCCAGCTGGGGCAAACGCCATTCCCAGTTGGGACTGCCTACGGTTCCCGGCGTGTTGATGTGGCCCTCACTGCCAAGTCCCAGGAAATCTGCAGCAGGCAGAATCACATATTCTGCCGGGCTGCTCAGAATATATCCCAGAAGCCTGTCATGGATGCTGCCCTGAGAGAACCCTTTTTTCTTCAGGAATCTGCGCACTTTTCTCCGGGATGCACAGGTAAGTTTTCCATACCATTCCAGAAGTGTATCATTGTCATGAGTTCCCGTATAGGCGATCATATTTTCCACATCCTGGAAACTGTCGTATGCGTATTTTCCTCCGGTCTCAATGGAGAAAATAAGGATCTTCATTCCTTTCAGATGGTAATGCTCCTTCAGGGTCAGGACCTCCGGACGCAGATCACCCAGATCCTCTGCCACCAGGTTCACCCCGGGAAGCTTTTCCATCAGGGTATCCAGCACCTCATAGCCCGGCGCTTCCACCCATTCTCCTTCCACTGCCGTGGGGCAGCTGGCCGGGATTTTCCAGTAGGTGTCGAAAGCCCGGAAATGGTCAATGCGGATAATGTCAAACAGACGGCTGCTGTAGCCGATCCGGTCCACCCAGAACTGGTACCCGGTTTCTTTCATATAATCCCAGTCGTAGATGGGATTGCCCCACCGCTGTCCGGTAACGCTGAAATAATCCGGCGGAACCCCGGCGATAAATCGCGGATGCCCATCCTTATCCAGAAGAAAATTGGCTTTTCCACTCCACACATCCACAGAATCCACGCCCACATAGAACGGCACATCTCCCATGATCTGGATGCCGCACTGGTTGGCCTGTGCCTTCACCTGCATCCACTGGGTGTAAAAGAAATACTGCAGCACCATCTGGTATTTTGCTTCTTCTTCCACTCCGTCCGGAAGCTCGGTCCGATTCTCCGGCCAGTTTTTCTCTTCCGGCTTCCACTCATTCCAGCATACACCGCCATTTGCCGCCTTTAAAGCCCGGTAAACGCCGTACTCATATACCCATTTCTGAGAAATGAATTCCTGATACTCCGGCTGGCTTTCCCGCCCCTGAGTGAGAAAATTCTCTACTGCCTTCCGCAGGTAAGGGGTTTTGAATGCCCGTACAGCCTCATAATCCACCCGTTTTTCCTTTTCCCGGAAAGAAGGCACCTCTTCTTCCAGAAGACCATCCTCTTTCAGCAGCTCAAGACTGATGTACAGCTCGTCTCCCGCACAGGAAGAATATGGCTGGTAGGGTGAATTGCCATATCCCACCGGATTTAGGGGGAGCAGCTGCCAGATCTTCACGCCGCTGTCTTTTAATATCTGTATCCACCGGTATGCATCTTTTCCCAGCTCTCCCACCCCGGTGCGGGATGGAAGAGCCGATACCGGCATCAAAACTCCAGTCTGTCTCATGACTGTTCTTACTCCTTTTTTCATCTTTACCTTCTGGCTGCAGAAATATCCGCATGTCTTTCCATGATTCACCATGTCACATCTTCCTGTCTCATATCTCTGCGTCTATCCTGCCATTAAGAATATCTTTCCAATCTGATCTCTTCCGCATTCTTCTTACAGATGCCAGATGTCTCTGTTGTATTCGGCAATGGTCCTGTCGGAGGAGAAGAAACCGGCTTTTGCAATGTTCACCAGCATTTTCTGTGCCCATGTCTTCTCATCCAGAGAATCTTCCAGCATCTGTTCCTTGGTGCGGATATAATCTTTCACATCCAGCAGTGCCATGAACCAGTCTTTGGACACGATTTCCTTGTACAGACGGCCCAGATTTACCGGATCTCCGATGCGGATCAGATCTTTGCTGATGATAAAGTCCACCAGTTCCTCAATCATGGGATCTTTCTCATAGAGATCTGCCGCACAGTATTCCCCAGTCTCATACAGCTGGATGACCTTCTCGGATCTTTCACCGAAAATATAAATATTGTCATCGCCTACCAGCTCATGGATCTCCACATTGGCGCCGTCTTCTGTTCCCAGAGTTACCGCTCCGTTCAGCATGAATTTCATGTTTCCGGTTCCGGAGGCCTCCTTGGACGCCAGGGAAATCTGCTCGGAAATATCGCAGGCAGGGATCAGTTTCTCTGCCTTGGTCACGTTGTAGTTCTCCACCATGACGATCTTCAGCCAGGGGCTTACCTGGGGATCGTTGTCGATGAGCTGCTGCAGGCACAGGATCAGATGAATGATGTCCTTGGCAATAGTGTATGCCGGCGCTGCCTTAGCACCGAAAATCATGGTCAGCGGACGTTTGGGCAGATTGCCTTTCTTGATCTCTTTGTATTTATAGATGGCATACAGGGCATTCATCTGCTGTCTCTTATACTCATGGAGACGTTTGATCTGAATGTCAAATACAGAATTCTCATCAATGTCTGCATCCTGTGTCATTTTCAGATATTTTTTCAGATCTGCCTTGGCTTCTTTCTTGATGGCCATCAGCTTCTCCAGGACTTTTTCGTCTTCTTTATAGGCCAGCAGTCCTTCCAGCTTCCCGGCATCTTCCAGATATTCCGGACCGATCAGTTCCTCCAGATATGCTGCCAGTCTGTGGTTGCAGTGTACCAGCCAGCGGCGGAACGTGATGCCGTTTGTCTTATTGTTGAATTTCTCCGGATAAATATCATAAAAGGGCTTCAGTTCGGATTTCTTCAGAATGTCTGTGTGAAGGGCAGCCACACCGTTCACCGCATATCCGAAATGGATATCAATGTGCGCCATGTGTACCCGGTTCTGACTGTCAATGATATAGACCTTTTCATCCTGGAAATCTCTTCTCACCCTGGCATCCAGATCCCGGATGATCGGCATCAGGTGCGGCACCACCTTCTCCAGATAATCCACCGGCCATTTTTCCAGGGCCTCTGCCAGAATCGTATGGTTGGTATACGCGCAGGTCTTTCTCACCACATCCACTGCCGTATCCATATTAAAGCCCTTCTGCTGGGTAAGGATACGGATCAGTTCCGGAATGATCATGGTGGGATGGGTATCGTTGATCTGGACGCATACGTGTTCGTGGAGCTGATACAGGTTCACGCCCCGCTCTTCCGCTTCTTTAATGATCAGCTGCGCTGCATTGCTCACCATAAAATACTGCTGGTAGATACGCAGAAGCTGTCCGTCCTCGTCGCTGTCGTCCGGATAAAGGAACAGGGTCAGATTCCTGTGGATATCCTTCTTGTCAAACTGGATTCCCTCACCGATGATGTTCTCATCCACACTGTCCAGATCGAACAGATGCAGCTTGTTGCAGCCGCTGTGGTATCCGGGCACATCAATGTCATACATGGAAGACCGCAGTACAAAATCCTTGAACGGAACTTCAAAGCTCACATCGGTCCTGGTCAGCCAGCTGTCCGGGGTGATCCAGGGATTTTTTTCCTCCTGCTGCTTATTGTCCCGGAATTTCTGGAGAAACAGTCCGTCATGATAGTTCAGGCCCACACCGTCTCCATTGAGTCCCAGAGTTGCAATGGAATCCAGGAAGCAGGCGGCCAGTCGGCCCAGCCCTCCGTTCCCAAGAGAGGGTTCCAGCTCCACTTCTTCCACCTCTGTCAGATCCTGTCCGTGCTTCTTCAGCAGTTCTCTGACCTCTTCAAACAGTCCCAGATTGATCAGATTGTTGGATAACAGTTTTCCGATCAGAAACTCTGCGGAAATGTAATACAGTTTCCGGTTTCCGGTATTTCTCTGCATCCCCTGCATTCTTTCTTTTGTCAGACACAGCAGGGCTTTGTAAAGTTCCTCTTTGGAAGCCTCGCCGATTTGTTTTCCAAGTTTCAGATTTAATTCTTTTTCCAGATTCTGTTCCATATTTCTCCTCATTCCGCCTTTCTGCAGGGCGGACTGACGGAATCCGCCCTGCTGCTTTTTTCATTCTAATAAATTACTGATTTACTGTTCACCGCCTGGAGAGACGCAGACTGCTCTGTTTTAACCTTTTACTGCACCGGCAGCCACACCTTTGATGATATGCTTCTGACAGGACAGATAGAAAATAATTACCGGGATCACTGCCAGGATCAGGGCTGCCATTACTGCACCCATATCTACACGGCCATAGCTTCCCTTCATATACTGGATGGCAATGGATATAGTCTTATATTTATTCAGATCCAGCACCAGGTAAGGAAGCAGGAAGTCATTCCAGATCCACATGGTCTCCAGAATACCCACAGAAATATACGTGGGCTGCATGACCGGAATGACCACATTAAAGAATGTACGAAGAGGCGTACATCCATCGATCATGGCTGCTTCCTCAATCTCCAGCGGGATGGATTTTACAAATCCGCAGAACATGAACACCGCCAGTCCCGCGCCGAAGCCCAGATAGATGATAATGATCCCCCAGGGTGTGCGAAGTCCGGTACGGTCCGCCACCAGGGATAGGGTAAACATAACCATCTGGAAGGGCACCACCATGGAAAATACGCAGAGCAGGTAAAGGGCTCTGGTAAATCTGGTATTGATCCTGGTGATATACCATGCACACATGGATGTGCAGAGCAGGATCACCAGAACAGACCCTACGGTAATAAAAACAGTCCATCCCACTGCACTCAACAGATCATACTTGTCGATGGCCGTGATGTAATTCTCTATGCCGGCCAGCGTCTTTCCTCCCGGCATCTTAAAAGGCTCTTTGTTGATATAGACCTTTTTCTTGAAAGAATTCATCAGGACGATCAGGATCGGTAAAATATAAATCACACTGAGAACGGTGAAGACGCCGGTCCCCAGCCAGCTTAATGCATTCTTTTTTGTTTTCATCTACTGCTGTACCTCCTTTGAACGTGTTGCCCGCAGCTGTACCATACCGATAGCCACTACGATAATAAAGAACAATACAGCTTTTGCCTGTCCAACACCTTCCCAGCCGGTACGTCCATAGAAGGTGTTGAAGATGTTCAGAGCCATCATTTCTGACATTTTCGCAGGTTCGCCTGCTGTCAGAGACAGGTTCTGGTCAAAGAGTTTGAAGCCGTTGGTAATAGATAAAAACATACAGATCGTGATGGACGGCATCATCATGGGAATGGTTACTTTCCATAATTTCTGCCAGGGAGTTGCCCCGTCAATTTCCGCGGCTTCCATCACATCTCCCGGAATTGCCTGGAGACCTGCAATATAAATGATCATCATATATCCGATCTGCTGCCAGCTCACCAGAATGATCAGGCCCCAGAAGCCGTACCATTCATTCAGAGCCAGAGCCGTATTGTATCTGGCCAGAATCCCGTTAAAGATCAGCTGCCAGATATAACCCAGTACGATACCGCCGATCAGATTCGGCATGAAAAAGACCGTACGGAAAATATTGGTTCCCCGCATGTTCCTGGTCAGAGCCATAGCCAGAGCAAAGGCGATTACATTGATCACCACCAGAGACACCACTGCAAACAGTGCCGTATACCAGAATGAATGCCGGAACACCGTATCATTCAGCGCCTTGACATAATTGGAAATTCCCACAAACTGCGCATCGGTTACAGTGGTAAATTCACAGAATGACAGTCCGATTCCCATAACAAAAGGAATGACAAACCCAAGGATAAATGCGCAGAGTGTCGGCAATACAAAGATCGGCATATAACGTTTCATGGATCTTTCCATCTGTTTCCCCTCCTTCTGAAAAGCGGCGGAGAATCACTTGTGCCTCCGCCGCTTCTTATGCCTGTCTTACTTTATTTTGCCGCTGCCGCTTCTGTTGCCCAGCCATCTACAAATGCTGTAACAACTTTTTCCCAGTTTTCATCGGTCTGATCTGCTGCGTAAGATGTCAGCGCTGATCCTACACCGTTTTTCCATTCTTCAGAAGGCATGGTGGAAAAGTTCCATGATACCGGAGTTTTTCCTTCTTCCATATATTTATTCGCTTCGTTTACAAGTACGTTGTCAGATTCCATATTGGAATTAAAGGGGATCACAAATCCCATATCTTTGCACATTGCCTCTACGCCTGTCTCAGAGGTTACACACCAGTTCATGAAATCCAGAGTAGCCTGGATATCTTCTTCGGATGCTTTTGCATTTACACACCAGTAGTTCTCTGTACCTGTGCAGACACCCTGGTCTTCTTCACCTTCTACACCAATATAAATGGGAAGGATTCCCAGGTTTTCGTCTCCCACATCTGCAATGTTGTTGTATTCCCAGGTACCATTCTGGTAGAATACTGCTTCCTCTGTTACAAATTCTGCGGTGGCATCATCTGCAGTCTTTGTTGAGATCATGGTAGGATCACAGGTTGCATTATTGATGTACAGATCCCATACCTGACGATAGTTATCCAGATAGGTTCCCTTGATGGCATCGGTGTTGTCGATTCCTTCGTCTTTATATTCATAGTAGATCGGAAGGTTTGCCAGATGGGTCTTAAATCTCCAGTCAGAAGATCCGTCCATACCTGCGGAAGTAAATGCAGAAAATCCAAGTTCATCCTTACGGGCTGTGATATCTTCTACCACACTTTTCAGGCTTTCAAAATTTGTAATGTCATCTGCTGTGTAGCCGGCCTGCTCCAATAAGGATTTGTTGTAAATGATACCATAATTCTCGATTACATATGCAATACCTGCCATTTTGTCTCCGTCCATCAGAGCAAAACTGTCGTCAGTAAGCTCTCCTGCGATGTCTGAGCCAGTTAAATCATAGCAGTAATCTTTCCAGCTTGCAAGTCCCACCGGTCCATTCACCTGAAACAGTGTGGGTGCATCTGTCTTTGCCATCTCTGATTTCAGAGTTTTCTCATATTCGCCGGAAGCTGCGGTCAGAACGGTTACCGGAACCCCGGTCTCTTCTGTATATGCTTCCGCCAGTTCCTGCCAGTATTCGTCTGCTTCTGGCTTAAAATTCAAATAGTAAACCTTTCCAGTGCTTTCGCTTCCAGATTCACCAGAAGACTGTCCAGCGCTTTGATCCGCGCTCCCGCTGGATGAAGAGGAACTGCTGCAGCCGGAGAACATGCCTACTGCCATAACTCCTGCCAAAACAACTGCTAAAACCTTTTTCATTTTCATAATTTCTACCTTACCTTTCCAGGAAACATTCTCCTGTTCCTTTGATGGCTTTATCCTACCAGAAAAAGGTGGAAAGGCTGTAGCAATTCGCAAACCCAAAATACAAAAAATTAAACTATCTCTCCGCTTCAAACTGCCGGATGCTCTCATCGGCCATTTGCAGGAATTCTTCCTGAGTCATCTGTCCCTTCACCAGTTTGGGCAGACATTCCCCAAAAGTTTCCTCCTGAAGGACAGAGTTCCACTTCACCTGATAATTGGGAACGATCTGGGGACTGCCTGTATACGCTTTGATATAATCCAGCAGCATCTGGCTGGCGTCTTCACTTTGCTGTTCCAGCAGCTGTTCTCTCTGTTCCTTATTAAAGGCTGTGCGAAATTTCAGAAATTCCACTGCACCTTCCTTGATTTCCTCACTGTAGCTGGATACCACCGCCCATCCAAAAGTCTCCGGGGAGGCAATCAGTTTGTTGCCCGGAAAAGGAGAAAACCGTACCTTTTCCACAAATTCATCGGGTATCTGGTCCAGCATCCAGTATCCGTTGGGCACCATTGCGGCTTTCCCAGACACAAAATTTTCATATGCCACATCAAAATCCGAATACAGCGCATCTTCCGTCGTATAGTCAAAAAGTTTTTTCAGCGTGGCAGCCAGACGCTGCCCATTCGCATTCTGGTAGCTGTCCGGGTACAGTTCCTTCATAAACGCCGCCCCCTCCGGAGTGTCTGCCAGTTCTGCCGTAGCCAGCAGCATGGGCGCCCATGCAGTTCCCTCCGTGTGCAGCGCCAGAGGGGTGATCCCATTTGCCTGGAGCGTATCGCAGCAGTCCCAGAACTCTTCCCAGGAGGCGGGAAACTGATCTATGCCGGCCGCCTCAAACAGCTCCGCATTCCAGAACACACCGGAACAGGCAAATGCCGCCGTGCTCAGCGGTGCCAGATAAATGCTCCCATCCGGCTCCGAGCATGCTTCCAGCACGGCAGGTTCGATCATATCCTTCCATTCCGGATCTTCCTGGATATAGCCGGACAGATCCTCGATCCGCCCTTCCTGGACCATCATCTGGTAAAAAGACGGAATGGTCCGCAGATCCATAAGGATCGCAGGAAGCTCATCGGTCACATTGAGCCGCTTCAGATTTGTCCTATATTCCTCTTCCGTCTCCAGCACCCACTCCACATCCAGAGCATACGTTCCTTCATAGGCTTCATTGAATGCCAGTACCACTTCTTCGTCATTTTTCTTTCCGGTACTTTGATCCACCGTCAGTATTATGGGAATCTGTATTTCCTCCTCCTGGCTCTGGGCCTGTTCCTTCTCCTGAGCAGAACACCCGCAGAACCCGCCAAGCAGCACTGCACATCCGATCCCAATCAACAGTTTCTTATACCTCATCATTTTCCTTTCCATCTCCCGGAAGCCAGATGGTGCATCTGGTCCCTTCCGGCAGTCCCTCATATCTGACTTTCACTCTCTCGCCGTATTTCAGACGAAGTCTGGTAATGATATTTACAATTCCATATCCCTGTTTCTTATCCGGAAATACATGCTTTAACTCCACCACCGGCAGAGCATCCAGTGTATTGAGCTTCTCCGCCATCTCCGGCCGGATCGGAATCCCATTGTTAAATACGGACAGGATCAGCTGTCCTTCCGCTTCTCTTACTTCAATCCGGATTCTTCCGCCTTCGAACAATTCCGAAAATCCATATTTTACCGCATTTTCCACCAGAGGCTGCAGGATCAGCTTCAGAACCCACCGCTCCTGCTCCTCTACCTGACAGTCGATCTCATAGGAAAACAGTTCCGGATTCCGGATCTGCTGGATCTCCATATAGCTTTTCACATTTTCCAGCTCATCCGCCACTGTGACCATATCATTTCCCTTGCTCAGAGACAGCCGCAGATAGCTGGACAGAGCATGGATCATCTTCATCGTGGTGGCTTCCCCATTGATCCGTGCCAGCATATAGATGGTATCCAGCGTGTTGTACAGAAAATGGGGGTTGATCTGACTGATCAGCATATTCAGTTCGCTGGTCCGCAGTTCCTTTTCCTGCTTCTTGATCTCTTCCAGCAGTTCCTCGATATTCACCAGCATCTCATTATATGCCTGTCCGATCTGATCCAGCTCTGTATTCGTATGGATATCCAGTGTCTGTGTAAAATCCGTTCCGTCAAACCCCGTCATCTTCTGGCTGATCTGCTGGATCGGACTTGTCAGTCTTTTGGAAATATAAAGGCTGATCCCCACTGCTATCAGGATCACCAGCAGATATATTCCCAGCAGAACCAGTAGGATCTGTGTAAATCCCTCACTCAGCACCGCATCCGGCACCAGGGTAAAGATCATAAGTCCGCTTTCTCCCTGCCGGTATGCCTGCAGAATACCGCCCTGCACCTGCTGCCTGCTGCAGATCATTCCTGTCTCTGAGCTCCGGGCCAGCTTTCCAATGGCTTCCAGGGCCTCCGGGGACATGGCAAAATCCTCCGGATAATATTCCATACAGAAATTTCCTTCCCAGTCCACAATGCCCACTGCCGCATCCTGGATGGCAGACCGGTCCTCTGCCGCACTCTGCAGGAATTCATCATCCATCTTCAGGATCAGCATTCCCGGCTCACTGGCGTATTCCATGCTCTGGACATTTCTCCCGATAAACAGCGCATACTCGCCGGTATGGAACAGCACATCTTTCTGATAAAACCATTCCGTCCGGGCATAGCTCCGGGAAAGGATCTCCGCAAATCCGCTGTCCGCAAAATCTTCATAGGTAATATTGGAATAGGATTTTGTATAGACATTTCCTTTATTGTCCACATAACAGTAATCCGCCACATGATCCAGGTCGATATAGGCAAAATACTTGCTGAGTGCATTCTTTTCCACGGTTTCCAGTTCCCGGGCCATCAGGCTTTGCTGGACACTTTCATTTATAATGCATTCCGCCGTAATCTCTTCGCTCTTCTGGTACATCCGATCCAGATTGATCCCCATCTTCTCCGTCACAAATTCATAGTTGTCCAGGATCACATTGCTCATATTTCTGCGCACATAGACCCAGACACCAATACTGGAAAGCAGAAGCGCCAGGATCAGCAAAGCGAGCATATTGAGCAGATACTGCTTCTGGATTCCGGATATCTTTCCCCGTCTCATATCTCATATTCCTTCTTATACTCGCTGGGCAGTTTCCCTGTATATTCCTTGAACAGATGGGAAAAATAAGAGGGATTGCTGATTCCCACCTGCTCACAGATGGTTCCGATACTGGTCTTTCCCTCTTCCAGCAATTTTTTTGCCCTCTCCATCCGGCTTTTCATCAGATATCTCTTAAAAGTCATATGAAACGTATTTTTAAATGCCCGTCCAAAATACACCGGATTCAGATATACATGGCCGGCCACCGATACGATGGACAGCTGCTCATCGTTCAGATGCTCTTCTATATAGGCCACTGCCTCAAACATATAATCCTTTAAATATTTTGCATCGCTGCCGGAAGCCTCTTTCCGGCGTTTCTCAATGATACTGCTCAGGATCTTATAGCTGACATCCACAGCCTTGGTGGCATTGAGCTTTTCCAGATTGGAATAATATTTCTGAAACTGCTCTTTCTGATCTTCGGTCATTCCATGGGAATCGTTCAGCATCAGCTCTGTTTTGAGCATCACCTTATGGATTAGCTGGCACTGCTGCTCTTCCTCTTTCGGCAGGCCGTAAATAAACTGCACAAATGCCTCTCTTAATTCTTCCTCATCGTTTCTGCGGACAGCATTGACGATCCGGTCCTCTCCTTTTTCCCCATAACTTCCGCCGGATACTTCCTGTCTTTCGCCGGACATGGAAAATACGCCGGAAGTCTCTTTTCGCGACCGTTCAAAAAGGTTCTGGGCCTCCTCGTAGCTCTTCCGTATGCCGGCAATCCCCTTATAGGGTTTGGAAATGACTGCGTCAATGGGATACTTTTCTTCTTTTACCAGTTCCACCATATGCTTCAGCCTTTTCGCTGAAGCGCTGTCCCTGGTCTGGATCAGGAACACACAGATTCCCTCTTCATTCTCCAGTCTCCAATATGAAAATTCTTCTCCGATATGCTTCTCCAGCGACTGCAGCATGGCCAGCCGTGTCGCTTCATAATCCTGCGAATTGGTGATCTGATAGGTCAAATCCATATCTGCTTCTGCCGTCATGAATTTATCATCCGGATCCGGCTGCGTTCCCAGGGCTGCCAGTATCTCTTCCACCTGCTCCGCAGAAAGCCGGTTCTGTACGTGCTTCTGCAAAACCACCTGCAGGAAGCTGTCTGCTCCCTTCATCAGAAGCCTTTCCCAGTTCTCATACTTTTCTTCGTTCTGGAGCTGCTCCATGCAAAGCTCCCTGGCTCCCCGCATGGTTTCCATCAGCTTTTCGTCCTCGATCGGCTTCAGAAGATAGGCGTAAGCTCCCAGATCGCAGGCCTGCTTTGCATACTCAAAATCCCGGTACGCACTCAGCACCACAAACAGACAGTCGATCCCCTCTTTTTCTATGGTTTCCATTACCATCAGCCCGGAGATCCGCTTCATACGGATATCCGTCAAAACCACATGGGGACGCTTCTCCCGGATGACTTCAATGGCCTGTTCTCCGCTGCCTGCGCTTCCCACCACTTCAAAGCCCATGGCGGCCCAGTCGTAGGTCTTCACAAGGCCTTCCAATAAAATAGGCTCATCGTCCACAATTACCAGTTTTAATAATTTCATACCGCTCTCCATTCATCGTTCCCCTTCTGCCGACGGCTGGCAGAAAGAAATCCTCTCCCCTGTTTTGTTTTCTGTGTAATGCAAAAAAGACCTGTCAAAACAGGTCTTCTCGAATGGAGCATACGGGACTTGAACCCGTGACCTCCACACTGCCAGTGTGGCGCGCTCCCAACTGCGCTAATGCCCCATGCGGACATTATAACACAATCAGCTGCGGAAAAAAAGAGGGAATTTCACTTTTTTTATACATAATTTAAACAAAATGGCCATTTCAATGAAAATAAAATCAAACATTGCTCGACAGTATCTTATGATGCAGTAAAAGAGTCCGCACCGATCAAATTCACGATACGGACTCCGGAGAGGGCTGAACAGCGTTTTGAGGACTTTTTATATAACGTTTCAGTCTTCCCTGCAGCTTTCCAATATACTGCCGATATTAATAAATATAACGATACTTTTCCACTGCCCTGCCCATCTCCATTACATTCTCAGGAGAACACCAGAATTTGGCATCTGTGCCGAACCGAACCCGCCCTGAGTACAGGAGATAAACCGAAATCTTCCGGTCTGAACTATTTCCCGGCACCCCTTCCACAATATATGACTCTCACGATTTTCTCACATAATACTGAAACACTGCTCCCTGAAATTCAAATTCCTGGGACAGTTCATAATTCTCCTCGATCCACTGATTCTGGTCGGAAGCAAAATTTTCCAGCTTCTCCATGGTCTTCTCTCCCACCAGGAAATCCGGTATCTCCTTGGTCCGAATATCATTGATCACATAATCCGCCACCTGGGGACGGACAGAAATATCTGAAAAGTCCAGAGTATAACAGCCAGTGTCCCAGCGCAGCATACTGTAGATCTCTGCCACTCCGATACCGAAGCCATAAGTATTTTCCGGTATATTCGCCGCGATATGGGCAGCAAACTGATGGATCTCGTCTTTGTTATGAAATGCCGTTTTCAGATCCGTATTATATCCATACTGGATCAGATTGCCCAGTGTTACGGTGACCAGCACACCCAGGCTGACTGCCGTCAGGGCTCCCTGATACAGCTTCTCCGGCGCCCAGGACCGCCGTTCCTGCCAGCGGAATTTCTTCACGGTTTCCATCCCCCACTGGGCAGTCACACAAATCAGGAGCATTGCCGGCAGATGGCAGATATCCAGATTGTGGTAGGCTGCCCGGTTGATGAAATAAGACATCTGCCCCAGTGCCAGTACCCCTGCGGAAAAGGCAAAGCAGGGAACCAGATACTGTGCCTCTGTTTCTCCCCGGTTTCCCCGGAAACACCCCATATGGGAAAGGCCCCAGGAAACTGCCAGCAGGAACAGGATCAGCACCGGAATATAGGCGCTGGGGAATTCCGGAAGATCCACACGCAGCAGATCATCCATATAAGAGGTGGTCAGCAGCGGGAACAGAAATTCCCTGACGGAATTTACCGTTCCTCCGGCCAGAAGATTATACAGGTTCACAATCCCGTAGGCCCCAAAGAAACAGAACAGAATTCCCAGAAAATGCAGTACAAAAGAACGCAGGATCCGCACCGGTCTCCAGGGACTGCGGCACAGCTCCCGCAGGATCCAGAAGCCGGCCCAGGAAACCGCACAGAACATACCGCTCTCCGTATTCCACAGCACCCCCAGCAGGCTAAGCAGATACCCCACAAGGCAGGTAATCCGGCTGCATCTTCGGAATCGGACGCAGAAAGCCCCCAGGCACAGCAGCAAACTCATAAACAGAATCCGATGGGGCCAGAGCTGCCAGTAATACCCGCCCCGCATGGACAAAATGGGAAAGGTCATGGCAACGGCTCCCAGCACCCGCAGCAGACCGTTCTTTACCAGGAAATGCAGAGCCAGGAACATGGCCAGAAAGCAAACAGCGCCCAAAATGGCATTCAGAAGGATAAAATCAATAAAATCTCCGCCCAGGATCTTCATGGGCAGCTTGTACAGGATCCCATAATGACCATAAATACTGGTGGTCATCTCGGAATAGGGACTTCCCTGCATCACATTATAAATGGAATTGTAATAGGCATGGGCATGAAGACGGTCTGAATATCCCCGTACAAAAATAGACGGTGTATAATAAGTATAGCCAATCAGCACAGTCAGCATGCCATACAGGAGATAGTAGGCTCCTTCCGGCATCCGCAGGGTATTCTGCCGGATACACAGGAAAAACAGCACCAAAATCACGCTCAGACACAGGACCACCAGCCA
>UQMI01000058.1 GCA_900542045.1 uncultured Blautia sp.
CTCGATAAAATCCGCTCTTCTTATACTTTTAAAAATCTTTCATGAAACAACCCTGTCTCTGTCAGCTCCCGGATCTTTTCCGGGTCTCTGGCCGTTACCGCCACATTTTCCCCGGATTCCAGAGACGCCCGGGCAATTCCTTTTCCAAGTCCGCTGGAGCATCCCGTAATGAACCATGTTCCCATATGTTCTTCACCTCATCTTCTATTCTAAACAATTTCCTGCCGCCTCAGAATAGCCAATAAGTTTGGGAATATATACCCGCAGGTTTTATCAGTCCGGCAGACCGACAGAAAATCACAGGATTTACGAAATATTTCCATACAGGAGCAGGAGGATGATCCGAACTGCCGTATAGAATTTGCAGGCCCTCGTTTATGCGGATTTTTTATGTGATGGGAAATTCAGAACAAAAAATTCTGCTTTTCTACCACATAAAAACAGGAGCTGACAGCCCCTGTTTTCTTCCGGCCGGTATGTTCTTTGAACAGAACAGCGCCCTTTTATTTTCCTCTGTAGTTTTCTTTCAGAAAAGCAATCTCTCTGGCCCACCCTTCTTCGTCATTGGGTGTTTCCAGGATAAAGGGAATCCCCTCCAGAAGGGGATGATTGATCACGCGGAGCAGGGCTTCTGCCCCGATCTTTCCCTCCCCGATCCTGGCATGGCGGTCTTTATGACTTCCCAGCTCATTCATACTGTCATTGAGATGAATTGCTTTCAGATGTTTCAGGCCGATCACCTGATCAAACTCTTCCAGCACCTCATCCAGATGGTTTACGATATCATAGCCGCCATCCCATACATGACAGGTGTCCAGGCAGACACCCATTTTCTCTTTCAGCTCCACAAGATCCAGAATCTGCCGCAGTTCTTCAAAATTCCGGCCCACTTCGCTTCCCTTGCCGCTCATGGTTTCCAGAAGCACCATTGTGTTCTGTTCCGGTGTCAGCACTTCATTGAGCAGTTCTGCAATCTTGTCAATTCCAGTCTGAGCTCCCTGCCCCACATGACTGCCCGGATGAAAATTATAATAATTCCCCGGTGTATATTCCATCCGTCTCAGGTCATCCCGCATGGTATCTCTGGCAAATTCCCGGAGATTCTCTTTTGCTGCACAGGCATTCATGGTATAGGGTGCATGGGCCACGATTTTTCCAAATCCATTTTCCCGGGCCAGTTCCAGATAAGCCTGAACATCCTCTTCCTGAATCTCCTTCGCCTTTCCTCCCCTGGGGTTTCTGGTGAAAAAGGCAAACGTATTGCCCTTTTCTTCTAAAATCCTCTTCCCCATGGCCAGATAGCCGCCTGAAGAAGATGTATGATTTCCAATATATAACATCCGATTTTCCTTTCTCATCTGTATTTTTCCTATCATTCTACAACAGATATCTCCCGGACACAAGAAAGAAATCACGGATCCATAACTGCCATATTTTACATTATTCCTTTCCTATTACAGATGTTTTACATTTCTGTGCAGGGAATTGACAAACCCATCCAAACCACGTATTGTTTTCTTATCATATCTATTTGAGGGTAAAGCTATGGATAAGAAACGAAAAAAAACAAACATTTACAAGAAAAGCAAATATTATAAACAGCAGCGTCAGCGGATGCTGGTCATCGCCGGAGGCGCCGGTATTCTGGTCCTGCTGCTTCTGATCTTTCTGATCGTCCGGATGCTGTCACCGGAAGGAAAAGGGGCTTCTGCCGCTTCCTCCGACCAGTCCGGGACAGAAATTGCAGAAGAGAATCTGACCATTGAAACCTCCGAAGACAGTGAGGCTGCTTCCGATACTGCTACAGTTTCCGAACCTGTGAGCCTGACAGTCAGCCTCACAGGAGACTGTACCCTGGGTACCGATGAAAATTTTGACTACAGCACCAGTCTCAACGCCTACTATGAGTCCAGTGGCAGCGCCTATTTTTTCCAGAATGTCCGCTCCATTTTTGAGCAGGATGATCTGACCATTGTCAACATGGAGGGAACCCTGACTACTTCCGAGACCCGGGAAGATAAGCTCTATGCCTTTAAGGCAGATCCTTCCTACGTCAGCATCCTCACAGACGGTTCTGTGGAGGCAGCCAATCTGGCCAACAACCACAGCCAGGACTACGGCCAGCAGAGTCTGGAAGATACCAAAACTGCCCTGGACGGTGCCGGCATCACACATTTCGGCTATGATGAGACAGCCATTATTGATGTAAAAGGGGTCAAAGTGGGCCTTGTGGGCATCTATGAACTGTATGACCATATGGAACGGGCCCAGCAGCTCAAAGACAATATTGCCAAAGTAAAAGAAGAAGGCGCCCAGCTGGTCATCGTCAGCTTCCACTGGGGCAATGAAAAGGAAACTGTTCCCGATTCCAACCAGACACAGCTGGGCCATATGGCCATTGATGCAGGAGCCGATCTGGTGGTGGGTCATCATCCCCATGTCCTTCAGGGAATTGAAAAATATAATGGAAAATATATCGTATACAGTCTGGGAAATTTCTGCTTTGGCGGCAACTCTGCCCCCAGCGATATGGATACCATGATCTTTCAGCAGACCTTCACCATTACCTCCGAGGGCGTACAGACAGATGACAACATCAACATCATCCCCTGCCGAATTTCTTCTGTATACGACTACAACAATTACCAGCCTACTCCCTGTGAGGACGGCGAAGAAAAAGACCGGATCCTTGCCAAGATCCAGGAGCGCAGCAGCGCCATCTCTGATACCATGGATTTCTATTTCCAGAACAGCAGTACTTTAGAGGACACGGATACTGCAGATGTCTACACAGAATAAGCAGGACTTCCATATAATATAAAATAAGCATATCCCAACGCATACATCTCATGCATTCCCGGGGATATGCTTATTTTCTCTGTTCTTCTCCAGAAGTTCTGCCTGTTTCTGTACGGAACATCTCCGTTTTTTCAGTATGACACCTGATTTCTTACTGTGCCTTCTCCTCCAGCAGATTCTGCATGCTCCGAAGGCTGATGACAAGCGTAGATGTATTGTGGAGCAGTGCGGATACAGTGGGCTGGATAATTCCCCCCACGCCCAGAACGATCAGACCTGCATTGAATCCCACGATGGTCCTGTAGTTGTGCTGGATCCGCTTCATCAGCCCATTGCTGATGGCCTTCAGTGTCACGATCTCATGCAGATCATCAGCGCCTATGGTGATATCCGCAATTTCTCTGGCGATCTCTGCACCGTCCTGAATGGCAATTCCCACATCTGCCGCTGACAGTGCCGGAGAATCGTTGATGCCGTCTCCCACCATGATCACCTTATGACCCTTTTCTTTTTCCTCCTCAATGAACCTGGCTTTATCCTCCGGCAAAACCTCTGCATGGTATTCATCCACTCCTACCCTGGCCGCAATGGACCGGGCCGTTCTCTCGCTGTCTCCTGTCATCATGACCACTTTTCGGATTCCCGCTTCTTTCAGCATCGCAATGGCATCAGCCGCTTCCGGCCGGAGCGGATCTTCAATACAGATCACCGCAGCCAGTTCTCCCTCCATCGCCATATACAGATGGGAATACTCTTCGGGAAGATTTTCATACACATGTTCCTTTCCTTCCGGAATCCTGCAGCCCTCGTCTTCAAACACAAAGTGATGGCTGCCGATGATTATCCTCCGGCCTTCCAGCATGGTGGAAATACCGTGGGCCACAATATATTCCACCCTGGAGTGCAATTCTTCGTGGACAAGCCCTTTTTCCTTTGCCGCCTGTACCACAGCTTTGGCCATGGAGTGCGGGAAATGCTCTTCCAGGCAGGCTGCGATCCGAAGCAGTTCATCCGCCTCCATTCCGTTGAACGGCACAACTTGCGCCACAGTAGGCTGGGCCTTTGTCAGTGTTCCGGTCTTATCAAATACAATGGTCTTCGCTTCTGCCACCGCTTCCAGATACCGTCCGCCCTTTACCGTGATATTTCGGCTGCTGGCCTCCCGAATGGCTGACAATACAGCAATCGGCATTGCCAGTTTCAATGCGCAGGAAAAATCTACCATCAACACAGATAAAGCTTTTGTCACATTCCTGGAAAACAGATAGACCAGCCCTGTTCCTGCCAGTGTATATGGTACCAGCCGGTCTGCCAGATGCTCTGCCTTGCTCTCCAGAGAAGACTTCAGCTTCTCTGTCTCTTCAATCATAGTCACGATTTTCTCAAACTTGCTGCTGCCATTTACTTTTTTTACGCAGACAGTCAGTTCCCCTTCTTCTACCACAGTACCGGCATATACATACCTGTCTGCGGTTTTACGGACAGGCATGGATTCGCCTGTAAGAGAGGCCTGATTTACCATGGCCTCACCTTCTGTTACTACTCCGTCAAATGGAATCACATTCCCCATACGGACTTTGACCTGATCGCCTTCCTGTATATTTGAAACCGGAACCAGTACTTCCTGGTCCTCTCTGCACAACCAGACCCTGCTGACATTCAGAGACATACTCCTTGCCAGATCATCCACTGATTTTTTATGGGTCCATTCTTCCAGAACCTCGCCAATTCCCAGCAGGAACATGACAGAGCTGGCTGTATTATAATCCCGACGCAGCAGAGACACACCGATTGCCGTAGCGTCCAGTACCGGCACTTCGATCCTGCGTCTCGCCAGAGTCCGAATGCCGTTCCACAGATATTTTAACGCTTTCAGCGTGATAATCTTTGAACGGATAGAATAGGGAAAAAATATCTTCATTCCCACATGGAGGACTACCCGGTTCACCAGTTTGTCCCAGTATTCCCGGTTCATCTGTCGGCCGGAATTCTGAAGATACGTTTCCGGCACTTTCACATTCTGATAACGGAACTTCCGCAAAGCCTGTATGACTGCTTCCCTCTCCCCCTGATAACAGATGGAAGCATCCTGTACACGCTCCCGCACCTTTGCGGAAGTAATAAAGCTCTGCCTGGACAGATAATACTGCAGCCGGTCCGCCTGTTCAAAAGTCATACGGCTCTGCAGTATATGGATCCGGATTCTTCCTTTTATTTCATGTCTGATTACAAATTTCATCTGTTTTCCTTCTTTCCATGATGATCCGGATATCCCCCCGGACATCCGATGCTCTTTCGAAAAGTTTTTCCATAACAGGCAAGACAGATCCGAATGTTCTGCTTTCCTGTTGCAGCAAAGCGTTTCCAGCCTTAAAGAAAAGCCGGAACGTTCCATTCTCTTTTTCTTCAGGACCAGAAAACACCTGCATCTCTGCAGGTGTTTGATCTTTTCTTACTGCTGCTCTTCCTGGCAGGCGTCTGCTGCTTCTTCCTCATACTCTCTTGCAGCTTCATTCGCTCTCTCTTCATTGATCTGCTGTGCTTCTGCATAGATGTCTTCCGCGTTCTCCTGAATACTGGTTGCGGTCTTCATGATACATTCTTTTGCCCGCAGAGCTGCAGCTGTACAGCTTGTATATACTTTTTTTGCATCCTTACTGGAAAGAATTTTGATGCCTGCCGTTCCAAACAATACGCCAGCGGCAAAAATTCCAGTTCTTTCTGCATTTATCTTTTTTAAAATATCAAACATATCCGTACCTCCCATGTGTTGTTATTTGTGCTCGTATCCGGTATAGATTGTCATCAGCAGACAGATCACCATTGCCCATGCCCAAAATCTATGTTTCTTCATTCGACAATCCTCCCTTCTGTTTTTAACACTTTCTTTATTTTAAACCAACACAGAAGGTATTTCTAATGCTTTTTTCCTTGTTGAGATATTTTCTCATTAACTCCCTTCAGACAGCGGTTCTGCCGTCGTACAGATATAGAAAGGACCTGATGTCCCTCCAGATAACCGCAGGCTTTCAAGCCCTTCGACACCACATCATTCCACCGGTTATCATTCAGCCGGTACACGGTTCCGTCATCCATCACAACCGTACATACCTGTTCTTTTGCATCCTTTCCTTCCGGGCAGACCACCTTATAGGAGTCCTTAGACTGAAGCGCGCCAATCTCTTCCAGAAGATTCACCATCCGGTAGACTGTGGCAATTCCGATCTTGTGATTTTTTGCTGCTGTCTGGTAAAAAATCTCCTTGCAGCTGCTGCAGTCATTTTCCAGGATCGTATCAATAAGCCGCAGACGCTGCTTCGTGATCCTGCAGCCCTTCTCACGCATTTTCTTTATAATCTGTTCCTTCTGTTGTTTCCGTAACTCGATCTTATCTTCCATGTACACCGCATCCTGTTTTCACTCATCGGTTAGCTTATTCTAACTTTGCTGTAATTAGTATACACTAACTGGAAACAACTGTCAACAATCCTGTTTTACGGCTATGCCTTTTTTCTTTCCTGCAAGCTTTTTTTCACGGAAGGATATCGCTCCAGATCTGTATGGGGGATTGCCTGCGCCGCTACCATCAGATGCAGAAAGTCCTCTACAGCGCCAAACTGCACATATACCATTTTCTCCAGGATCCCATCCAGCTCCAGCAGACTCTGCCTGTCAGTCAGAAGCCGGACCGCCCCTTCCAGAGACGCATTCCCTGCGCTGATGAGCTTATCTCTGTCCATATCCGGATACATGCCGATGGTAACAGCTGATTCCACAGAAACATGTTTGCCGAAGGCTCCGGCCACATAGAATTTATCCAGTTCCTGCAATGAAATGCCCGCCTGCTGCAGCATGTATTCCACCATGGTGTAGGCAGCTGCCTTGGTCCGCAGGAACTCATCAATGTCTTCCTGATAAAAGAAAAGTCCCGGCGCATATTCTACTGCATAACTTTCGCCCTGTTTCTGAATCAGCGGGCTTTTCTCCGGTTCCAGAGTCCCCTTCATATTGATCCAGCCATTCAGGAATAACTGTGCCAGAAGATCCACAATTCCAGATCCGCAGATCCCTTCTGCCTTTCCCTCACCCAGCACATGAACGGAAAATTCTCCGTTCTCCAGCAGGACCCGATCTACAGCTCCCGCCACAGCACGCATGCCTGTCTTTACCACACCGCCTTCCAGAGCCGGTCCTGCAGCGCCTGCACCGCACAGCAGAAAATCTCTGCCGCCCACGACCAGTTCCCCATTTGTCCCTATATCAAAGAACGCACACAGCTCTTTCTCACGGTGCATTCCGGTGGCCACAATACCGCTGATGATATCGCCGCCCAGATAATTGGATTTTCCGGGACAGCAATAGACTAATCCATTCACAGCAATCCCCAGATCCTTTCCCCGCAAAAAACCGGGACGGTCTGCCCACACTGCATAGGGAGTGGAAAACACACAGAAAGCATCCAGGCCCAGCAGAAAATGCAGCATCGTAGTATTTCCTGCGATTACCATCTGGATACATTTCTTCGGAGAGATCCCGGTCTCTTCCTCCAGTTTTTCCAGAATGCCGCTGATGCTGTCCACTGTTGCCTGCCGCAGTTCTTCCAGATGCCCGGGCTGATCTTTACAGTAAAAGATCCGGTTCAGGATATCCGTTCCATAGGGGATCTGCCGGTTGTATAACGAAACCTCCGCCAGACATTCCCCTGTGTCACACTGGATCATCCTGCCCACCACAGTGGTACTTCCCAGATCCACTGCCACACCGTAATGGGCCTTTGCCGTATCTCCCTGTTCCAGATCTGTGATCATCCACAGTTCTCCATTCCAGGCCAGAGAGACGGTCACCTTCCAGCCAGCCCGTTCACAGAGAGGGTATAGATTTTTCATTGCCCCCAGAGAAAATTTTGCCTGTATTTCTTGCTGTTCAAGCCCATCCAGGATCCTCTGCTGCGCCGAACGGCTGTCTTCCTCTGTGGGAGGCTGCAATTCCAAATAAATCTTTTTACTGATTCCTTCCAGTTTCATTTTTCGTGTCCTTCCTTTATTCAAATCCTTTGCCTTTTCCATGAGAATCAGGGGTAACAAAAAGACGGACGTCCTTTTCCAAGCCGTCCGCCAGTTCTGCACTGTCTGTTATTCCAGTTCTTCCAAAAGCTGAGAAACTGTCTTCTGAAGGATCGGGTGCCTCTTATATGGAGCAATTTCCGCCATGGGCCGCAATACAAAGGCACGTTTGTGCATTTCGATATGAGGCACCAGCAGATCCTCAGTATCAATGATCTCATCATCGTACAGCAAAAGATCCAGATCCAGAGTTCTTGGCCCCCAGTGGACCAGCCGCTCCCGTTTAGCCGCCTGCTCAATCTCATGCATCCGGTCCAGCAGTTCATGGGGATCCAGGAATGTACGCAGGCGCAATGCACCATTGAGAAAGTCATCCTGCTCTACACCGCCGTAGGGCGGGGTCACCAGATAGCCGGAAACCTTTTCCACCTGACACCCGACAGTCTCTCCCAGCATCCGGACAGCCATGTCCAGATATTCCTTTTTGTCCCCCATATTGGAGCCGAGAGCAATATATGCCGTATGATAACCTCTGGTAATCTGCACAGAAACCGTATCCAGGGGCAGTCTCACCGGCGCCCATGGCTTTTTGATCTCCAGAGTCACAGCTTCCAGATGAGGTACCGTGAGCAGCAGTTCCTCTGCCAGTCCCTCTGCCACTGTCTCCAGCAGTTTGCAGGTATGCTCCTGCAGATATGCGGTGATCGCCTGACTCACCACGCCATAATGAATGGACTGCTGCAGATCATCAGTTTTCCCGGCCCGTCGGGTATGGGTATATAAAACAGCGCTTACCACAAATTTCTGTCCCAGGACATTTTCCTCAGGAAAAACTCCGTGATTGGCAAACACGGTTAAGTCTTTTATCTTGATCTGATCGTATTTTGTTAGATCCATGCCAGACCTCCATTTTTTATTATTCGCACTTCGATTCTGCCAGAATAGACCGGGTCATGCGGATGATCCGGTAGTTTTCCTTCACATCATGGACCCGCACAAAGGCAGCGCCTTTCATGACACCCATTACAGTGGTGGCCAGCGTGCCTTCCACACGCTGATCTGAGGGCAGATCCAGTGTCAGACCGATCACTGATTTCCGGGAGGTAGCCAGCAGGATCGGATATCCCAGCTCATGCATCCGCTCCAGCTGATGAATGGCCGTCAGGTTATTCTCATAAGTCTTTCCAAATCCCACACCCGGATCCAGAATGATCTTGTCATCTTCTACTCCGTATTTTTTTGCAATGGCCACAGATTCCCGCAGATCTTCGCACAGATCTGTCATAAAATCATGGTAATCCGGTTCCTGGCGGTTGTGCATCAGACAGCAGGGAACCTGGTACCGGGCAATCAGCTCTGCCACTTTCTCATCGTATTTCAGTCCCCAGATATCATTGACCATATCCGCTCCGGCTTTCAGAGCCGCTTCCACTACTTCGCTTTTATAGCTGTCTATGGATACCGGCACGTCCCAGCGGGATTTCACCATCTCGATTGCAGGCACCACCCGGGCAATCTCCTCTTCTGTGGAAATCTGCTGATGGCCCGGACGGGTAGACTCTCCGCCTATATCAATAATGGCCGCACCTTCTTCGATCATCTCTTCCACATGATCTCTGGCACGTCCCAGATCGTTCCATTTTCCTCCATCAGAAAAGGAATCCGGCGTAACGTTCAGGATTCCCATAATATAACAGTTGTTATCTGTATCAAACAGATGACTGCCGATTTTCATCATTGTCATTTCCTCCGTCGCTGCTCTTGCTGTATTTAGATTTTTAATTCCAGATTTTTCTTCTGTGCCGGCCAGTTGCACGCAGCTTCGCTTTCACAGGCAAAACAGCTCCTGGAAGCTTTATCTGCCCGGTAGATCAGGCCGGAAAGCCCTGCAGACTCCTTTGTGCCCGCATCCCGATGAGCCAGGATCGCTTCCAGAATTTCCTGTATCTCCTCTTTTTCAAAGCCGCATTCCTCCAGAATGGGACCGGCGATCCGTGCGCTGGCTTCATGATGAGGGATCCCCTCTTCATACTGCAGATGTCTGCCGATATCATGGAGAAGTCCGCAGGCATAAATCCATTCCTTGGAAATGCCATATCCCATTTCCAGATCCTCAATGTATGCCAGTCTGGCCACATCCAGGAAATGATTCCTGTCATGCCGGCAAAATTCCCGGTTCTTCTCCAGTTCTTCAATCCTGTGCAGACACTTCTGATAATCCGGATGTCTCCAGATCCTGTCCACCCTCTTCATCTATCGTCTCTCCAGCATCCGGTAGAAGGTATCCTGCAGACGGTCATTGTCGTCAAACACGCCTCTGGTCACCACGGAAACCGTCTTTGTTCCCGGTTTTCGAATGCCCCGCATGGTCATACACATATGCTCGGCCTCGATCAGTACCATAACGCCCTGTGGTTTGAGTTCCTTCATAAATACATCTGCGATCTGTGCCGTCAGACGCTCCTGCAGCTGAAATCTTCTGGCATAAACCTCCACGGTTCTGGCGATCTTGCTCAATCCCACCACTTCGCCGTTGGGAATGTAAGCCACTGCCACCTTGCCGTAGAAGGGAAGCATATGATGCTCACAGAACGAATAAACCGGTATATCCTTCTCCATTACCATATCATTGTTATCTACATGAAACCGCTTCTTCAGATGCACTGCCGCATCATCTGTATACCCGCCTGCCAGCTCTTCGTACATTCTGGCAATCCTGTCCGGTGTTTCCAGAAGGCCCTCTCTGTGAATATCTTCTCCGATTCCTTCTAAAATCAGACGCACGCCTTCTTTAATCTTTTCCTGATCCATTTTCACTTATTCCTCCATCATCTGCACTGCCCTGTCCACTCTTCCCAGGAAGGAAAGAGAACCAAAGGCAACAATTACATCCTTCTTCCCTGCCAGCTTCCAGCTTTTCTGCAATGCTTCCTCTACGGAAGCGGCTGCCTCTGCGCGGGGATTTATTTTTCGAACTTCTTCTGCAAGCTCTTCTGCCGGCATCGCCCTGGGGTTATCCGGCGTCTGTACGGTAAAGATCTGCTCTGCCAGCGGGGCTGTGATCCGGATGATCTCCGGATAATCCTTATCTTTGAATACACCAAATATATAGTAAATCTTCTTATCCTTAAAGTACAGCTCCAGGGACTCCCGGAATACTCTGGCTGCCGCCGGGTTATGGGCGCCGTCCAGAATCACCACCGGTTCCTTGTGAATGGGACTGAACCTTCCCTTCCATACGGTCTTCTCGAATCCCCGGTACACGGCTTCTTCTGAAAGTGCAAAGCCCAGCCTTCTCAGTGCGTTCACCGCCTCCAGGGCCAGCGCCGCATTGGGAATCTGATAGCTTCCCGCCAGAGAGATCCGGATATCTTTCCATTCTCCATAGGAAAATCTCTGGGTCTCGTACCCATAGGAAATATCCTGTATGTTTTCCGGCACCACCACAGTCAGCCTGCTTTCTTTTTCTTTGCTGACTGCTGCAATGACTTCCATAGCCTCCGGATCCTGCCATGCAGAAACCACCTCTGTATGAGGCTTGATGATCCCTGCTTTGTTCACTGCGATCTCATGCAGCGTGTTCCCCAGGATCTCTCTGTGATCCAGACTGATGGGCGCGATCACTTCCAACACGGTGGTTTTCACGATATTCGTAGCGTCCGTCAGACCGCCGAAGCCCGTCTCCAGCACCACCATATCGCATTTTTTCTCTCTAAAATAGAGAAAAGAAAGCGCTGTCTCTATCTCAAATACTGTAGGACAGCCCTTTCCGTCTGCTTTCATCTCTTCCGCCGCTCTGGCAATGGATGTCACATGACGGGCCAGTGCCTCCCGCTCTATCCTCTCTCCATCCACCTGAATTCTCTCTCTATAGGAAAACAGGGTGGGAGACAGATAGCGTCCCGTCCGATAGCCAGCTTCGGTCAGTATCGTGGAAAGATATGCCAGCAGGGAGCCTTTCCCATTCGTTCCGGAAATGTGGATGAATTTCAGCTCATCCTGGGGATTGCCAAGCCTGCCAAGCAGCTCTTTCATATTCTCCAAGCCAAGTACACTTCCGTATTTGGACACCTGGGCCAAATATACTCTTGCTTCTTCGTAATTCATGATTCCTCCATTGAGTATTTCATCACTCAAATTTTATCCACCTCATTATATGACTTTTTTACTGTTTCTTCAACCTTTAATTATGGAATTTCCAATTCTTCCCCGCCTCCGGCACAAAAAGCTCCGAAGATCCGGTCATATAAACAGAAAAAAGTCCAAAATCGCTGGAAGTATACGATTTTGGACCCTTTTTTCTTTTGATTCTTCTCCTGTCAGGAACCGCTTTGTCAGAGCCAGCACTGATCCGGCTGCACCTCTTTGACAAAAATCCTGTTGGCGTTGGCCGGATTCTTGGCCTGGTGATACTTAAACAGCATTTTTCCTTCTGACAGTTCACCCAGGATCTCAATCTTGCCTGTGGGATGAGACATGGCGTAACGAATGCATTTTCCCTGGCCATTCTGCATGGCCTTGGCCTGATCTACGATCTTGTACCCTTCCAGCAAAGGAACCTGGAAATGATTCAGCACCCCGCGGACCGGTCTGCACTGGAAAACATAATAGGGCACTACGCCAACTGCAGTCAGGCGGATCAGTAGCTCACCCAGGACTTCCGGAGAATCATTGATATTCTTCAGAAGAACGGTCTGATTCTTAATGATAATGCCGCGTTTTCTCAATGCCTGAATCGCCGCCGCAGCCTCCGGCGTCACTTCTCTTGGGTGATTGAACTGTGTCACCACATAAATCTGCTTCTTTTCTCCATATTCTTCCAGCAGCTGCAGAAGCTTCGGATCCTCAGAGATTCTCTGAGGCAGCACCACCGGCACCCGGGTTCCAAAACGTATGAAATCCAGCTGCTCCAGCTCCGTCAAAGCCTTCAGATATTTCTCGATCCGTGTGTTGGAATTAAAGAAAGCGTCCCCGCCGGTAACCAGCACATTATTCACTTCCGGATGTTCCAGAATATAATTTCTTACCTGCTCCACCTGGCTGGATACCTCATTGTCCGTCAGTCCCACCATCCGTTTCCGGAAGCAGTGTCTGCAGTACATAAAGCATTCATGGCTGGACAGAACCAGAACTGTGGGGGCATATTTGTGCTGTACGCCTGGAAGAACCGTATTATCCTTCTCCCCACTGGTATCCGTGTCTCCTCCCTTTTCCAGTTCCCAGACGGAAGGAATCGACATTTTGCGAATGGGATCCTCCGGATCGTCCGGATCAATCAGGGAAAGGTAGTATTCGTTGGTCAGCATGGGATACTCTTTGCAGATCTCATTGATCCGCAGCTCTTCCTCATGGCTTAAATGCAGCTTTTCTTTGATATCGCTGCCTGTTTCATAACGTGTTTGTATTATAGACTTCCAATCTATAAGAATCACCCGCTTTCTTTTGTTTATTTTTTCTTTCATTCGATTTTTAAGGGAAGAAATAAGATTTAGTAAAAAATCGAGGAGGTGTTTAGATTGCCTGCATTTGACTGTAATTGTAAAAACACTACCAAATATAGTTATTATATCAAAATTTCAAACAAATTTCTATCTTTAAATCAAAAAACCTATTAAATTTACATAAAATTGCTTCGAATACACGCAGAAAAACGCAACCAGTGACATGAGATTCTCATGAACACCGGCTGCGTTCTCATTTCCAACGAATGACTTACCTCCGAGCAAGCGCCTTCATTATAATACTTACAACTTGATTGTCACCCCCTTTTTCTTTCTATTTTTGAAACATTATTTGAATTTTTCCGATATAAGTCGTATAATAATAGAAAATTTCTTAGCAATCGGAGGGATTGTCTTGTCAGATTCCAACATTACAAAGCGAGCTCTTGCACAGGCCCTGAAAGAATTAATGAAGACACAGTCCATTGAAAAGATCAGCGTAAGAAATATTTGCGAACAGTGCGGTCTCAACCGCAAAAGTTTTTATTATCATTTTAAGGATAAATATGAACTGATCAACTGGATCTATTATACGGAATTCGTAGAACATGCGCTGACCAAAAATATTAAGGCCTCCTGGGAACTGCTGGACGAAATGTGCGTCTATTTCTACGAGAACCGCAATTTTTACAACAAAACTTTTCAGATAGAAGGGCAGAATTCTTTTTCTGAATACTTTTTTTCTCTGATTTTTTCTATCCTGTCCATGAATCTGGAGGAAGCATTCCGCGAAGAACCTTCTGTAGATCCTTATGCAGAATTTTACACAGATGCTCTGATTTGCGCCATTAAAAAATGGATATCCAGAAAGGACTGTGAATCCCCGGAGAAGTTCTCCCGTTTTCTGAAAACAGCAATCCTGAATGTATCCAGACATACATATGAACAGTATGATCAAGGAGAATTTTCCTCTTAAAGGAACACGGAAATAATTCCTTTTATTTACCTTGAAGTATGAAGCCAAAGTACCTGACGGTACCCTGTAAGTCATAAAAAACTGTAAAAGAAGGTGCGGACAGGCCCGCGCCTTCTTTTACAGTTTTCTATCTTTCCCTGGGCGCCGAAAAGCGCAGCACCTCTTCCAGCCCGTTTACAAATATATTCCTGTCCGCGCCTGATTCTGTTCCTTTGCAGGTACGGATGCTGCCATCCCCATTAAATCCAAGAAGGCAGGCATCTTCCGAGATCGCAGCATCGATCCTCTGCAGATCCCGCTTCAATTCGATACAGAATACCGCATGAGACTGGCTGTTTCGCACCGATAAGATTTGTTGATAAACATCCTCCTGCAGCTGCTCTCCACAGGAATCATCCGGTATCAGAAATGTAAAATACGGACGCTTTTCCAGATTTTCCTCCAGCCATTTTCCATTCAGGAGTTTTTCCCGATCTGCTTCCCCGTAACCATAATGCAATCCGTAAAGAAGCCGGTTCTCACGCAGACGTTCACAGACCGTATCTGTCTGCCCGTCTGCATAAATTGAAATCATCGTATTGCTGCATCTGCGGACTGCTTCCACAAACTCATCGGATATCTCTGTATTTTTCAGAAACAGGACAAAGGCGCAGTCCGGCCATGCTTTCAGCAGAGGCAGCAGTGTTTCGGCCTGTCCATTTTCCAAAAACAACAGATATACATAGATTCCCAATTCCGATCCCTGCCGTATGATCTGCTGATACGTGTCCGGTGTATGAAGCATTTTCTCCTGATCCACCCAAAGGGAACGGGCCCAGGGTACATTGTATCCGTTCTTCTTTTCCACTTCCCGTATTACTTTGGCTCCTTTGGTACATCCGTTATAGCCCAGATTCATTCCAAACGTAAACAGGATCTTCCGGTCCACATGCTCTGTCATATCTGTGATCAGATCGTAATAAGCACTTTCTTCATTCTGCAGCATGGTCTGGACACAGGAAAGAAAATACTTCTGAAACCGCCCTTTCGAAAAATGTACACCCATATCTACCAGATTCCGGACAGCCCTTCGGGAATTACTGTTCAAATCCCGAAGAGACTTATCCAGCATAGCTTCAATTAAAATTCTGGTTATATCTTTCTGCATCCATCCACCTACTCTCCTGACACAGCCCATACATTGCTGCGCACAATCTGTTTTCCTATATCATACCATAGAAGAGCCAGCAGGGATACCTTTTCTTATGCTTTCTGACTTTCTGCCCGCTCTTTCTGACGCTGTTCCCACATTTTATCTGCCTGGGGCTTCCAGTTCTCTGCATATGGTACACACCGGTCGCAGAGTGCATCTGCAGTTTCCGGAGATTCGTAGTCTGTAGACTTGGCATTTGTTTCTTTTACCATTTTTCTCAGCTTCTCTGGATTCTCCAGCATCGGGCATGGCCGATACATATTGTCATTAAACGGCTGCCCATCATGATATGCCATAAAAATGGGACTTTTCAGTGCTTCCAGGAGAGTACATTCCCGAATATTGGAATTCGAATAGTGGATGAATACACAGGGTTCCACATCTCCCTTGGCATTAATATGCAGATATCTTCTGCCTCCGGCAATACAGCCGCCCACATATTCCGCATCATTTTGAAAATCCATAGAGAAAATGGGCTTTGTCTTACGGAATTCCCGGATCCTGTGATACAGCTCCGCTCTCTGTTCCGGTGCCGGCAGTAATTCTGTTGCCGCGCCATTTCCCACTGGCATATAGTGGAAGAACCAGATGAACAGGGCGCCTGCGTCAATGATCATGTCGAAAAATTCCTCACTGCTGATATCCTTATAATTTCTGCTTGTATAACATGCGGAAATTCCAAAGGGTAGTCCATGTTCTTTCAGAAGCTTCATGGCATGCATAACCTTCTGATACACACCCTGTCCTCTTCTGCCGTCATTGGCCGTCTCGAACCCTTCCAGACTGATAGCCGGCACAAAATTTTTCACCCGCAGCATCTCCTGACAAAATTCTTCATCGATCAATGTGCCGTTGGTAAAGCTTAAAAATTCACAGTCCGAATGTTTTTCACAGAGCGCCAGCACATCCTTTTTCCGTACCAGCGGTTCTCCTCCCGTGAAAATATACATATAGGTTCCCATGGCCTTTCCCTGCGTCACAATGGAATCCAGTTCATCCAACGTAAGATTCAGGCGATTGCCATATTCCGCCGCCCAGCATCCGGTACAGTGCATATTGCATGCGGATGTGGGGTCCAGCAGAATTGCCCAGGGAACATTGCAGCCCTCTTTCTCCATGGTCTCATTTTGCAGAGCGCTTCCAGAGAGACTTGCGTTCACAATAAAATTTTTGAAAAAAGTGTTTCGTACGCCTGCATCCAGTTGCCATACTTTCATGATCAGATCGTACCAGTTATTTTTCTCTGCAATGGAATTTCGAAAAGCTCTTCGCTGACTTTCATACCATCCTTCCGGAGCTACTTTATCTACAATATCCATCAGTTTCGGAATATTTGTTTCCGGATCTTTTTCAAGATATTCCCACGCTTTTGTTAACGATGCGGACATGGCCGCAATTTTTGCTTTTTCTGCCAATTTTACCATACTCAACCATTCCTCGCTTTCTCCTGATTCGGCATCCCCAAGAATGCCCCTTTCTGTCTGATGAGTGTTTAGCCGACGGGAAAAGGAATTACATCTGCACTCCACCCAACCACAGTTTCATCTTATAGCCAGTCTGAAAAAATGTCACCGGACAAAAAAACACACCTGGGAAAAAACGGGACACTTTGGCAAAATCTGTTACCTTTTGGGACACTTTGGCAAATATGTCCGATTATCTGTTTCTCCAATCCTGGTCATCCTCTTCTTACGTATTATTGTAACCCTGTTTCCTTTATTAGGTTGACAATCTTCCCTATTTAAACTATAATGCTGCCAGAGTCAACTGTTCAGAATCTGTCTGCCGGGGTTGGATAGTCGACCCTGTTCCCCGCCAAAACAGAAGAAGGACTGCTATCCTTAAAGGAAAGGAAAATAAAAAATGCATTTAAGACCGCACCACATACTCTGTATCCAGAAATTCACTGGCTGCGGATACAATAACAGATTTACCGCACATATGCAGTCCATTGTGTCCGAACTGCGCCGTATACCGGAAACCCCTGTTACTCTTTTGCAGGGATGTGACGATTTATGCAAGATGTGCCCAAACAACAGAAACGGCAGCTGTACTTCTCTCGAAAAAATAGCTGCACTGGACAATGCTGTTCTTATTGCCTGTAATCGCTTTTACGGGGATAATGCTCCATGGGCCAGGCTGGCAGCCAAAGCCAGAGAACAGATTTTTGAAACAGAAAAATTCACGAAAATCTGCACCCACTGCCAGTGGTTTGAACTGTGCAGAAACACGGAGGTTCCCTATGAATAACGGAAAAGAACAGAATAAAAAACTGCAAACCATCGATCTTGTCTATATGGCTCTTGGCGCTGTATTGATTGCCATCTGTTCCTGGATCAGCATCCCCACCACTGTTCCCTTCACCATGCAGACCTTTGCTGTATTTTTTGTACTGTCAGCCTTAGGCGGCCGGCGGGGAACCATCACGATACTCGTATATGTGCTGCTTGGAGCAGTGGGTATTCCGGTATTTTCCCAGTTTACTTCCGGGATCGGCATTCTCCTTGGAAACACCGGCGGATACATCGTCGGCTTCCTCTTTACCGGACTGATCTACTGGTGGATCACCGGCCTCCTCGGCAAAAAGCTGTGGACAGAAATTTTTGCGCTGGCCGCAGGTCTAGTCGTTCTGTATGCTTTCGGCACCGCCTGGTTTATGACGGTCTATACCCAGGCAAGCGGAGCCGTGGGGATTGCATCGGTTCTTACCTGGTGCGTTTTCCCCTTTGTCATTCCAGACCTGATCAAACTCGGCCTTGCATTAACACTGGCCCGACGCTTATCTCCTGCTCTGCCTTTCAAATAAGATGGCTTTAGCTGTAAATTTTTTGCGGAAATCACAAACAGGTCTTCTCATAATCGGCTGATGACTTTATAATTAAGGAAACACTCTTAACAAGGAGCAGCGATCATGAACGCCATTGAAACAGAAAACCTGACAAAATATTATGGAAAATCCAGAGGGATCCTGCATTTGGATCTGACGGTGGAAGAAGGAGAATTTTTTGGTTTTATTGGGCCAAACGGCGCAGGGAAGTCCACAACGATCCGCTCGCTTACCGGCCTGATCACTCCCACCACAGGAACTATACGGATCTTTGGAGACAGTCTCTCCGGAAATAGAGAACGCATCCTGCAGAAAATCGGCTATCTTCCTTCGGAAGCAGCGTTTTATCCCGGAATGAAAGTGAAGGATATTCTGAAACTGTCCGCCTCTCTGCGCCATAAAGACTGCTCTGCAGAAGCCGGACGGCTCTGTGAGCGTCTGCAGCTGGATCCCTTTCGAAAAGTCAACGAGTTATCCTTCGGCAACAAAAAAAAGACCGCCATTGTCTGCGCTCTCCAAAGTATTCCAGAGCTTCTGATCCTGGATGAGCCCACCAGCGGTCTGGATCCGCTGATACAGAAAGAATTTTTTAATATCCTGAAAGAACGGAATCAGAATGGTGCAACGATCTTCCTTTCCAGTCATGTCTTATCGGAAATCCAGCACAACTGTGTCCGGACAGCAATCATAAAAGAAGGAAGACTCATTGCCTGCGACCATGTGGCCGCATTGTCAAAGACCAGTACAAAACGAATCGCCTTTCATGGATCCGCAGATTTAGAAGGGCTTGCAGGGATCCGTGACAGAAAAGAGGAAAACGGGGGCAGCAGCTTTCTCTACAGCGGTGACCTGAACCAGCTGCTTCAGAGACTTTCTGCCGGCAATATTACAGATCTCACGGTCACAGAACCAGATCTGGAAGAAATCTTTCTTCACTATTACGAAAAGGAAGGTGAAACGATATGACAATTACAGCCCATGAGCTTCGCCAGGGCAGACTTTCTTTTCTGATCTGGACTCTGTCCATTGGATTCCTGCTGGCAGTCTGTATTTTCCTTTACCCGGAAATGAAAAATGAGATGGATGACGTCAGTCAGCTGTTTGCTTCTATGGGATCTTTTACCGCTGCCTTTAGTATGGACAGACTGGATTTCGGAACATTAAGCGGCTTCTATGCCATTGAATGCGGCAATATACTGGGTCTTGGCGGTGCTCTTTATGCCGCCCTCTGTGCAGTGAACATGCTCAGCAAAGAAGAGAAAGAACATACCGCGGAATTTCTGCTGACCCATCCCGTCAGCCGGGTCCGTGTCGTTACCGAAAAGCTGCTTGCCATATTTCTGCAGATCACTGCTATGAATGCCATACTTCTGGCCACCTCTGCTGTCTCCATAACATGCATCGAAGAAGAGGTTATCTGGAAGGAACTGCTTCTGCTGCACCTGGCGTACTATCTCCTGCAGCTGGAGCTGGCAGGCATTTGCTTCGGTATCTCTGCGTTTTTGCGAAAGGGAAGTATGGGAACAGGACTTGGTCTGGCTGTCATCTTATATTTTCTGAATCTGATCGCAAATCTGTCAGAAAGCGCCAGGTTTCTGAAATACATTACGCCATTTGGTTACTGCGAGGGAGCAGACCTGATTGCTGACGGCAGCCTGGATGCCAGCAAGATTGCCATCGGCGCCGTTATCTGCCTTGCAGGAATCGCTGCCGCTTATCTGACATACAGCAAAAAAGATATTCTCTAAAAAACAGGCTTCGCCTATTCAACTCCCCTGCCCCTCAATCATGAGGGGTTAG
>UQMI01000059.1 GCA_900542045.1 uncultured Blautia sp.
GTTTCCATAATTTTCCGCATATTTTACGGCTATCTGCACACAGTTTCCATCGTCCCTGTGACTTAACAGCACTTCTTCCGGGCGGATCCCCAGATAGAATTCATCTTTTCCCGTCCTCGTCAGCAGGGCAAGCCAGTCGTCTTCCAGTTCCACCAGATCATGACCAATCTTCAGTTTTCCCTCTGTCAGCCGCACCTTCAGGATGTTCATGGGCGGTGACCCGATAAATCTTGCCGTAAACACATTGATGGGGCGGTGATAAATATTATAGGGCGTATCTGCCATCTGGATATTCCCGCCATACATCAGTACCACCTTCTGTCCAATGGTCATGGCCTCGATCTGGTCGTGTGTCACATAGACAAACGTAGGATGATTCATCTCATGAAGTTTCACCAGCTCTTTTCTGGCCTGGGCCCGAAGCTGAGCATCCAGATTGGAAAGAGGCTCATCCAGAAGAAAATACCGGGCATTTTTTACTGCTGCCCTGGCAAGCGCCACTCTCTGCCTCTGGCCGCCGGACAGCTGTCTGGGCAGACGATCCTTATATTCTTTCAGTTCCAGGACTCCCATGATCGCTTCTACTTTTTCCTGGATTTCTGCCTTCGTCAGTTTGTATGTACGCAGACCAAAGGCAATATTTTTATATACTGTCATGTGCGGGAACAGAGCGTAATTCTGAAAAACCATGGCCACATTCCTGTCGCCGCTTTCCACATCGTTTACCCGGCTTTCCCCCATATACAGATCCCCTCCGGTAATTTCTTCCAGCCCGGCGATCATACGCAGCGTTGTGGTCTTCCCGCATCCGGACGGCCCCAGCAGGATTACTCTCTGTCCGGAAGGAATTTCCAGATTCAGATCTTTTATAACTTCTGTTTTTCCATATGATTTGGATACATGCTCAAATCGAATTGTGTTCATCGCTTTCTCTCCTATCCTTTCAGTCCAGAACTTGCATAAGTACTCATGATGTATCTCTGGCAGAACGCAAACAAAACCAGAGGAATGATCATGGTAGCTGTGGCCATGGCCATGGAAATAGACATATCCGGTCCGCCTTCTGCTCCTACAAACTGCTGCAGGGCCAGTGACAGAGTATAAACCTCCTCAGATTTCAGGATCAGCCGTGGCCAGACATATTCATTCCAGGAATTGATAAAGAAAATAATGGCTGTGGACACCACCGCCGGCCGAATAACCGGAAGGATGATCTTCCACATAATGGTCCGGTGCGGTGTTTTCTCCAGACGCGCCACCTCAAACAGCGAATAGGGGATGGAACGCATCTGCTGACGCAGCAGGAAGATTCCCATGGCATCACTCAGCTGCGGAAGGATCACTCCCCAGACACTGTCCAGAAGATCCACCCTGGACAGGGTGATATAATTGGGGATCATGGTAACTGTAAAAGGAATAAACATGGTGCTGATCAGCACAAAGTACAGCACATTTTTCCCCGGAAAGCGCAGATAGACAAAAGCATATGCCACAATAAAGCTGGTAAAAACCTTAAAGGCCATAACCACAGTCGCGATAAAAACTGTATTCAGCACGATCCTTCCATAAGAAATCCTGGTTGCGATGGTTTCATAATTTTCCAGTGTGGGATTCTGCGGGATCAGGGAAAGAACATTACTGTAGATTTCCCGCTGGGTCTTGAACGAGTTTCCCACAGAAAAAACAATGGGATACAGCATGATCACCAAAAGCAGGATCAGCAGCACATGGATCCACAGATGTTTTCTCTTAGTTTTCATAATAAATCCCTTTCTCTACAAACCGTATTTCCAGAAACAGCAGAAGCCCGAACAACAGCATGGCAAGTACTGCCATGGCAGACGCAGATCCTGTCTGAAAAACGGTAAAGGCTTCTTTATAAACTGCATAGACCAGATTGGAGCTTCCATTATTGGGGCCTCCCTGGGTCAGTACGCTGATTGGAGTAAAAACCCACTGCAGTCCCCAGATCAAAGTGATCAGCAGCGTATAAATTCCTGTGGAAGAACTCATGGGAACAATGATCTTCAGAAAAATTTCCCAGTTTGGCGTTTTTTCCAGTTTTGCTGTTTCGATCAGTTCCATGGGAACACTGGCCACGCCTGCCATTAGAACGATCACGTTATAGCCAAATATTTTCCAGGAAGTGATCAGGCACAGAACTACGATCACCAGCCCGCTGGTCTGTGACCATATGGGAAAATCACCGCCAAAAGCTTTCACGATCGTGGCAATGGGGCCGGAAAGAGGATTTAAGATCCAGGACATAATGATAGCTCCAACAACCAGAGAGATCAGACTCGGGGTAAACAAAGCGGTTTTGTAGAAGGATCTCCCTTTTTTAATCACAAAAGACAATACAAAAGAAATAATATACGGAAGCACAAAATCAATGAGAATAAATAGAAGAATATACCACACTGTATTGCAGAGCACCTTGTGGAAAGTAGGATCTGTCAGAATTTCCTGATAGTTTCCAAGTCCTACGAACTCCTTGTCCGGACTCACCATATTCCAATCAAAAAAACTCAGTTCAATGGTTCGGAGAATGGGCCAGAACATAAATATGGCAAATACAAGTATAGTAGGAAGCAAAAGACAGAACGCCAGCAATTTTTCCTTTCTGTCGCGCACCCGTTTTTTTCGTTTTGCCTCTGTATCTGTCTGCGCAGATACAGCCGGCCTTTTTACAGCAGCAGTACTTTCTGCCATAATGTCACCTCTTTTCCTTACAGATTCTTACTTTTCCAGCAGACGCTGCAGATGACGGACCTCCTGTTCCATCAGCTGTGCTGAAATATGATTTCCCGGTGCATATTCCAGGATCCAGTCTGCTTCCGGTGTTTCCTGTTCCATCACCTGGAACAAATGCTTCAGCTTCGACTCATCCAGCAGCATTCCCTGTTCAAATAAAGGCCGATGGATATCTCCGCTCCCATCATTATTATGAAGATGATACGAACGGATCCTGCCTCCCAGCTTCCTGATCACCCGGTCCAGATCCCAGCCGTTTAAGATGGCATGACCAATGTCCAGCAAACAGCCGGCAGATTCCGGAAGCTTCTGAAACAGCTCAACGAATTCCTGTTCCTCAAACAGCAGATTTCCATCCATATGTTCTCCCACATTTTCCACCAGCAGATTCACGCCTCTTTCCCCGGCCCGTTCCGCGATTTCACGGATCACGCCTACTGCATTTTTCTGCAGTATCTCTTTGCTGTCCGGAACAATTTTTCGCTGATTGGTATGCATGACAATCGATCTGGCCTCAAATTTTTCATACACATCAAAGGCCATTTCATAGGCTTCTTTGATCTGTCTGTACTGGCCGCTGCCCGGCGCCGCTGTGGCTTCCACTTCCATGTATGGTCCATGAAAAGTCACCGGACAGGATGCAAACCGTTTTCTCTGCGCCAACAGTCTTTCCATATAATCCGGCCGGTCGGAAAACATGGAAAGCTCTGCGCCGGTTTTTGCGAATGCAGTTCGCTGGAGGATTTCCTGAAGAAATTCGTAATTTTCAAAATCCACACAATAACACGCAATATTCAAATATCTCATTCTGTTTTATCCTTTCTGCTAAAATCCTGTGCCCTCACGGAGCTTTTTATATGACAGGATGTCAAAATGAACCGTTCTGCTTTCCTGTCATACTGAAATAACAAAAGGGAGAGAACCTCCCTTTTGTCATCTGACACATTCCGTTCCGTCTCACTTTCCGTCCTTCTTATCCTGCCAGCAATTCATTGGCATTATTCTGCGCTTCTGTAAGTGCTTCCTGAGCGGTCTGATCCCCGTTCATGATCACATCACGGATATCCAGCAGATTCTGTTCAATTTCCAGTCCGGAATCTCCCGGGAAGGATACAAACGGCGCCAGGTCTTCCATCTGATCCAGGCAGGCATTCAGCTGCGGTGCTTCTTCCAGATAATCCTGGAACTCTGGCAGCTCTGTCACATCTTCACGGGGCGGCACATAGCCCGTTGCCTTTGTCCAGTCCACATGTGCTTCTGCTGTGGTAAGGTATTTGATCCACTCCCAGGCACCCTGCTGCTCTTCCTCATCCAGAGCTGTGATTGCCAGGAAGTTGCCGCCTACCGGTACACGGCGTTCTTTCTCTCCGTAAGAAGGCATCTGACCTGTCACTACATCAAAATCAGCCGCATCGATGATTCCCGTACTCCATCCGATGGTTGCTCCGATCATTGCCACCTGTCCACTGGAAAAGGCATCCTTGATGGACTCACCCAGAATATAAGTAGCCGCCTGGTCTTCATTGATCAGATCTGCCACACCCTGCAGGGCCTCAATCCCTTCATCCGAGGCAAAAGTAGCCTCAGCAGAACCATCTTCGCCATATGTCAGCATTCTTCCTCCATTGGACTCAATATGATACTGCTCCAGCCAGAAATCACTGGCAGCCGCAAAGGCCAGTCCGTATTCTCCCGTGTTTTCTTTTACAGTTCTGGCCCAGTCATACAATTCGTCCATGGTCTGGGGAAGATTGGAAGTATCCAGTCCCGCTTCTTCCAGAAGTTCCGTGTTGTAGTACATCACCGGGGTACTCAGAGAATAGGGAACACCGGCAACCTTGCCGTCCTGCGTGGTGCAGAGTTCCACAATATTGGGCAGATAATTATCCAGATAACTCTCATCCAGCTCTTTGATATCCACATAGGAATAGTTTTCTGTAAAATAATTCAGCCAGTAATATCCCACCTGTATGACGCCGGGCGCGTTTCCGGCTGCCGCTTCTGCCTGCATCTGCTGCATGATTCCTTTGTAATCTTCCGTCATGAAGACTGGTTTGATCTCATATTTATCCTGGCTTTCATTGAAGGCTGCCGCATATTCATCAATTGTAGGACCTCCTGCTGTCTCTGAGTTTTTGTGCCAATATTCAATGACGATCTTCTCAGAATCTTCTCCTGAGCTGTTATCCGCTTCTTCAGCTGTGCCGGAAGATGTATCCGCTGCCGCATCCGAAGAAGTGTCTGCTGCTGCAGACTGGCCGCACCCTGCCAGACTGACCAGCATACAACCTGCCAAAAGCCCTGCGAGAAACCGATTTGCTTTCTTCATTTTCGTACCTCCATTTACTGTCGTTCATCTGTTTTTTTTACATCAAGTACAATTGGAATTATAAATTTCAACGGGTTATTTTCAAGAAAATCGCCGTAAAGTTTTGTAAAGTTTTCGTATATCTCATTGACTTTCTGATAATATGCGGGATATAATCCCAGAAAATCATATTTTTTCTTTCTTTTCTGAAATAAATAATTTCAAATTCGACAATGAAAGGTCTAAGAACATGAAAAAAGAAGAACGCCAAAGGATCATCCTGGATTATCTGGCACAAAACAGAGCCGTAACCATAAGCCAGCTGGCAGAACGAATCCCTGCTTCCCTGGCCACACTGCGAAAAGATTTGAACGAGCTGAACGCCCAGAGCAAACTGATCCGCTCCTACGGCGGAGCGATTCTCCCTTCCCGGACACCTCAGGAGCAGTTTGCCGCTACGCTTCCCAGACCTGAAAAGATCGTAAATCTGGAATTAAAAGAACGGATTGCCGAAGAGGCTTCCCGCCTGATTTCTGATCATGATACCATTTTCATAGGCTGCGGCAGTACGTTTTCCGTATTTGCACGTTATCTGAGAAAATTTCAGAACTTAAGAGTTGTCACCACCAATCTGAATGTGGCCTGTGAACTGGCCGCTACCACAAACAGTGTGTATTTCATTGGCGGCGAATTGATGGAAATCGATGGGATCTATTATACCGGCGGGCCAAAGATTCCCTATGAATTGGAGAAAGTATTCGTAAACAAGGCTTTTATCGGTGTCAGCGGCGTAGATATCAAAGCCGGCCTTACCATCTACGACCTGACGCAGCTGAATCTGTATTCTTCTATCTACAAAATTGCACGCAGTCTCATCCTTGTCTGCGACAAAACCAAATTCGGCTGTCAGAGTGCTCACCGCATCGGCCCCATCCAGGGATACATCCAGACCATTGTAACCAATAAAGAACTGGATCCGGATTACAAAAACGCCATTGAAGAAATGGGGATCCGGATCCTCACAGCCTGAAGGAGGATTCCATGATTCCCGAAGAACGAAGAAAAAATCTCGAAAACCTATTGCTGAAAGAAAAAAAAATCTCATTTCAGGAACTGCAGCAAACCCTCCGCATATCCCGTTCCACGTTATACCGGGATCTGGAGAAACTGGAAAAAGAAGGCCTGATCTCCATTCACAAAGGTCTGATCTCCTGCAATCTCCTGGCACAGCCCGGCCCCACTGCCGCTTCCTTTCCGGACGACTACCGACAGCAGGAGGAAATTGCCATGACAGCCGTACAAATGGTCTCTGAGATGGACAGCATCTTCCTGGGCGAAGGCCTGCTGTGCCTTCTGATGGCCAGATATATCCGGGAGCAGAAACATCTGAAAAATATTACTGTGGTCACGAACAATTTTAACGCTGCCGTCTCCCTGCGGGGCCAGATCGGCCATGTCTATCTCATCGGCGGAGACCTGCTGCAGAATGCAGAGAATTACTACACCGGCGGTCCCAGGCTGGAGAGCAATTTAAGCTCCATATTTGTCAGCAAAGCCTTTGCTGCCGTTGACGGCATAGATCATCAGTCCGGCTATACCATGCACGAATTATCTCAATTAAGTATGCTGCTGCACCTGCCGGACTTTTCCGCAGAGACCATTTTTCTGATTCCCTCTGCCCGTTTCGGCTATAATTCTGTCCACCAGCTGGCTCCCATCACCTATCCGGATAAGATCATCACTGATGGCAAAGTGGCAGAGCAGTACAGAAAAATTTTTTCCAGACTCCAGAAGCCGGAACTGGTCCTTGCAGAGCAGCCTCATATTCCTGCTTGATCTGATCCGAAACTGTCTGGAGCTTCTGTGCCCGCATGCCGAACATCCGCACTGCCAGATCTTTGCCGGCAAGCCGGGAAACGCCGCCTTCTATCTCACTGTGCTGTTCCAGTATGTCCCAGATCTTCTGTTCCATATCTGGAATCCCTCCTGTACAAAACAAGTTGGCAACATGAGTATAACCTTCATACATTCCCATCTCTTCCATGGGCATCCGCCCGGGCTCAAAACAGGTGTGATCCCGGTATATCAGCTTTCCGCCCCGGCGGACTTCTACCCGGGAAGCAAACTTCCGGTATTGAAACCGCTCCCCGGAAGCCACCCGGCCGCAGGAAATAATATCTGCCAGAAACAGGCGGGCTGTCTCATCTTCCAGATGAATATCCATCCGGCTTTCAAAAGCAGAATCCCGAAAAGGGATTACCGGCTGAGGGTAATAATAAAACACGGAATTCTTTTTCACCTCCGCCCGGATCATCCTTGTGGCCTGTCCTTCTCTCATCCGGTGTATCTTATCAAAGGACTGGGAAAGCACTTCCAGATTGCTGCCTTCACCCACCTGAAAATCCAGTTCCTGACAATCTCCTTCCATGATCCCCGCGGACGCGCACAAAGGCATCACGGAAATCCCACCATTACTCTTTTCAAAAGGAGCCATTATTTTATACGGTGCTGTAAAGGATAATTCCTCCAGCAGTGTTCCTCCCTCTGTTCCGATGGTCTTTAACAAAAGCCGTGAAGTCTTTCCAAACGAATTTTGCATCCTGTCCTCTCCTTTCTACAGATCTTCCAGAAGCACATTCTTTTTGATCCAGGCAATGACCTGATCCACATTTTCTCCATCCCGGATATTGGTAAACAGAAATGGCCGGTCTCCCCGCATTTTCCTGGAATCCCGTTCCATGACTTCCAGGCTTGCTCCCACATAAGGCGCCAGATCAATTTTATTGATCACCAGCAGATCGGAACGTGTAATGCCCGGTCCGCCTTTTCTGGGAATCTTGTCGCCTTCCGCCACATCGATCACAAAGATCGTGGCATCCACCAGTTCCGGACTGAACGTAGCCGAAAGATTATCGCCACCGCTTTCAATAAACAGCAGCTGGATATCCGGAAACCGTTCCATCATCTCATCCACTGCCTCCAGATTCATGGAGGCATCCTCCCGGATGGCTGTGTGCGGGCATCCGCCAGTTTCCACTCCGATGATCCGTTCCACCGGCAGCACGGAATTCCGGGCCAGAAACTCTGCGTCTTCCTTTGTATAAATATCATTGGTAATCACACCAATACTGTATTCCTGTGCCATTCTTCTGGACAGGGCTTCGATCAGGGCTGTTTTTCCGGATCCTACCGGGCCTGCCACACCGATTTTCACATAGGACATAGTTCTCTCTCCTTACCACATACGATTTTTTCAAAAAACACCTGCGCATTTTCAAAAAAGTTTCCATATACAGGCATTTATTGTCTCCCGGTTTTGCTGTCAGGACATATAAATCCTGGAATACAGCCGCTCATGCTGCATACCCCGCAGATCAAAACCCGGCGCAGACAGACACAGATCTTCCACTGTGAGATGTTCCACCCGTTCCAGCTCCTCTGCCATCAACGGATAGCATTCGCTGAGCAGTTTCTGGCCGCTGCTTTGACTGAGGGGGATGGTCTTTACGCAGTTGGTCACCGTAGCAGATATCTGCGCATAAAGGAAATGCGACAATGCCTGTCTCTTCTCTATGGACAATGCCGCACAGAAAACACCGTAAACGCAGCAATGACTCATGGTCTTTCCTTTCCGAGCAGCAGTATATTTTCGAAAGCTGCCATTTTCCGGCAGCTGCAGTGCTCCCATAGTCTTGGCAAACCGGGATCCCATTTTCCGGGAGGCTTCCCTTTGCTCCATGGGCAGCCTGGAGGCTTCCAGAATCTCCTCCAATTCATTTAATCTCTGTATGTCTTCCTGGTCTGCATATTCCCAGGCCAGACGGGCAGCCAGCAATTCTGTGTACGTGAGGTTCCAGCAGAGTTTCTGCCGGATGTACTGCGCCGCACTGACCTCATCATGAACAATCCCTTTCTGAATATAAGTTTCCAGTCCCTGAGAATGAGAATATCCTCCAATGGGAAACAGGGCGTCATTTACCTGCAGTAAATAAAAGTCTTTCTGTTCTGTCATTTTCTCCATAACCCCTGATTCAATGATGATGATTATGCACCGAAGCGGAAATCCGATGATCAAAATTCAGTTTTTCTGTTTTCTTACCTGGGATCACACCATGGATCTTCTGCAGCATGGCCATCACCGGTTCGTTGTAAATGGTAACTAATGTATCGGTTCCATCCCCGCCCCAGAACAAAGGCGCATGACGATTGCCGATCTCATAGCAGACCTTTGCCGCCGCTTTTTCATGGCCTTTTTCCAGGCGGATCTCGATTACTTCACAGGGCGGCGTATTCACCGCGATGATCCTGCTTTCATCTTCGTAGATCACATCGTCCTGCAGAAGGCCTCTGGTCAGCACCGAATCATCCATACGGATTCCCACGTCTGTGCCCTGATCAGTGGTTTTTCTGTGGATCTTCTTGAAGGCTTCGTGCCATTCAATGTCCACATATTCCACTGTTTTTTGGCTGGTATCCATCTCTTCCAGTTTTCCTAAAATCTGTTCACAAAGCATTCCCCTGTTCTCCTTTTACCATATATTCAGCAGCATCATAACACCGGGGATCCAGGCAGTTACCACACCTTCAAATACCTGCAGCACCGGAACAAATTTCCCCAGTTTCTTTCCCATGATATCCTCCACGAAGGATGTGCCCCAGAGGATGGCCCACAGATACCAGATACCAGCCCAACGGATATCTGCTGTAATACCCAAAGACGCATTTCCCAGAAAACCTTCCACTGTGCCAAAGATCACCGCATTCACCGCCACAAAGGTGGAAAACCAGGCAAAGGGCAAAGGGCTTAAATTCAAAAGTTTATTGGCGGCCACAAACAAATAGGTAAATCCGAACAGCAGACCTGTGGCTGCCGCATAATAATTCCCCTGGGCCAGATTTACAAAATTGATGTACAGGGACAGTCCCCCGGTAAAAATATTCATAATTGCCGATGACCTGGCATCCACCTTGCACAGAGTGCAGATACCATTGTTGATCAGCACGATTCCCACAAATAACAGGCAGGCTCCTAACATATCCATCTCCCTTTCTTACCATCCGTATGCGGCTCCTTTCGTGGAACCGCATACGGAAAATTTTTATATCTGGCGGCACCGATCCGCCGCGTTGCTTACATGATCCGGAAACCGCCAGGCTGCTTTGCAGCTCTGATCAGAACAAGCTGTACAGCTGTGTCAGCGGAAGCTTATCCGCCGGTTTTGACGTGATGGCTTCTCCGTCCACCGTCACCTCATAGGTTTCCGGATCCACGGTAATCGCCGGGGTCCGGTCATTGTATATCATATCCTTTTTGCTGATATTCCGGCATCCCTTCACCGGTACCACCTGCTTCTCCAGACCATATGCCTCTTTGATATCCGCCTCGTAAGCCGCCTGGGAAACAAAAGTCAGACAGGAAGCATATTTTGCCTTGCCATGGGCCGCGAACATGGGCTGATACAGCACCGGCTGGGTTGTGGGGATGGAAGCATTGGCATCTCCCATTTTGGAGGCAATGATCATGCCGCCTTTGATGATCATATCCGGTTTCGCACCGAAAAACATGGGATTCCACAGCACCAGATCCGCTTCTTTTCCCTCTTCCACAGAACCTACATACCGGGAAATTCCATGGGTGATGGCCGGGTTAATGGTATATTTGGCAATGTATCGTTTTACACGGAAGTTATCATTTCCATGGCCTTCGTCTTCCGGCAGAGCGCCTCTTTCGTCTTTCATTTTGCTGGCGGTCTGCCAGGTGCGCGTGATCACTTCCCCCACACGGCCCATGGCCTGGGAATCGGAGCTCATCATGCTGAAGATCCCCATATCATGGAGCACATCTTCTGCAGCAATGGTCTCGGGACGAATCCGGGAATCCGCAAAAGCCACATCCTCCGGAATCTTTTTATCCAGGTGATGGCACACCATCAGCATATCCAGATGTTCATCCAGAGTGTTCACCGTGTAAGGCATGGTGGGATTTGTGGAAGAAGGCAGTACATTTTCCGCTGCCGCCGCCCGGATGATATCCGGCGCGTGACCGCCTCCTGCTCCTTCGGTATGATAAGTATGAATGGTACGTCCTCCAATGGCCGCCAGGGTATCCTCCACACAGCCGCCTTCGTTTAATGTATCGGTGTGAATAGCCACCTGCACATCATAGGCATCCGCCACATTCAGACAATGATCAATGACAGCCGGTGTTGCGCCCCAGTCTTCATGGATCTTCAGTCCCATGGCACCGGCCTTTACCTGTTCAATGAGAGGCTCTTCATCAGAGCAGTTGCCCTTTCCCAGAAAACCCAGATTCATGGGATATTCTTCCGCCGCTTTCAGCATCATTTCCAGATTCCAGGGACCCGGGGTACAGGTGGTGGCATTGGTGCCGTCGGCCGGTCCGGTTCCGCCGCCGATCATGGTGGTAACACCGCTGTACAGCGCGCAGTCGATCTGCTGGGGACTGATGAAATGAATGTGGGTATCAATACCGCCGGCAGTGACAATCATCCCTTCTCCTGCCAGGGCCTCGGTGGAAGCCCCCACCGTCATGCCAGGCGTCACCCCATCCATGATATCCGGGTTTCCGGCCTTTCCGATTCCTTTGATCCTGCCGTCCTTGATCCCGATATCTGCTTTTATGATCCCTGTATAATCCACAATCAGGGCATTGGTGATCACCAGATCCAGATCTCCGTCCCGGCTGCAGGTTTTCACAGACTGTCCCATGCCGTCCCGGATGGTCTTGCCGCCGCCGAATTTCACTTCATCTCCATAGGTGGTATAATCTTTTTCCACCTCAATGACCAGACTTGTATCTGCCAGACGTACTTTATCTCCTGTGGTGGGGCCGTACATCATCGCATATTTCTCACCAGAAATTTTTACACTCATAATCCATCCTCCTTACAGAAAACCCTTCTGTTTTGCCTTATCCAATGCTGCCTTTTTCGTATCCGCTGCCGCCCGGGCACAAGTCAGATCATTCAGACCAAAGACTCTTTTTCTGCCGCCCATTTCCGCCAGCTGCACTTCTTTTTCTTCCCCCGGTTCGAAACGAACAGAGGTTCCGGAGGGGATATCCAGATGGTATCCATAGGCTGCCTCCCGGTCAAATTTCAGGCACCGGTTCACCTCAAAAAAATGATAATGAGAACCCACCTGCACCGGTCTGTCTCCGGTATTGGCCACCACGATCTTCACTGTATTCTTCCCTGCATTTAATGTGATCTCTCTGTCTGCAGGAATAATTTCTCCAATTCTCATCTGCCTGTCCTCCTTACTGTATGGGATTGTGAACCGTTACCAGCTTGGTTCCATCGGGAAAAGTGGCTTCCACCTGCACCTCTCCGATCATATCTGCCACACCGTCCATCACGTCATCGGCAGACAGAATTTTCGTACCCGCCTGCATCAGTTCCACCACGGTTTTACCGTCTCTGGCCATTTCCAGAAGCTCCGAACTTAAGTAAGCCAGCGCTTCTGTATAATTGAGTTTCAGCCCTCTCGCCTTCCTTTCCTTTGCCAGATTTCCGGCCATATGGAGCATCAGTTTTTCCTGTTCCTTTGGGTTTAGCCTCATGATATACCTCCTTTGTGCACACGAAAAAAAGGACGGCAAAAAAGTCTTCTGACTTCTTTGTCGTCCTGATTTATCTGCGATTCATTATAGAAACGGATTATACATGGGACTTTTGGATTCGTCAAGTATTTTTTACCAGATTCACACAGATATCTGGATTTCCGGCAGAAAATTTCCATTCTCTTTGGGGATCATAAGCAGCTCTCCGCCATGGGCCCGGGCGATCTGCCGGACGATCCGAAGCCCCATCACATGCACGCCTTTTTCTGAGGAAATTTCCGTTTTTTCCAGGGTTTCTTTCACAGAGGGCGTGATTCCCGGTCCGCTGTCCCAGAATCGCCAGCAGAGCTTTCCTTCCCTCCAGAAAACAGAAAGTTCCATTGTACATCCCCCGGGATTGTGCTCGATACTGTTGCGGATCAGATTCCGCACAGCCCGTTTCCACAGCTTTACATCTCCGGAAAGCTGAATCCTTTCTGTCTCCTGGGGGATTTCCAGTCCAATCTCATATCGTTTCTCCAATCCTTCGTTGTAAAATTCTGCCACACATTCCCGCAGCAGATTGGCCGGATAAAAGCGTTGTCTGCGCAGGGGCTGGGCGTCATATTCCAGCTTGGACGTCAGGTTCAGATCCTCGATCAGATGACGGATCTGAAGGCTCTGGGTCCGGATCGCCTGCACTTTCTCCCGCACTTTTTCATTCAGAGACCTGTCTGCCGCCAGTGTATCGGAATACCCCAGAACCAGCGCCAATGGTGTTCGGATATCGTGGGAAACCCCTGCGATCCAGCTGGTCCTGGCATTGTCTCTCTGTTCCAGGCGCCGCTGCTGTTCCACCAGAATCTTCGATACCTGATTCACCTTTGCCGCCAGCTCCCACACTACGCCTTTTTCCCGCAGGTGAAGCTGTCGGTTCTGGGAAAGATCCATGATCCCATGCACCACCGGTTTCAGAGACCGGTAAAGACGATACCCAAACCCCAGACACAAAACCAGGATCAGCAGCACATTGCTTCCCAGGAACAGAAACAGAAAACCGGGAAGCCGTTTCATATTTTCCACGGATATCTCCATGGTATATTTTCCCACGCTGTCTTTTGCTTCTCCCAGTACCAGCAGATCCTCTCCATGGGTCCAGACCCGGACCGGATAATCCTCCAGATACCACCGGGAGAAGGCCGCCACTTCATTTCGGCTGTAATGATCCCGGATGTCATCCGGCACCTGCCATTCCCAGATCCGGTTTCCCTCCTCATCCAGCACCATGGCCCAGACAAATGCCGACTGTTCCAGCAGGCGGATTCCCTCTTCCTTCATGGCAACTCCATCCGTTTCATCGATAAGCCGGGCTTCTATATCCGCAAGATACCGGCTCCCCGTGGTCTGCCCCAGGGGCTCCCGCAGAAAATTCTGCCAGGCCGCCCAGAGAAACACCGTGGTGTTCAGACACAGGATCAGAAATAAGACCAGCACGGCTCCGGCCAGATAATACCAGACAATTCTTCCCAGACTTTTCATGATTCCCTCCTGTTTTCCGTTTCTTTTGCCAGCCGGTATCCGATTCCCCGACAAGTCAGAAGCCATCTGGGATGGGAGGGATTTTCCTCGATCTTCTCCCGCAGATGGCGGATATGCACCATAAGCGTATTTTCGTATCCATAATAGGAATCGCCCCAGGCTGCCATGCACAGCGCGTCAAAGGTAACAATATTCCCCCGGTTCTGCTCCAGTTTTTCCAGCAGCGCCAGTTCTTTTGCCGTCAGGGATATCTGCTCCTCTCCACGAAAGACAATGCCCTGCTTCAGCGACACCCGATAGGGCGCCAGAAGCAGCTCTCCCCCTTCCTGGCTTTCCTGGCCCAGGGGTGCATAAGTCCTCTTGAGAATTGCTCCGATCCGCAGGATCAGCTCCTGGGGCAGAAACGGTTTGGTGATATAATCATCTGCTCCCAGTCCCAGGCCCAGCAGCCGGTCATTGTCCTCATCTCTGGCAGACAAAAACAGCATCGGCACTTCTCTCTGACGCTGAAATTCCCGAAACAGTGAAAAGCCATCTCCATCCGGCAGCATGATATCCAGTATCACCAGGTCCGGTTTTACCTCCCAAAACAGCTTTCTCCCTTCTGCGCAGGAAGCCGCTGTATACACTTTGTGGTAGCCGCTTTCCTCCAGGATCTGCCGGATCATTTCCCGCAGTTCTCTGTGATCATCCACTAACAATATTTTCCGGTCATAATGATTCATATCCATCCCTCAATCTCTCTGCTTTGTTGTCGTTGCAATGCCAGTGGGCAAAAGACCATGGCCTGCATCATGTCTATTATAGCCGGAATTCTTCCGTCTTTCATCCATCCCGGAAAAAATTAAGGTAAAAATAAGGCAGTCTTCAGGAAGGACTAAGCTGAAGGTTCTAAAATCTTTTCTATCCTTTTACAGAAAATGGAGGTTATACACTATGAAAAAATCTGTCATTACAACCAGCGGCCTGACCAAGCAATACAAACAAAAGGCTGTAGTAGAGGATCTGGACCTGCGGGTTCCGGAAGGTAGTATCTATGGCTTTCTCGGGCCCAATGGCGCCGGCAAATCCACAACAATGAAAATGCTGCTGGGGCTTGTGAAACCCACAAAAGGCAGCATCCATGTACTGGGCAAACCGGTACAGGAGAAAAACCGTCTGGCCATCCTGCGAAATACCGGTTCCCTGATCGAATCCCCTGCCTATTACGGCCATCTCACCGGAAGGGAAAACCTGCGGATCATCTGCACGCTGAAAGCGATTCCGGAAGAAGACATTGACCGTGTCCTGCAGGTAGTCCGCATGACCAATCAGCAGGATAAGAAAGTCAGCCAGTATTCTCTGGGCATGAAACAGCGGCTGGGACTGGCCTGCGCCCTTCTGGGAAATCCCCGGCTCCTTCTTCTGGATGAACCCACCAACGGGCTGGATCCCGCCGGTATTCAGGAGATGCGGGAACTGATCTGTTCTCTTCCCCGGCAATACCAGATGACTGTTCTGGTCTCCAGTCATCTGCTCAGCGAAATGGACCAGATGGCCACCCATGTGGGGATCATCAACAATGGACAGCTGATCTTCCAGGACAGTCTGACCAGCCTTCATGAGCACAGCCGTTCCCATATGTTCCTGCACACCACAGATGACCCCAATGCCTATGAATGCCTGAAGCAGGCAGGATTTCCCATTGTCTGGAAAAACCAGAAACTGTATCTGACCACCGCAGAGGATGGCACAGTGATAAAATCCAGTCTTCTGCTGGCCGGACAGGGCATTGGTCTGCTGCGCCTGGAAGAAAAGCAGATGAGTCTGGAAGATATCTTTTTAAGTCTCACCGGAAAGCAGGTGAGCCTATGAAGACAACCAGCCGCTTTCTCCGTCAGTATCGGGCGGAAAAACAGAAACTGCGGAAACGGTACATCTGGCTGTGCCCGCTGGCTTTTCTGGGAATTCTGTTTCTCTGGCTTTTGTGGATGTTCCGCAATGCAGACGCCCATACCCTGGCCCAGGGATATACGTCCCTGTTTTATCAGCTTCCCATGATCAATGCCATTATGATGCCGATCCTTCTGGCTGTGATCGCCAGCCGTCTGTGTGATATGGAGATCAAAGGGCATACCCTGAAGCTTCTGTATACCCTGCAAAAACGAAACAGTTTTTACCACTGCAAATATTTATTCGGGGTCAAATATCTGGCGCTGTTTATTGCCGGAGAATTTCTGCTGATCCTTCTTACCGGAAAACTGTTTTCTTTTACCGAAACATTTCCGGTCAAAGAAGGGCTGCTCTACCTGCTCACCAACCTGGTGACGGGAATGATCCTCCTGGGAATCCAGCAGACTGCCTCTCTGCTCTCGGACAATCAGATTTTCCCCCTGGCGCTGGGACTGGTGGGTTCCTTTCTGGGACTGTTTTCCATGTTCTTTCCGAAGGCTGTTTCCCGTTTCATCCTCTGGGGGTATTTTGCCATGTTCACTCCCATCGGCATGAACTGGGATTCCCAGACCCGCATCACCGATTACTATTCGATTCCTTTTCCGCTGACGCAGTTTCTCCTGTTCTGCGTATTTGGAATTTTCTTGTATTTTGCCGGCAAGTATCTGTTTACCCAAAAGGAGGTGTGACCCATGCTGAGACGATGTATCTCTGTGGAAAATCAAAAGCTGGCCCATTCTCATATCTGGCTGGCATGTCTTCTGATCCCTGTGATCCCGGCCATCATGGGAACCTTTAATTATCTGCAGAACCTGGGAATTCTGAAAAGCCAGTGGTATTCTCTGTGGACGCAGCTGACTTTGTTTTATTCCAATTTCTTCTATGCACCATTGATCGCCCTGTACTGCTCCTGGCTCTGGCGGATGGAGCACCTGAACCATAACTGGAATGCCCTGATGACCGCGCCGGTTCCCATTGGCGATCTCTATTTCGGCAAACTGGCCGTTATTTTGAAAGTCACTGTTTTCACACAACTCTGGCTGGGTGTTTTGTATTTTATCTGCGGCAAGCTGGCCGGTCTCCCCGGCATTTTCTCTCTGGAGATCTTCTTCTGGCTGCTGCGGGGGACCCTGGCCGCCATCTCCATTGGCGCACTGCAGCTTCTGCTGTCCATGGTCATCCGCAGTTTCTCCGTTCCCATTGGCATTGCCCTGCTGGGCAGCATTATCGGTCTTCTGGTCAGCAACAAGGGACTGGGGATTCTCTGGCCGTATTCCATGATGCTGCTGGGAATGAACGCCAACAAAACGGAAGATATGCTCTCCGGCGGCACCCTGCCTTTTTTGCTTGGGAATTTTTTCTTCTTTGCCCTGTTTACCGCAATTGCCCTGCTGATTCTGAAAAAAAGGGATGTGCGGGCGTAAGTATTCCAATAACAAAAGATTGAATCAATAAAGAAAATTTGCGCGCATCACTTTCCGTAAATTTTTAAAATAATTCATTGCTATTTTCAGAAAAATCGTCTATACTGTCAGTAAAGAAACAGGAAAGGAGTAGATGCGCATGGCAACACAGAGCATTAAAAAGAATATTGTAATCCATGACAAAGACTCCGCCACCGCTTTCGTGGAAGCACTGGAAAAGGCTGCAGCTATTGCACCAAAAGCTGTTTCCCGTAATTACAGCGTAAAAGAATTAAAAGGCACTGAAAATATCAAAGCTTTTTTCGGAGATAAATTATAATGGATTATATAGAGCTGAATCTTTTAGAAATGCTCGACACATACGGAGAGGATAGGCTGCAGCCTATCCTCTCCGTATGTGTCCCCAAAATACAGATGTGGAAAACTTTATACAATCAAAAGCGATTGCCTTTGCCAGACAGCGACTTGCAATGACCTATCTTGTTTTTTCTGATGAAAAGTCGCCTGATTTGGTTGGCTATTTTACACTGACTAATAAATTTGTTTCTATCTCAGGAAATGCACTAAGTAAAACTCTCCAGAAACGTATTAAAAAATTTTCACAGTATGACAAAGAGCTTGATCGTTTTCTGATATCTATGCCTTTAATTGCACAGCTCGGCAGAAATTTTAGTCCCGCTGTATCTGCCTCTATATCCGGACGAGAATTATTGGATATTGCCTGCAGTAAAGTTCGGGAAGCTCAGTTTATTATCGGAGGGAAAGCTGTTTACATAGAGTGTGCCAGCAATCCAAAATTACATGATTTTTATTCTGCTTCCCAATTTGTCCAGTTTGGTCAAAGAGAACGTGATACAGATGAAATTGCGGAAAGTCCAATATTAGTACAGATGCTAAAATATTTCAGAGATTAGGAAGCAACTTCAAAAAAATATTCCAAAAATTTCACGACATTTTCACTGTTCTCCGAGCTCACATAAACCCCTGCATATGCCGGCTCATAAGAGGCCAGATGATAGCTCTGCCACTTTTCACTTCTGGAGAGATCCAGCTTTCCGTCCACCAGATAGGGCTCATAGGTCTGGTACTGATCCCCCAGAACTTCTTCCCAGGACAGGAACACATCCTGTTCTGCGAAACTGTCGTAAGCTTCTTCCCCGCAGATCAGAAGATCCATTGCCCCGGAACCGATGGTGGCCACCCGTTTCGCTGTGGATACATAATCCTCTCCTGACTGAATGGAAGTATCTACAGATACCTCTTCGTAACCTTTTCCCGACTGCAGCCATTCCAGCAGGTCCTCTTCCATCCTGGCCTGGTTTTCTTCTGTTGCAGTATCTGCATCGATCACTGCAATGGACAACAATTCCGTTGTCCGAATATTTCTGTACATGGTAACCCCCAGATAGATGACCAGAATTACGATCAGGATCACCACCAGGACCCATTTATAATAGGTCCACAGATAATCGATTTTCTGACCGGTATTCATATTTTTCAGTTTCTGCAGCTCCAGCTGCCTTTTTTCCCTGGGGGTTAAATCCGACTCGTATTTCTTATCCATCTGTCATCCACCTGTACATTTTTCTTCTCGCTGATGCCTGTTGTCCACCTGCATGTCTCTCTTCCCGCTGCTTCGGTCCCGGCACCGGCATTCTTTATTTCCATCAAAATACAGCAGAGCATCTTCTCTAAAGATGCCCCACATCATTGTACTGCTCGAACCGGTCTTCGATCTCCACCAGCATTTCCGCGTATTCCCTCAGTTCATCGGTCAGCGCTTCCTTATCGGCCCGCTCCTTTTTATAGGAGATCCGATGCTCCATACTGGCCCAGAAATCCATAGACATGGTGCGGAACTGTATCTCCACCGGAAAATATTCCATTCCATCCAGACAATAAACCGGAATCCCCACGATCAGGTGATAACTTCGGTATCCATTGGGCTTGGGAGAAGCGATATAATCACATTCCCGTATCATGACCAGATCCGACTGCCGTTTGAGAATATCCACCAGATTGTAAATATCATCTACGAAATAACAGATCACCCGCACCCCTGCAATGTCCTGTATGTAATCCTTGGCATTGTCCACAGTGGGTTCTTTTCCTTTTTTTACCAGCTTCTCTTCCAGACTTTTTCTTTTCTTGATCCTGCTTTGCATATTATGAATCGGTCTGCCTGCTTTGGTGGGATACAGGGTATGATTTAATACATCCAACCTGGTCAGCAGCATTTGTTTGGCATCCTCATAGGGCTTGATAAATTCATAATATTGTTCGTCATTCATATTCCAT
>UQMI01000060.1 GCA_900542045.1 uncultured Blautia sp.
TAACTCCATTTGCACTCCACCGGGCAATTCAGAAGTCCCGCAAAGCCTTTATTTATGGGCTTTTTCGCATTTTCGTCCGCTATTCAAACTCGCAAAATCAAATTTAGTTCTATACAGTTTTGTATAGGAGATTTGGTTTTTTTTGATTTTATTTATTTCCAACTGTCATATCTCTATGGCCTGTTTCTGCTAGTGTTATCAATCTGTTATCACGATTTTGTTATCAAAATTACAGCTATATTTCAAATTTTAAATCTAGCATTTGGCAAATTAATCAATACAACCACTTCCCAATACCACACTCGCAAAATCATCTCCAATAAGTAACGCTTTATTACTATTGTCTTTAAGTTCTAATATCATTTGATGTTTAAACTCATTATAGCTTAATAAAGTATATATCACCTCTAGCGAATCATACCCTTTTCCCACATAAAAATTAATTGTATCAATTAAGGAAAATCTATATGCAGGTGCGGTGTTGCCTCATCCAGATGGAGATGAGCGGAAAACACACGCAAGGCAGGATTCCGTTCCTGAAAACCTTTTATATATTCATCCCATATTCTTGCTGCAATCTGTCCATCAGGCGTTTCCGCTCCCATATCATTTTTATTTCCAATCTGAAGGATTATCTCATGAAATGGTTTTTCCTGCTTTCCAGAACGGATTTTTTCATAATGATTTTCGATCTTTCCTTGTCTGCTTTACATTATACCTTTCAAGTGCCTCATCAAATAATTCATGGTATATTTCTTGAATATCCTGATTGCAGTATTCCACATTCCAGTGACTCCGTTTCGGATCTGTATTCTTTGCATGGAATTTTCTGCTGTTGTGGTTGACAAAGCCTTGCCCTGTTATAAAGCTGATTGTCCTCTTCAATAACTCTCCTTTCTCCCTTTTCCACGAATCAGCACTGTATTCTCTTCCGGCCAGTAATCTGCCATATCCAGAGCGGAAAGTTCTCCCACCCGAAGCCCCAGACAGAAAAGCAGCTCGATTATACACATATTCCGGACAGCCAGTCTTTCTTTATATTCTGACCAGGCCTGCTGATACTGGAAAGTAGCCGCCAGAATCAGCTCTTTAATCTCTTCCCTGGATAATGTCCTGGGCAATGTCCTTGGCAACTGAAATTTTCTGGCCGTGAACCGGAAGAAAATCTCATTTAAGTTCAAAACCATTCTGAGATAATCACAATACTGCTGAATGGAAACATATTTTCTGCGGATAGAACGGGGTGCTAATTCTATCTCATTCTGCATATAAAAAAATATTCATAGATGCTCCGGTCATTGATATCCCCGTAATGCCGTCTTTCCAGCCACCTGGAAAAATTCTGCAGGTCATTTTTATAGGCATACAGGGTATTGGATGACAAGTTTCTCTGCACAAAAAGCATATCAATAAAGTCCTGGATCAGGACTTCCTGTTGTTCCTTATTATATTCCATAGGCCCCTCCATTTTTCTCCTATCTGTTCATACAATTCCAATGATACCTTCTTATCCTTTTACTGTCCGGGGAGGGTGTCTGAAGAAAAATCCCGGAGGCTTCCGTTCCCGCTGTCTGTCCATATCATACCTTATATAAATTATAGTGTATGGATGGCCGAAAAAAAGGACCCTGCACTGTCTTTTCAAAGGCAGTACAAAGTCCTTTCCCTTCTTTTTTCTCTTATGCCAGTCCCTTTTCCTCTAACCAGTTATCCAGAGTCCTTTTTCCTCTTTTCATCTTAAGGGTTCGGATCTGGAACTCCAGAATGGTCAGCAGGGTAAAGACGATCCACAAAACGGTCAGGAATATTACGGCTTCCTGAATACTTTCTCCTCCTGATATGGTACTTCGGAAGGCTTCCACCGTATAAGTGAACGGTACCCAGTCATGAAGATAAGGGACAAAGCTTCCGGACAGTTCCAGGGGGTAGGTTCCCACAGAACCTGCCAGCTGGATCACCATAAATACCAGCATCAGGAAACTTCCCACTTTGCCAAAAGTATTGGTAAAGAAATACATCACAGACATAAAAGCCACCGAAGCCAGACAGGCCACCGCCAGGGTTTTCCCCATTTCCACCGGCTCAAAACCGTCACACAGATGAAGCATAAAGATCATCACCGCTGCCTGGAGCAGGGCAATCAGATACAGTACCGATGCCTTGCTTCCCCACCAGGCCAGACCGGATTTCAGCTTTCCGCTGTACTTTGTCAGCGGATACATAAGACTAAAGGCAATACAGCCTACCCAAAGTGCCACAGACATCATATAGGGGGCCATGGCATGGCCGTTATTTTCTACCCTGGTGATCTGTGTTTCTTTTGTTTCCACAGGAGCTGCAAACATATCCGCCGTATCTTCTCCTTTATTCGTATCCCGGATCTGTTTTGCCCCCTCTGCCAGACTGTCTTTTAAAGTCCTAGTTCCTTCCGCCAGCTGTTCAATCCCGGATCCAAGAGTTTTACTTCCATCATGAAGCTGGGAAGCTCCGCTGCTGATCTGGGAGGCTCCGTCCTCCAGCTGTACCGCTCCTCCAAGAAGAGCCTGATTGTTTGCAGTAAGCTGGCCGGTTCCCTGGGACAACTTGCTGGTTCCGGCTACCAAGGTATCCATACCCGCCGAAAGAGTTCCTGCTCCCTGAGAAAGGGTCTGGGCTCCTGTCTTCAGACTTCCAGTTCCCTGTTTCAGATCCTTTGCTCCCTGGGACAGCTGTTCCACTCCCTGGGAAAGAGCCGGAAGCTGTCCCTGCATTTCCTGTACTCCTTTATCCAGATCAGAACTCCCCTGTACCAGACGGCCAAATCCCTCATCCAGCTGCCTGGCTCCCTGTACCAGTGCTTCCGTTCCCTGTTTCTTCAGTGCTCCGGCTCCATCCTTTGCACTCTGGATTCCGCCGGCAAGTGCAGGTGCCGCCTCAGTCAGCTGTTCTACTCCCCGGTTCACTTCTCCACTTCCCTGGGTAAGACGGTCAGCACCTTCCCTCAGCTGAGACAGACTGTCTCCAACCTGTGTGCCGATTCCGCTCTTCAGCTGCTCCATGCCGCTGTCCACTCCTGCCAGATACTGTTCTCCGGCTGTTTCTGTCTGAGCAGACAACTGTCCCAGACCTTCTGATAATGCCTGAAGACCCTTTACCACACTGCTCAGGTCTGTAGAATTTTCCCCTGCCAAACCGGCCCCGGTCATATCCCGGGCCTGCCGGGCTGCCTCTGCCATGGTCTGCTGATCCTGAGACAGGGCGGCACTGCTGTTCCCAAGAGCCTGAGAAGCTTCCTGGAGACGGCTTCCCGCCTCATTGGCTGCATCGGCGTTTTGCTGTGCAGCTGCCACTGCCTCCCAGGCAACGGATGCCACTGCATCTATATCTCCTGAATCAATTGCCTGCTGCAAGGAATCACTTAAATAAGAGGCGTCTGTACTTTCCACACCTCCCAGATTTTCTGCCGCAGCCTGGGCTGCCTCTGCCTGGTTTCCGGCTTCCTGGGCATTCCTCTCTAAAGTATCGCCCAGCTGGTCCCCACTTCCTGTTTCCTGGGACATGCTCTCCGTTCCCTGAATCCCCGCAAGGAGCTGATCGGCACTGGATTTTAACTGGTCCGCGCCCTCTTTCACAGAGTCAAAAACCTGTTTTCCTCCATCCTGCAGCTGTCCGTTTACCTGATCAATACTGGCAGAAATGCCGGGGACTGCCTGTTCTTCCAGAAGCTTCATTCCCTGGGAAAGCTGAGCTGCCCCTTCATAAACCTCATTTGTACCTTCCTGAAGTTTCTGTGTCTGCCCGGGAAGCTGGGATGCTGCACTGTTCAGCTGATCCAGTCCTTCCTGTAAAGATGCAAGACCCCTGTCTGTCTGTTCAGCTCCTGCCTTCAGACTTTTGCTTCCCTCTCCCGCTGTCTTGACACCTGCGGCAAGCTGGGAAGACCCCTGGGATAATGCCCGGACTCCCTGAGAAAGTCCCAGGATCTTTCCTTCTAACTGTCCCATGCCCTCTTCCAGGGACTGGGCTCCTGCATCCAGGCTTTCACTTCCGCCGGCAAGTTCTTTTGCCCCGCTGTCCAGGGTTTTCGTCCCCTTGTTCAGTTCACTGGCCCCATCCTGAAGTTCACGTGCTCCCTTGTCTGCGGCTGTTACTCCATCTGTATAAGTCTTTAGTCCCTCTTCCATGGTCTGACTGCCATCTCTGAATACCAGAGTACTCTCTGCCAGAACCTGTAAATTCTCTTCGATCTGTTCATTTCCTGAGGCAAGTTCCCGGATTCCCTCCTGGAGCTTCCCGGAACCATCTGCCGCTTCCTCCATTCCGTCCCCGGCCTTACCGATCTGTTCAAAAACCGCTTCTGCATAAGTGCGGGTAACTTCTTCCCGGACAGAACTCTGGATTTTCTCCATAGCTGTCTCACTCATCTTAGAAGCAATGTAATTGATACCCGGGTTTGTTTCATAAGAAAGTTCCATTTTTTCAGGTTTTTCCCGGGTAAGGGTGGCCGCATTGGCTGAAAAATCCTCCGGTATGGTAATGACCATATAATAACTTCCGTCTTTCAGCCCCTGCCGGGCCCTTTCCTTATCTGTAAAAGAAAAATTCAGAGAACCGTCCTCTTTCAGATTCTCCACCACTTCTTTTCCTATGTTTAATGTTTCTCCCTCATATTCTACCGATTTATCCTCATTCACCACAGCCACGGGCAATTTGTCCATATTGCCGTAAGGGTCCCACATGGATCCCAGAAAAAGGGTGGTATAAATGGTAGGAATTGCAATAATCGCAACAATAACTACCAACATGAGTTTATTACTCAGCAGCTTTTTCCACTCTAGTTTCAGCATTCTCCTGTCTCCTTTCTGTCTGCGCAACTAGTTATTGTTTAATAGATATTATGTTGATTATTTACACATACCGCATTATACTAGGGTTATAAATACCTTACAACCGACAATAATCCTTCGTCATGTCTATTAATAGGCAAAATGTCTATCTAGCGTCTATGGTTTATAATTTTTTTATATTTTCGAAAGGAGAAATCTATGAAAGAAAAAACTGACCGGAGAATCCGCAAAACAAAAGCCCAGCTTCGAGCCGGGCTTGCAAAACTTATGCAGGAAAAAAGTATTAAAGAAATTACTGTAAAAGAACTGGCAGAGGAAGTGGATATCAACCGTTCTACTTTCTATCTCCATTATACGGATATTTTCAATATGCTTTCCACCATTGAAGAAGAACTGCTGGAAGAGATCCGCCAGACCATTCAGAATCATCCGGTCAGTCCCTTTAACGAATCCAGCTTTCCTTTTATTGAGGATATTTTTCATATCCTGGCAGAAAACAAAGATATCTGCAGCGCCTTGCTGGGGCCAAACGGGGATATCGCGTTTATCCATCGCATTGAAAATCTGATTTCCACCCACAGTCTTAACGTACTGCGCCGGACTTTTCCGGACACTATTGAAGACCTGAAATATTCCTATTCTTTCTGTCTTTCCGGCTGCATCGGTCTGGTGAAAACCTGGCTGACCTCCGATACCGATGAAACGCCTCAATATATGGCCCAGCTCACCTTCCGGCTGATCATGAACGCCCTCCGTCATATGTATCCTGATAACACGCCCTCACAGACACCTCTGTCAGGTTCCAAAAGCCCTCTGCCGGAATAGATCCGGCAGACACTTCTTCAGGATCTGTGTCTGACCGGGATTTTTATTGCTTTTCCAGAGCTTTCTGATACTCTTCCTTCAGTTCTTTGATTTTTTCCTCCTTTATTTTCTTTCCCCGGCAGTTGCCGCTAAGCAAATCGTCAGCGCTGATGTCATATTCCCCGATCCATTCAAATCCACTATCCTTGTCCAAACGAAAAGCGATAGATTTCCCCTCTGGTGCAAGAGAACTTTTTACATGACACACTACTCTGATTTCTGGTTCGTTCTTTACTCGTCCAACGATCAGGACGCTCCTTGCAGCTGCCTGAAAGTCAATGGAGCCAAGTCCTCTGTATGAAGATTTACCGTTACTGTTCTTGTTCATATGACCGATCAGGACAATCGAACAGTGATATTTTTCCGCCAGCACAGATACCCGTTTCATCAACGGACGGATCTCATTTGCCCGGTGCATATCCACTTCTGCCCCAAGGAAACTCTGTAGGGGATCCAGTACTACAAGGCGGGAATTTGTCTGCCGGATTGCCTGCTCCAAACGTTCATCTAACATGGTCAAAGGCTGATCACTATCGTCAATGACAAGCACTTTGGAACAGTCAGCGCCAGCCGACAGCAAACGAGGCTTTATGGTATCCCCCAGCCCGTCTTCTGCGGTCCGGTAGATCACATTGACTGGCTCGCCTATCTGTTCTGTTGGTTTTTCCTCACCATCTTTTTCCGGCAGCACAGGCTCCCCTTTTGTCAGTTTTGCTATGATCTGCAATACCATTGTTGTTTTGCCTTCTCCAGGATCGCCCTGTATGATTGTAACTTTCCCATACGGGATGAAAGGATAGAGCAGCCATTCTACCTGCTCCACCGCAACATCCTCCATATTGATCAGCCGGAGTCCCGGCTCTGCTTTTCTGCTTTTCAAAATTACCTCCATTTCTGGTTGAAAGCATTATAGGACTCTGATAGAATACAGATAGATTGATTTTGGTATTTTACCAAGTTCTCGCCTTTAGGTGTTTGCCGACACTTAAAGGCTTTTTTCATCTTTCATACCCTGCATTGTATTTGTAATCAGTTCAATTGTATCTAATAAATCTCTGGAAACGCCGGTGCCTGCCTCTATGCGTTCCAATTGTTCCAGTACTTTCGCTAATTCATTTTTCAAAGCCTTGTACACTCTGGGATTTCCCACCACTACAATCTCCTTCTCCTGCAGGCGGCGGATAATATAATCCTGCTTTGTTAATCCCGACAGCCGTACAGCCGCCTCGAGCTGCTCATCTTCTTCCGGTGATACCCGGAAAGCCACAATCTTATTTCTCCAACGTCCTTGCCTGTCCAAAACCTTTACTGACATACTCTGTTTTCTCCTTTCTCTGTCTCACTTCCAATCCGTTCAATATTGAGCTTGTCTGCCATTTCTGTCTGCTTTGAAGGAAATAGGTGGGCATATCGGTAAGTAATCTTTTCGCTTTCATGTCCTACCCGATCTCCAATCGCTAATGCCGTAAATCCCATATCTATCAGCAGGGAAACATGGCTGTGCCCTTACGGTATAATAAGGACAAACGGAAGAACCCAGTGTTTTCAAGGGTTTCAGCGTTTGTCGTTGCCTATTCAATTCCTTTTCCAACCCTAATAGTCAACGAAAAATCTGTCGAATGATGGGAGGTGTCGCCTAAAAGACAAAATTGAATATTGCCATAGCGGTGCGGTATTTTACCAGACCGCTGTTTTCAAGAGCGTTTCATCTGATCTGATGGGCGCTCTTTTTTTGCGCTCATTTTCAGAAGGAGGAATTTCACATGGAACTTAACGAAGAAGAAAAAAGACAGTTGTTTCAGGTTGATGGTGACTGCCAGGCAAAAGTGCTGGATGAACTCTATATGACCGCCCGATTTACCCGTAACCCGGAGCAGCGTGATATGGTGCGCGGCCTTCTCGCAAAGCTGCGGGTTCTGTCAAATGAACAGTGTATGGATCTGGTGAAGGACATCCAGAAGAATTATCGCCTGCCTTACCCCCGCACTTTGGGCGAAAGAATCGCACTGGCCCGGCAGCAATCCGGGGCTGAAAAGCTGAAAGGCCATGACATTATGGCCCTGGAACGGTTCGACCCGCAGGTACGCCACATGGTCGTCTTTGATGTGCTTTCCTTCGATTCCTTTGTCGGGGATAAAGGCGATAAGATGCGTCTGTTCCTTACGGACGAAGGGTATCAGAAAGCATTGGATAATCAGGAACGCGGTTTCATTAAGATCAAGAACCATGCCAAAGTACACAATGGCTATCTGAATTACGACCATAAAGACAGAGATTTGTAGCTGCTGCTCAGTATGAAAACCTGCCCGGAAGGAGGATGTCAAATGGCAGTGTTCAGAGTTGAAAAGACAAAAGATTTTACAGTCATGTCCAATCACCATCTTCGGAATGTGTCGCTGTCCTTAAAGGCAAAAGGGCTGCTGTCGTTGATGTTGTCCTTACCGGATAATTGGGACTATACGACGAAGGGCCTGGCGCATATCTGTAAAGATGGGGTGGATTCTATCAGCAGCACGATCAAGGAACTGGAAAAGCATGGGTATCTTACCCGGCACCGGCTCCGTGACGCTCATGGCAGGCTGGGTGATATTGAGTATGTCATCCATGAGAAACCTGTGCTTCCCAATGGGCATGATACTGTTCTGCCACCTAAACGGGAAAATCCAAGACAGGTAAATCCAAGACAGGCAAAACCTGTTTTGGGGAAACCTGAACAGGATAATCCCGCCCAATTAAATATACAAGAATCAATTACTGAAAAATCAATAACGGATAGATCAAATACCTATCAATCAATCTATCCGGATTCCGGAAGGACACCTTCTGACAGTACAGAGATGGATAGGGATAGGATAGATCGGATAGATGCCTATCGGCAAATTATCAAAGAAAATATTGAATTTGAGGCTCTTGTCCACCGGTATGGGTATGAGCGTGTGGACGAACTGGTTGAACTGATGCTGCAGACCGTCCTCTCTAAACGCCCATACATCCGCATTGCCGGAGATGACTACCCCCGCGAGGTGGTAAAAAGCCGTTTCCTGAAAGTAAATTTCTCCCATGTGGAGTACGTGTTTGACTGTCTGGATAATAACACGACCAAAGTGCGGAATATCAAGTCCTACCTGCTGGCGGCTCTTTACAATGCCCCGACTACCATGGACAGTTATTACCGTGCCGAAGTCAACCACGATCTTTATGGATAACGGGAGGACCGCTTGTGATAGAAAAGATCTCAGAAAGGAGGCCGAGCGCCATGAGAAGCCATGAAACGCCAAGACCATGCCGGGCTTGACTCAGGAACAGATCACTCAGGCACGGGAGGCTGATCTGTTACATTATCTGCTTTCCTACGAAAGCGGCGTGCTGAAACGGGAAGGCGCCAATTACCGTCACAGGGAGCATGACAGTCTGGTTTATGTGGCAAGCAAGAATTACTGGTACTGGAACAGCCGGGGGCGAAAGATCAACGCTGTGGATTACCTCATGGAAATCCGGGGATATAGCTTTGTGGAGGCTGTTGAGCGGCTGGCAGGCTGCGGCGCCCCGGCTGTTTCCCATTATACAGCTTCCGGCAGCCGGGAACAACGGAAACCGGTGGAGCAAAAACCTTTTCGCCTCCCCTGGGTAAAGCGGTGTGCCACCTTTGCTGTTTCTTACCTTCAACGCCGGGGAATCCATTCGGACATCATCAGCCGGTGTATGCGGCTGGGCCTTTTCTATGAGTCCCGATATAACAACGAGGCGGTTTGTGTTTTCGCTGGACGGGATGATGCCGGTACAGGCCGGTTTGCCTGCGTCCGCAGCATTGCGGGTGACTTGAAAAAAGACATCAGCGGCAGTGATAAGCGGTTTAGCTTCTGCTACCCGCCGGATCAGCCGGGCAGCCGCCATCTGGCGGTTTTTGAGGCCCCGATTGACGCTCTCTCCCATGCTACGCTCCAAAAGCTGGAGGGCTGGCAGTGGAATGGCTACCGGCTTTCCCTGGGCGGCACCTCCCCGGTGGCCCTGGTCGCTTTCCTTGAGCGCCATCCGGAGATCACCCGTGTTGCCCTCTATCTGGATAATGACCTTGCGGGGCGCACCAACGCGCGGAAGATCAGGACGCTGCTGAAAGCAGATCAGAAATTTTCTAAGCTCCGGGTTTCGGTCAACCCTCCCCGTTGTGGGAAGGACTACAATGAAAAACTGCAGCACACCCTTCAAGCGATCCGCGAAGAAAAGCACGCCAGCCGCCAGAAACAGGCGGCTGTTTCAATTTAGGAGGAAAACTCAATGAACAATGACAAATCCGCGATTCAGGTAATCGCCGGGGCTGCCCGCTGCCCGGAATACAGTCCGTCCATGGTTAAGGCCCTGATGAAAAAGCTGGAAACCAACGAAAAAGCCTTTGCGCTGCTGATGAATGTTACCCCTTCCACAGTACGCCTTTGGACAACGGGAGCTGCCCGTCCCTGCGGCATGGCCCGGAGGCTGATGCAGATTTACGAAACCGGCCCGGAGGTCATAAGCAAAATCGCAGGCGAGGGGGTATCAGAGGAAAGGAGGCCGCCAAGCGGGTGAATCAAAGAATCAAACAGTTTTTTCTAAAAAAGCGGCATGAGCCGGCTCTGCTGGCTGCTGTCGCAAGACGGTTGGGTGTGTCCCTTCCAGATCTGCGGGACTGGTGCCCGCTTTTATCTTTGCAGGCACTTCTTGAAATAGAAAACAGCACGTTCCCTGTGGAGGAATGGAACCTGGCGCTGGCTTACCTTTTAGGCAGGCCTTGCGCCTTTTCTTATGTCTTTGAGGCAAAAGCATATACCAAAACGGTAATAAGGAGGTGGTGGCTTTAGATGGCGAAGGAAATTGTACATGAAGATTTCGGCGAAAAGATCGGCGGTGCCAAAAAAGATCTTTGGGCTGCCCGCGGCCTGTACGTTGATGACCTGCTGGGGATGAATGAGCGCGAGGCCGAAAAGTACGTCAAAAAGGATAATGTCTGGAAAAAGCCGGATTATAATGCCTTGCTTCAATCCGGCGTCCCGGTGGATATTCTGTACTTTCGGAAAGTTGTGCGTGACAGCCTGAACGCTTCCCCGCGGTACCTGCGTTCCGATGATACGCCTGAAAAGCGTCTGGCGCGGCAGAAAGAGTATATCGCGACTGTCCGGCAGGTGCAGGAAGCCGTTGAGAAGGTCCAGACCGTCCAGGAAGCGATGGATGTGTTTGAGGTCCTTATCATAGACGGCGGCTATTGTGAGCGCGTTTCCCACGGGATCGGCGGCGGCTACATCCGGGCCACCCCAAAGGGGCGGGATAATCCGGTCATTACCGATAAGCTGGTAAATGCCCTGTACTTCCGTGGGGAACAGGATTTCGAGCGAAAAATTGTCCGGGAGGCTGTAAAAAAGCAGTTCGGCGTTCCTGCCGGCCAGAAGGTTCCCCGCGGGTATGACATCCGGTTCAATGACGGCCAAAGAACCTACTCGAAAAATAACGACTGGCTTCCCGATACCTACTATGTCACGAAAGGCTATACGATCCTGAAAACGAATTTTCCCACCCGTGAGGAAGCCCTGAAATGGACACAGGATTTTGCCAGACAGCGCGGGGCCGGCGGAAAGCAACGGTTTGTCCCGCAGCAGCTTTCCAACGTCCGGCGTACCGGCCCGGATTACCGCGGGAACCGTGATGTGATTGGACAGGACTATCTTGACGCCTTTGCGTTCCGGGGCGGTGAATTTGGAAACTGGATGACGCAGAATGACCGGCGCGCGTCTCTGAATATGGGATTTGACGCGCTCAAAGATCTGGCGGCAGTCCTCAGGATCAGCGAAAAGGATATTTCCTACCAGGGAACACTTTCGATTGCCTTTGGCGCCCGCGGCAGCGGCAACGCCGCCGCCCACTATGAACCGCTGCGGAAGGTCATCAACCTTACCAAGATGCACGGGGCCGGTTCCCTGGCCCATGAGTGGTGGCATGGCCTGGACGATTATCTGGGTGTAAAGATGGGAGCCAAAGGATTCCTTTCCGAGCAGCCTCACCTTTATGAGCCATTCAAAAAGCTGATCGAAACCATGAAATATAAGCCGGAAACGCCGGAGCAGGCCGCGGCGCGGGCCGAGGCACAGGTGGAACGCACCCGGAAAAACGCGGCGAACTGGCTGGATTCGGCGGTACTCCCCTCGCTTAAACGGATGGCAAACGATGAGGCGCACATGGAGACTTATTCGGTCCTTCGGGAGGAATTTCTTTCAGGCGTCCCCGGATCTGTGGAACAGCTAAGCGCTTTTAAGAAATCTGTCACCGGGCGTGTGATCCCCAAAAGTGAACGGGAACGCCTGGAGATTTTCGAGCGTATGCTGTCCGGGATGCAGACGCAGGACCCTCCGCAGATTGGCCGTGTTGAAACGGATTACTATAAAAATTCCAAGCGCATGGGACAGGAATGTGAAAAAGACGGCGGTTACTGGGAAAGCAATACGGAAATGACCGCCAGGGCTTTCGCCTGCTACATCAAGGATAAGCTGGCGCCTGAAATTTCGGATTATCTGGCAGGCCACGCCGACAGCGCCGTTACTATTGTCACCGGTAAGGATGGAAAAACAGAAATCCTGAAAGCCTTCCCGGAAGGTGAGGAACGCAAGGCCATCCATGCTGTTTTTGATGAAGTTTTTGCGGATCTGAAGCGGCAGCATTTTCTCACTCATTCCGACCACCCGCAGACCTTAGAGGCTGTCCGGCCAGCGGCAGTACCTCCGCCTTCCCGCTTGGATTCCATGCCGGCCATTACGGATGCGGAGCAGCTTTCCCTTTTTAGCGGGGAAAAGCCTTCTGTTTTGGGGCAGCTTTCCGCTGCGAAGGGACAGAACAAAATACCGACGGCGCCAAAACAGGCCAAAACCCATGAACCGGAACTTTAGGAGGTGAACTTTTGGAAGAAAACAAGGATTTTCGTGCTTACCGGTACGGAGATAATTTGAAGCCCGGCTATGCGCTAAAGATCGAACACAGCGTGACCTGTGAGGAAGCAGATATTTCTGCCTTGATTGCCATGGGCACCGAAAGCCTGGAAGCGATGCGCCAGGGAAGCATTGACGGCGAACAGAAAGCCTATGAGATCGTTGTGGCTGCGGCAAAGCAATGGGAAAAGCAGGCAGCCGCTACGCAAACGATCAACCGGGCGCTGGAATACCTGCGGACCCCGGAGGTCGCTCACACCGCCAATCAGTGGCAATCAAGGGATAACTGGAAAAACAGTGAGGAAATCAGCAATCGCGTTTATAAGATGACCTGCAGTGTTTGGGAAGATACAAAATATGACCGGGAAACGAAACAGAGTGTGCCGGTTGCCTGGTACGTCACCTGGGATGTCTATGTAAACTCTCCCAAGAATGGGTACGGAGAAAAAATTGCCGGGCAGAATCAGAAACGCTATACCGATAAAAATGCTGCCATGAAGTATCTGGAAGGCCGCAAGAAAGCCTATTCTCATCTGTTTACAGAGATTTCCCCTCCGGTTCCGGACCAATACAGGCGGCATTTTACCGTACATGGCGCGCTTTTGCCGGGATATACCCTGGAAGGACAAACGCCGGAAAAAGCTGTCCCCGGCCGTGATCCGGGACAGGCGGAAAGGGCTTCTGTGCTGGAAAAGCTCTCGGATGCCAGGAAGCAGGAAAAGGCAGCGCCGCCAAAAGCGCCGGACAAGAAAAAGGAGGATATTCACAGATGAAAGTTTTGATGGTTGAACCGGGGAAAATTCCCCAGGAAACGGACATCGAGCCGGGACTGAGTTCCCTGCAGGCAGCGGTGGGCGGCCATATCCAGGCAGTGTACCCGTATGAGGACCCTGTGGCTCTGATCTGTAACGAGGAAGGAAAACTTATAGGGCTGCCTTTGAACCGCGCGCTTCGGGATGACGCTGGTGAGGTTTACGACATCCTTGCGGGAAACTTTCTTATCACCGGGCTTGGTGAGGAAGATTTTTCAGATCTTTCCCCTGACCTGATGGAAAAATACAAGGAGCAATTTCTGGCTCCGGAGTCTTTTGTGCGGATCGGCGGCAAAATCCTTGCGGTCAAACAGCCGGTCCCTTCACCGGAAGATAACGAGATAACGCCAAAGCCGCCCCATAAATCCGGGCCGGAGCTTTAGGAAGGAGGTCAAAATGCTGACAGCAACGCGAGGCCCGTATGTGCTGGTGATCCAGCAGGACGATTCCCCATCTAATCCCCGTGAGGACGACAATTTTGGGAAAATGATCTGTTTTCACCGGCGCTATAACCTGGGCGATCACCATAATTACATTGACAAAGATGATTTTCTCCGGGATCTGTATCTGAAAACCGTGGGTGATGATGAACGGGGCGCCCACCGCTATGAGCGGGCTCTGGACCTGATGAATTATAAGATCAAAGCCCCTTTTGATTCCCCGGCTTATGAGCGCGAGGTGGATGAACGGCTGATGCGGGTGATCTCACAGAAATATCTAATGCTGCCGCTGTATCTTTACGACCACAGCGGCATTACCATGAACACCACAGGCTTTTCCTGTCCCTGGGACAGCGGGCAGGTCGGCTGGATCTACGCTTCCAAAGAAGATGCCCTCCGGGAGTTTGGCGGCAAATCCTTTACTGCCGCCACCCGGAAGAAAGCTGAGGATTGTATGCGCGGCGAGGTGGACTATTACGATTCCTACCTTCGCGGCGAGGCTTATGGTTATGAACTGTATAAAGACGGCGAGCTGGAGGATAGCTGCTGGGGTTTTATCGGCAATTTTGAGGAAGCCTTAAAAGGTATTGAAGAATATCTGCCTGACGCGTGCGGCGGCATGACGGGCGAACTGGAGGAAAGGGATTCTCCCCGTTCCATGCTGAAAATGTTTCTCGACCATGCCCGCGTACAGGTAGCGCAGGCGGCTAAAGACTTTGAAAAGGCACCCCGCCAGCAATCCCTCCAAACGGAGGCCCGGTGAATGCTGCTTATTATAAATGTGAAAGGAGGATGTGATTGCAGGAAGAACTTGAACGAAAGTCCATATCCGTTACCGTCCAGGCCACAAAACTGACGGGCCGCGTGATGAAGGCCGCGATTGCCGCCGCCTTGCGAAAAATTGAAAAAGAACGCAGTACCCCGAAAGTGGGCAGGAACAGTATGCGCCGTCTTACCGCCCAGACGCCGGACGCCCATAAGATCGAGGTTGAGGACAGGATTCGCTCTTTTGAACGATATGCGAAAAAATATAAAGTCCGTTACCATGTGGAGAAAGATACCAGTGTTTCCCCGCCAAAGTGGACCGTGTACTTTAAGGCAAGCCAGGCCGATGCAATCGAAGCCGCTTTCAAAAAGTACACGCAAAAGACAGTGAAGCGTGAAAACAGGCCGTCCCTTCTCTCTCAGCTATCGAAATTCAAGGAGATGGCAAAAAAGATGGCCCGCGATCCCGTAAAGAACAAGGAACACGGAGGGCCGGAACGATGAAGATGGCGGATATTCTGAAAAAGTATGTGCTTCCAAACCTTCCTTATCTTATATTCCTTTGGTTCTTTGCCAAGGTTGGCGAGGCGGTACGGCTGGCCCCAGACGTTGATGCTTCCACAAAGCTGCTGGGGCTGGCGGATGGCTTTACCCTGGCATTTCAGACTTCTATGCCCGGCGCGGCGGTTGACTGGCTGATCGGGCTGATCGGGGCCGCGGTGGTGCGGCTGGTGGTTTATGTGAAAGGGAAAAATGCTAAAAAGTACAGGAAGGATGTGGAGTACGGCTCGGCCCGATGGGGAACAAAAGCGGATATTGCTCCCTTTATGGACTCCAAGGCTGAAAACAACATCATTCTGACCCAGACGGAGGGGCTGATGATGTCCGGCAGGCCTAAAAATCCGGCTTATGCCCGGAATAAAAATGTACTGGTCGTGGGTGGTTCCGGTTCCGGTAAAACTCGGTTTTTCATAAAACCGAACCTGATGCAGCTCCATTCCTCCTATGTGGTGACAGATCCGAAAGGGACTGTCCTGGTGGAATGTGGAAAGCTGCTCTCCCGCGGCGCTCCCAAGCTGGGCAAGGACGGAAAGCCCTTACGCAATAAGAAAGGCAAGATCATTTATGAGCCTTATCAGATCAGGGTATTCAATACGATCAACTTTCGGAAGTCGATGCACTATAACCCATTTGCGTATATCCACTCTGAGAAAGATATATTAAAGCTGGTTACAGTGCTGATCGCCAACACCAAAGGCGAGGGAAAATCCGGCGACGATTTTTGGGTGAAGGCCGAAACGCTGCTTTACACGGCGCTGATCGGTTACATCTATTATGAGGCTCCCAGGAACGAGCAGAACTTCTCCACTTTGGTAGAAATGATAAATGCCATGGAAGTCCGGGAGGATGATGAATCGTTCAAAAACGCGGTTGACCTTCTTTTTGACGCTTTGGAGCAGAAAGACCCGGACCATTTTGCCCTCCGGCAGTATAAAAAATATAAGCTGGCGGCGGGCAAAACGGCTAAGTCGATCCTGATTTCCTGTGGAGCCAGGCTTGCGCCATTCGATATTGCGGAAGTCCGGGAGATCACCATGTATGATGAGTTAGAGCTGGATATGGTTGGGGACCGGAAAACAGCACTGTTTTTCATCATCTCCGATACAGACGCCACGTTCAACTTTCTGGTGAGCATGGCCTATACGCAGCTTTTTAACCTGCTTTGTGAAAGGGCAGATGATAAATATGGAGGCCGGCTGCCGGTGCATGTCCGCTGTCTGATCGACGAGGCGGCAAACATCGGGCAGATCCCAAACCTTGAAAAACTCATGGCAACAATCCGGTCAAGAGAGATCTCGGCCTGCCTGGTGCTGCAGGCTCAGAGTCAGCTAAAAGCGCTCTATAAAGATAATATGGATACCATCATCGGCAACTGCGATTCCAGCCTGTTTCTTGGAGGCAAGGAAGAAACCACCTTGAAAAGCTGGAGCGCCCTGCTTGGGAAAGAAACGATTGATATGTACAACACCAGCGTCACGAAAGGGACGCAGGAATCCCACGGACAAAACTTTCAAAAATTGGGTAAAGATCTGATGTCCATGGACGAGCTTGCCGTGATGGACGGCGGGAAGTGTCTGCTGCAGGTGCGCGGCGTCCGGCCCTTCCTGTCCAGAAAGTACGATATTACAAAACACCCCAATTATAAGTATCTGTCGGATTTCAACCCGAAAAATACCTTTGATATAGAAAAATATCTGTCTACCCGCTTGCGGGTGAGGCCGGACGACCTGTTCCTCAACTATGAGATCAGCCCGTCCGAACTGGCGGAGGAATCCGCAGACAATACCGAATAGATCCGCCGATTTGCAAAATCTTTTTTTCTTTCGGCGTGTCTTGTTTTTATGTCCATTTCAAGGAGGTGCCTATTGGTAAGGAGCCGTGATTCTCCTAAATTTACTCATACTCCGCAGGATATACGCCTGCGCTCGCCGCCCGCTGTTTGTTTAATTCCAAGCAACGGGCGGCTTTTTTTCGTTTCTGGCCCAAAACGGCCACAACACTATCATTTTTCATTTGATAAGGAGGTAATTACCCTATATGAGTTTTTTCACTTCTGCTATTGATACCCTGCAGATTTTGGTTGTCGCGCTGGGCGCCGGTTTGGGCGCGTGGGGCGTTATCAATCTTTTGGAAGGATATGGTAATGATAACCCCGGCGCCAAATCACAGGGCATGAAACAGCTCATGGCCGGCGGCGGCATCGCAGTGGTAGGGATGACACTGATTCCGCTTCTGTCGGGCTTGTTCTAATCGTCCATGGACTGGTTATTTGGCTGGATCACAGACTGGATAAAACAGGGCTTAATCGACGCCATCACAGGGCAATTTACGGGAATCTTTGAATCGGTCAACAACCAAGTAACCGATGTGGCCTCGCAGGTAGGCCAGACACCCCAGGGCTGGAATGGCGGTGTTTTCAGTATGATACAGACGCTATCGGAAACGGTAGTGCTGCCCATTGCCGGTATGATCTTAACTTTCGTGCTGGTCTATGAGCTGATCCAGATGATCCTTGAAAAAAACAACATGCACGAATTTGACACCTTCAACATTTTTAAGTGGGTGTTCAAGACTTTTGTTGCCACCTATCTGCTCACCAACTGTTTTACGATTGTGATGGCCGTATTCGATGTGGCGCAGACAGTGGTGGCGAACAGTGCGGGGATCATCAACGGAAATCTGGACGTGGCCGCGTCTATGACCGACCTGGAAACACAGCTTGAAGCCATGGGGATCTGGGAACTGATCGGCCTATGGCTGGAAACCAACATCATTAACCTGTGCATGTGGATCTTGTCCATCGTGATTTTTGTGATCGTTTACGGCAGGATGATAGAGATCTACTTGACCGTGAGCATTGCGCCGATTCCTTTTTCCACACTTGCCAACCGCGAATGGGGAGCGATGGGCACCAATTACCTGCGCTCCCTGTTTGCCCTTGGCTTCCAGGGATTCCTGATCCTGATCTGTGTGGCGATTTATGCGGTGCTGGTACAATCCATCCCATCTTCCAGCAGCGTACATGCCGCGATCTGGGGCACAGCAGGCTATACGGTGCTGCTGGCCTTTGCTCTGTTTAAGACAGGCTCGTTATCTAAATCCATATTTAATGCCGGGTAATTAGTTATGCCGATAAAAATGTGATGAAGCCTGTAAAACCGCCATGCAAAACAAAAAGTATCGGTCTAATTCTAAGCTACTTCATCCTTTCTGATATAGTGTAGGTGATAGCAAGTCACCAACCACAGAAAGGAGTCCCTATGAAATTTGATGAACAAGGGTTCCGTCATCTCGTTGACGAAACCATCGCCACAATCATACGGTTAGGCACAACGTCCCATTCTGTGCTTGACCGTTACGAACGCTTTACTGAAATGCTGGTAGGACACTTAAAAAGTCTGGATCAGCCGTTTGAACTGACGCTCTGCCTTGAATGGGTCAATTCTCTGGATCACGATCCGGCTTGTGTGCTTAGCGCATCCTATGTTGACTGGAAAGCACTGCACAGGTTCGTCCATCTGCTGGCAGAACAGCAGGCCGGAACACTGACAGAATGGCGTCATTATCTGTGTTTCGCCCCGGAACTTCCTGAAACTGATGAATATCAAAACATTCTTGCTGAATTTCAGGAAGTTATGAAAGAGGAAGGCAAATATCCGGCTACCATAAAGTCATACAGTTCCATGGCCCGCAGGCTTCTTCTTTATCTGGAAAGCGCAGGTGTTACAAAGTTTTCCGATGTAAGAAACCAAAACCTTCTGGACTATTTCCAGACAGACCGGTTCAAGAACCGAAATCCGAAAGGCTTCCAGTCAGAATTGTGTGTCCTGAAAAAATTCCTGCGGTTTGCGACAGATGCCGGCTACACAGCCTGCCAGACTCTTCCGTATGCTCTGCCTAAAATCCGCCAGTCCAGAAACAAGATCATTACTACGATTGACGAAAAGGTAGAAGCAGACCTTCTGGAAGATGAGCCGGACAGCCTTGTCAACAAGAGGGATCAGGCGATTCTCCTGTTGGCACTGCACACCGGCCTCCGAAGCTGCGACATCCGGGCATTGAGGTTCTGCGACATCGACTGGGAAAAAGAGACCATCCATATCCGCCAGAAAAAGACGGGCGTTGACCTTGAAATTCCCATAGACAGCGCCACACAAAACGCCATTATTGATTACATCCTGAACGAGCGCCGGGATTGTGAGCAGGAATATATTTTTGTCACGTCCGTAGGCCCGATAAAAAAGCTGGCCCGCAGGCATTACAGGATGAAATACCGCACACAGGGAACGGAATCCTATGAAAATCTTCCGCACGATGGCCTCCACATTTACCGGCGCACTTTTGCATCGCGGCTTTTGCAATCAGGAACGCCGTTACCACTCATTTCCGAAATGTTAGGACATATCGACAAAAACTCTGTCCGCGTGTATCTCTCAACGGATGAAGCAAAAATGA
>UQMI01000061.1 GCA_900542045.1 uncultured Blautia sp.
TTCGGTGAACTCTTGTTTTCTTTTGATTCTTTAAAGCTCGGAATTTCCTATAAAGTAAAAAAATCGCTGGAAACCGGCATTTTATTGCCAGTCCCAGCGGTTTTTTTGTCTGTTCACTTTATTCTCTTCACCTGTGACAGAAGAACAGGACATTTTATCCGTCCCCTCCTGTGACAGGACTCTTTTTTCTATTCAATCATCATGGCATCGCCAAAAGAAAAGAAACGATATCTCTCCTTCACTGCTTCTTCGTAAGCTGCCAGAATATGCTCCTTGCCCGCCAGAGCGGACACCAGCATCAGCAGCGTGGATTCCGGCAGATGGAAATTGGTGATCAGCCCGTCGATCATTTTGAAACGGTACCCGGGGTAGATGAAGATGTCGGTCCAGCCGCTTCCGGCCCGGAGTACGCCATCTTCTCCCGTGGCAGCTTCCAGTGTCCGGCAGCTGGTGGTACCCACAGAGATCACTCTGCCGCCGGCTTTCTTCGTTCCGTTGATAATTTCTGCCTGGGACTCTTCCACCACATAAAACTCCGAATGCATATGGTGATTCTGCACATCCTCCACCTTCACCGGCCGGAATGTGCCCAGTCCCACATGCAGCGTCACATGAGCGATCTTCACGCCCATGGCTTCCACCTGTGCCAGAAGCTCCTGGGTAAAATGCAGTCCGGCTGTGGGCGCAGCCGCAGACCCCTCGTTCTTGGCATATACAGTCTGATATCTGTTCTTGTCTTTTAATTTGTGGGTAATATACGGGGGCAGCGGCATCTCGCCCAGACGATCCAGGATTTCCTCAAAGATCCCTTCATAGGAAAACTGGATCAGACGGTTGCCCTCTTCCACCACGTCCAGCACCGTTCCTTTCAGGATTCCGTCTCCAAAAAGGATCTGGGCGCCGGGTCTGGCTTTTTTACCTGGTTTTACCAGTGTCTCCCAGATATCGTTTTCCCGCCGCTTTAAAAGCAGGATTTCGATCAGAGCTCCCGTATCTGCCTTATGCCCGTACAGTCTGGCCGGGATCACCTTGGTATCATTGATGACCAGACAATCCCCCGGATGCAGATAGTCCACGATATTCCGAAACGTATCGTGCTTCCACTGACCGGTTGTCTTATCCAGATGCAGAAGCCTGGAGGCGCTCCGATCCTCCAGAGGATCCTGGGCGATCAGCTCCTGGGGCAATTCATAGTAAAAATCTGAAGTTTTCATATATTTCCTCACATCCGTTATTTGTGATCCACCGTCAAAGAATTCCCTTCCATGGGGAAACAGTGTCCTATTTCTCTGTGTTATAGAGAACCATATCCTCGACTGTCAGAGAAGCCTGTCCCTGATGGGCTTCAATGATATTGACGCTGCAGTTGGGCGGCACTTTTCCATGCCAGAAGCCCAGATCATCCCGGTAAAACCGCTGCAGCATCGCCCGCACCGCACATCCGTGGGACGTGATCAGGATTGTGGACTCTTCGTATTCGCTCCGGTTCAGCAGTTCATCCAGGAACTCTCCGGTGCGCCTGCACACATGGGCCAGGCTTTCTCCGCCCCGGGGCGGCCGGTAGTTTTCCGGCTGACGGAAAAACATCTGAAACGTCTCCGCAAATTTTCCGCCGGCGCCTTCCAGAAGACTGGTGCCTTCCATTTCTCCAAAACTGATTTCCTGGATTCTTCTGTCTGTATAAATCGGCACCTCTCTGTCTCCCAGCACCAGTCTGGCCGTCTCCAGCGCCCGCTTTAAGGGGCTGGAAATGGCCAGGTCAAAGGGAACCTCTTTCAGAGCCTCCCCTGTGACACGGGCCAGTTCTCTTCCTCTCTCATTCAGAGAAATATCCGCAGTTCCCTGGACTTTTTTCAAAGCATTCCAGGGCGTCTCACCATGTCTGACAACATATAATTTCATCTTAACTTCTCAGCTCGATTCCCAGATCTTCCAGACCATTGAGGATTTTCTTCATGGCTGCAGTGATCTCCGCCTCTTCCAGTGTCTTGTCCTTTGCACGGAAGACAATGGAATATGCCATGGACTTATAGCCTTCCTTGATCTGGCTTCCTTCGTAAATATCAAACAACTGGTAGCTTTCCAGAATCTTGCCGCCTCTCTGCGCAATCACTGCTTCAATATCGCCGGCCAGCACAGATTTGGGCACCACCATACTGATATCACGGCTGGTGGACGGATACTTGGCAATTCCCGTATATTTGTGATTGAAAGAGGCAAAGTGAAGAATGGTCAAAATATCGATCACAGCCACATAAGCCTTCTCTCCGATTCCATAGGTATCTGCCACCAGAGGATGCACCTCTCCCAGATATCCCACATTTTCTCCTTGATAATAAATGGTTGCCTGACGGCCGGGATGCAGGAAGGAATATGCGCCGTCCGGACGGTATTCCGGTTTTTCTTTCATTCCCACTTTTTCAAAGAATTCCTCACATACGCCTTTCATTGTGAAGAAATCGCCCTCGCCATACATACCCAGGGTAAATTTCATCCGTTCATCCGGCAGCTCTGTCAGAGGCAGAGCCTTGGGAATATAGACATTGCCCAGCTCATAGAGGCGGACATTTTTGTTTCTTCTGTTATAGTTGGTAGCCAGGGATACCAGCATGCCATTGATGGAGCTGGTACGCATAATGCTGAAATCCTCGCCCAACGGATTGGAAATAGTAATGGCCTGGCGATGCATATCGTCTTCTGCCATACGCAGCTTGTCAAATACCTTGGGGCTTTCGAAGGAATACACCATGCCCTGTGAAAATCCGCAGTACTCGGCAATGTCCCTTGCCACCTGCTCGATCCGCAGTTTGAAGGGCAGTTTTCCTGTGGTGGCTTCTCCATCCGGCAGTGTGGTGGGGATCCTGTCATAGCCATAGAAACGCGCCACCTCTTCTGCAAGATCCGCCGTGCAGAAAATGTCATGACGGAAGGTAGGCGCCACGATCTCATTGGCGGCCTCGTCATAAGCCAGCTCCACTCTGGACAGATACTCCAGCATCTGCTCCTTGCTGATGTCGGTTCCCAGAAGGGCATTGATCTTCTCCGGCTCAAATTCCACCCGAACCGGTTCCTTGGTCTGGCTGCACACATCTACCATGCCGCCCACCACTTCTCCGGCGCCCAGCTCTTCCATCAGCTGGCAGGCCCGGTCAATGGCTGCCTGGGCATTGTTGGGATCCAGGCCCTTCTCGAATTTTCCGGAGGCGTCGGTGCGCAGACCGATCTTCTTGCTAGACAGACGGATATTGGTACCATTGAAGCAGGCTGCCTCAAAGAGAACTGTCTTCACCTGATCTGTGATCATGGAGTTTTCACCGCCCATAATACCGGCGATACCCACCGGCTTCTGGCCGTCGCAGATCATCAGCACAGATTTATCCATGGTCCGCTCCTGGCCGTCCAGTGTCACGAATTTCTCACCGTTCTCCGCACAGCGCACCACGATCTCACGGCCCTCGATGGTGTCCAGATCATAGGCGTGCATGGGCTGTCCGTATTCTTCCATTACATAGTTGGTAATGTCCACCAGGTTATTGATGGGACGGATCCCATTGGCAGCCAGACATCTCTGCATCCACTTGGGAGAGGGGCCGATCTTTACATTTTTTACGACTCTTGCACAGTACCGGGAGCACAGTTCCGGGTTCTTCACTGTGACCTTGATATAATCCGCCGCATTTTCTTCATTACCGGTGCTGGTAACCACCGGAGGATAGAATTTTTTGCCAAAGGTAGCGGCTGCCTCTCTGGCAATACCGATCACACTGTAGCAGTCCACACGATTGGAAGTGATCTCATACTCGAAGACCACATCATCCAGTCCCAGGGCATGAATGGCGCTCTCGCCCACTACTGCATCCTCGGGGAAAATATAGATTCCATATTCCGGCGCTTCCGGATACATTTCTCTGGTGCTTCCCAGTTCTTCGATGGAGCAGAGCATACCGCAGGATTCCACACCCCGCAGTTTTCCTTTTTTGATTCTCACGCCGCCCGGCGTTTTCTTTCCGTCATGTCCGCCTGCCACACGGCCGCCGTCCAGCACCACCGGCACTTTCTGGCCTTCCTTCACATTGGGAGCTCCGGTAACGATCTGTACCGTTTCCTTTCCCACATTTACCTGGCAGATCACCAGCTTGTCTGCATCCGGATGGGGTTCGATCTTTTCGATCTGACCGATTACGATAGCTTCCAGATCCGCATCCAGACATTCAAATCCTTCTACCTTTGTCCCTGACAAAGTCATGGCATCTGTATATTCCTGTGCGGTCACATCCAGATCCGGCACATATTTCTTAATCCAAGATAAAGAAGTATTCATTTTTCTTTTAGTCCTTTCCTTCAAATCATTCCTGCCCGTTTTTCACCCATCTTCCCGGCCAGGACATTGCATAGCCAATATTCCCGCCGTTTCCCGCAGATCAGAACTGCTTTAAGAAACGGATATCGTTCTCATAAAGAAGACGCATGTCATCAATCTCGTATTTCAAAAGGGCAATACGTTCCAGACCCACTCCAAAGGCAAATCCGGTATATTCTTTCGGGTCAATACCGCACATTTCCAATACATGGGGATGCACCATACCGCAGCCCAGGATCTCAATCCAGCCGGAACCTTTACAGAACCTGCATCCTTTTCCTCCGCACTTGAAGCAGGATACGTCCACCTCGGCGCTTGGCTCTGTGAATGGGAAGTGATGGGGACGGAATTTGGTCTTTGTTTCCGGTCCGAACAGTTCCTTGGCAAACTCCTCCAGGGTTCCTTTCAGGTCCGCAAAAGTAATATTCTTGTCGATCACCATACCCTCGATCTGATGGAAGGAAGGAGAATGAGTGGCATCCACCTCATCGGAACGGAACACACGCCCCGGGGCGATCATCCGGATCGGCAGTTTTCCCTGCTCCATCACGCGGGCCTGTACCGGGGATGTCTGGGAACGGAGCAGGATATTGGAATTGATGAAGAAAGTATCCTGCTCATCTCTGGCCGGATGCCCTTTGGGAATATTCAGTTTTGTGAAATTATAATCGTCGTACTCCACTTCCGGACCTTCTACCACTTCATAACCCATTCCGATGAAGATCCGCTCTACCTCTTCCAGAGCAATGGTATTGGGATGACGGTGTCCAATCTTCGATTTCTTTGCGGGAAGAGTCACATCGATCACCTCTGCCTCCAGCTGTGCTTCCAGTGCAGCAGCTTCCAGCTTCTGTTTTGTCTCTTCCAGCAGATTTTCGATCTTGGCCCGGGTCTCGTTGACCAGCTGCCCCACCACCGGACGTTCCTCTGCGGAAACAGCTTTCATTCCTTTCAGCAGCGCTGTCAGTTCCCCTTTTTTTCCCAGATAAGCAACTCTGACATCATTGAGCTTTTCCAGCCCGTCAGACGCCTGGATCCTGGCGATAGCTTCTTCATGAAGCGCCTTTAGTTTTTCTTTCATATCCATGTTCTCATTCTCCTTTTTCAATTGATTTTGCTCCTGTCGAAAAGGCAGAACCAAACGTTCTGTTTTTCTATCAGATGCGGAGCATTTTTATGTGATAGGAAAGTCAGAACGAAACGTTCTGCTTTACTATCATATAAAAAAAACTCCGCCCCAAAAGGGACGAAGTCATGTTCGCGGTACCACCCAAATTCCCGGCATCGCCGGACTCTCTGAACTGCTTAACGCGCAGGCACGTCTTCTCTTACAGCACAGAATATCCATTCTGCATTCAGAGAAGAAGCTCCGGTGGGAATCTCAAAACATATCTGAACGTAAGGAAGCTTGCAGCCGGTGACTTCCTCTCTCTGACCGAAAATATGTCTCTACTGACACCTTCAACGCCTTTGTTGCTGTAATTCTTTGTTTATTCTAAACACAATCCTGCCATTTGTCAAGATTCTTTTTCTTCCACCTCTTTTTCCTTGTCAAACAGCTCTCTTGCAAAAGCCTGGGCCTTTCGGAATTCTTTCTCATAGTATGCATTGATCTCCGCTCCATACAAAAGGATATTCATACAGAAATACAGCCACAGCATTACCATCACAATGGCAGCCAGACTTCCGTACATCAGAGAAAATGCCGGTACAAATTCAAAATAAAGAGAAAAGAAATAGGAGAATACTGACCATGCGACAGACGTAAACATAGCTCCCGGAAGCTGGCTTTTCATGCTGGCCCTCCGGTTCGGAAGAACCTTGTACAGCAAAAGGAAAATCAGCATCAATACCAGAAACACCAGAAAGGTTTTCGCACCCATGATCCATGCCACCATCCGGGCCAGAAAAGGAAGATAGTGATCAAGGGTCCGGTAAATACTGTTTCCGAACACCAGCAGCACAAGACTTCCCATCAGCGCCAGGCTGAAGAGCAAGGTATAGAAAACGGACCAGATCCGGGTCATCAGCCAGTTTCGGGTTTCTCTGACATGATAGATCGTATTCAGGCCATTGGTCAGAGCCTGTACGCCTTTTCCCGCAGACCACAGGGCTGTGATTGCCGTAATCGGCACCATTACAGTTGACCGGTTGAAAATCTCACGAACAATCCCTGTGACAAATGACTGCATGCTTTCCGGGATCACACTGCGGATCACTTCCAGTATCACAGCGTAAGTCAGGGGCGTGTATTTCACCATAGTAACCAGAAACATCACAAAAGGAATAAAGGACAGGATCAGAAAATACGCAGCCTGAGCTGCGTATGCTCCTACATGATCCTGCCTTATTCTGTTCAAAAATCCTCTGATGGATGTCCGTCTGCTATTTTCCATAGTACCGCTCCCATATCTGTCACAGTCCGAATGTTTTTCACAAATCCGGTTTCAGGTTTCTTCATAGGTCAGCTTCGTCAGCGTAATATCTTTGTAAAAATAATTCAGGATATCCTGCCAGCTGCTCCCTTCCATAGCCATATGGTTGGCTCCATTCTGGCTCATTCCCACACCATGGCCATACCCTCCGCCAATAAATGTATAGCCTTCCATGCCGTTCTCTCCCTGTACCGTATCCAGCCGGAAATATGCACTTGGCAAAAGGCTTCCTCCCGGCGCAGTACTTTCATCTTTCCTGGTGATCGTCAGTCCTTCCGGCGAAAACAACGCACGTATGTCATATTCATTATGAACAATACGGCTCTCCTGGTCGGTAAGGATCCGCAGTTCCTTTACCGCGCCGCCTGTACTCTTTTCCATGATCTCCAAACTGACCAGGGAACCGATCTCTCCATAATGCTCCTGAATTCTCTCATTCAATAAAGAAACCGGAAAATAAACCGTCCACTGACTCCATGGCTCCGCCGCATCATAAACACATGCCACACTCTGCAGATAACCGGCTTCTTCCTCCGCCTCCCATACCTCATCTGTACTGGTAGCACCTGCGGAAGTGGAAAAATAGTAAGCCTGAATCGGTTCTCCATTCTGACAAAGAATCATTCCCGCAGTTTCCCCCACAGCCTGCCTGGTTTTTTCATTCCCCTGCACATTTCCATAGACCTGGAACGCCACACTGTCATCTACATGAGCATGGTAATTTATTAATTTTTCATCCTGATACTGCCGCCAGGCATAAGTCCTGGCACAGACTGCCTGTGCTTTCAGAGCCTCTGTCTCATAAGAAGAGGGCATTTCACTGGGTACAACCTGACAGAGATACGATTCCAGAGGTAATTCATTTACCAGAAGAAGCCCCTGGTCTGTACCATATATTTCCAGAGTTCCTTCATAAACCGGAACTCCTCTGGCACGCTCCAGACTCGTGACGGCAAAACTGCCGTTTTCCGGCGCAATGCGAACAGGATCATCTCCTACATTCTCCGGACTGTACACGGTTTCCACGCCGTCCGCTTCCACCGTTACAGACGAATGGTAATAGCCTTCGTAACCATCTGTCATCAGAAGTACCCGCATCAAAGGTTCTTCCGTCTGCAGAACTTCCTCCTGCTCCTCCCTTTGCTGAGATTCTTCCTGTTCCTTTGCAGACGTACCTTTCTGCTCCTGCTCCGAAAGGATCACGGCATCGCTTTCCCTGCCGTCTTTCCAGGCGGCATGCCCCCTTACCGCGTCCTGCCGCTTCTCCCCTTCTGCTGTCAGATTGGGCTGTGTGCCCTCTCCTGTGTCCTGCCGTACCTTCGCACCTTCATTTTTCAGAATCTCCCGGGCTGCGATCTCCCGGGACAGCAGCTGGTAATGCTGTCCCAGCAGGCATCCCAGCAGCACGATCACCAGAAGTAATGGAATCCTGCGCAGCCAGGCTGTCTCTGTCTGACTTTCTTTCTTTTTATAATCTTTATTTTTTACCATACTATACTATATGATACACTATGGTAAAAATGCCTGCTTTACGAAAAACCTGTCCGGCTTTTATCTGGTGTAGAAATGATAGATCGTAGCCGTTTCATACAAAGTTCCGGCTTTTACCACCGGAGACGGGAATTCCGGCTGATTCACTGCATTGGGAAAATACTGCGTCTCCAGACAGAAACCGCTGCGCTTACTGTAAACGGCCCCCTCTTTTCCTGTCCGTTCCTGAATGAAATTACCTGCATAGAACTGTACGCCCGGCAGATCTGTGATCATATCCATGGCAATTCCCGTATCTTCAGCCCAGGCCCTGGCCGCCAGCCGTCCTACTCCTTTTTCATAATCATTCAGCACATAATTATGATCATACCCTCCGGCAAACTGCAGCTGATCATAATCCGCATCAATCTCTTTGCCAATCGGCTTCGGCTCCCGGAAATCCATAGGCGTTCCCTCTACAGGACGGATCTCGCCTGTGGGTATAGACGCGCTGTCCTTTACCGGCGTAATGGCATCTGCGAAGATCTGCAGTTCTGTGCCGCTGTTGTCCCCGCTTCCATGTCCAGACAGATTAAAATAAGAATGATTGGTCAGATTCAATACAGTATCTGCGTCACAGGCACCAGAATAATCAATGATCAATTCATTTTCCTCTGAAAACTCGATCCTTATGGATATGTTCAGATTGCCCGGGAAACCCTGCTCTCCGTCCGGACTGATCCTTCCAAAGGTAATACTGTTTTGGTCTTCTGCGATCTCTTTCACCTGCCAGACTACCTGGTCAAAGCCATCCGGTCCGCTGTGGAGATTATTAACCCCCTCATTCGCCTGCATATGATACTCGATTCCATTTATAGTAAAGGCTGCATTTGCAGTCCGGTTCCCGCTTCTGCCAATGGTTGCGCCAAAATAACCGTCATTAGCCATGTAACCATCCAGAGAATCATATCCCAATACCACATCTGTCAGTTTTCCTTCCCTGTCCGGCACCACCACCTGTACAATGGTTACACCATAATCTGTGACTTTCATGTACGCACCGGAAGAATTCATCAGCTTGTAGATTGACGCCTGTTCTCCCCTGGCTGTAACGCCAAAAGCTTCCTTCGTAATACTCATAATTCCCATCCTCCTGCTTCTGCTATAGAAATATGTGCTTCTCACCTTTGTCTCTGCTTTTCTATTACAGCAGAGCACTTTTATGCAACAGGAAAACCGGAACGAAACGTTCTGTTTTCTGTCACATAAGAAAAAGAGAGTCTCGCGACTCTCTTTTTGTGACCCCGAAATGCCGTTCCCATATTTTGACGCCTAGCAAACGCTAGGTGGGTGTCCGCAGCTAATATTCTGTCTACCACGACGAGAGGTCTGACATCCTATTTCGCGATATAGGATTCCCGTTCAAAAAAATGTAGGTTCAAAATTATGAGGTGCTCGCACATTCCAGGAAACACATATCACTTATAATATTTCTTTCTTAAATTATACCTTAGTATATGTCGGATTTCAACAGAAAATCCCGGAAGTTTTTCCCAAAATCATTATCTTTTTTATTCTTAACTGATACCATTTAGTTTTTGATACAGATCTTTGGCATAGCTGTCCGTCATTCCACTGATAAAATCCGTAGCCAGCAAAAGGCGCAGATACAGCCGTTCCGATTCCGATTTTCCCCTGGAATAAGTCTGATACGTCTGCTTGTAATTTTCTGATATCAACGCCACCATTTTCTTCTCCAGCATCTGCATAGGTACCTCTGTATCGTAATACAGGACTGCCGGTACCAGGCGGTCCAGCAGGAAATTCAGGATGCTTCCTGCCGCGATTTCCAGTTCCAGAATAGGTCTGGAAGTAAACGCATAACGATAGGCAATATCTCCTAAAGCCTCTGTTACCCAGTCACCGTATGTATTTCGAAACAGATCACAGCCATAGGTTCCCTCCATAATAGAGGAATAATGGGAGGTAAAACCATAGGTGGCACAGAAGATCAATGCGCTCTGCAGACGCACCACCCAGTTCTGCACAGCATACAGCTGCGGATTCTTCGCCTTTCGATCCACACCATTTTGATACTGATGCTCCAGCATTCCCACCGGATCCAGTCTCGATGGATCACAGCCGCTTCGTTCCTTCCATTCCCGCATTTCCCGCAGCAGGGTATCGTAAGAGATGCATCCTTTCTTAAAGGCATCTTCAATATCTGCCGTCCGATACGCAATATCGTCCGCCGCCTCCAGAATAAAAGTCAGCGGATGCCGACTGCCATGAGTTCCGGTACTCTCCTGGATATCGTCAAAAAGTTCCTGTTCGCTGTAGAAATACCCCATCTTTTTTTCTCTGATATTGCCGCTTTTCGGATTCATTTTCAGAGAGGAAACCGGATACTTAATAATAGTGGAAAGCAATCCGTACGTCAGATTCATTCCATTGGCATTCACCAGGAAATGCAGTTTACTCACCTGCCGCAGGGCCTGTGCATTTCCTTCAAAATGATAAAGATCCTGCAGCATCTGCCGGTTCAGGATATGGGTGATCTCCTTCCCCTTATAGGTCATCCTGGGCAGCCTGCGCACAAACCAGTCCCGGATTGCCTCTTCTCCGAAATGCCCGAAAGGCGGATTTCCGATGTCATGGATCAGACCGGCGCACTGCAGGATATCGCAGATATCCGCCTTGGTCTGCAGAGTAAAAGACGGATCTTTCTGATTCTGCAGCAAATACTGGGCGATATTCTGTCCCAGGGATTTGGCAAAGGAAGACACCTCCAGCGAGTGGGTCAGCCTGGTACGGATAAAATCGCTTTTATCCAGCGGAAACACCTGTGTCTTATCCTGCAGCCGTCGAAAAGCAGAGCTGCCAATGATCCTGTGATAATCCTTTTCAAATTCACTGCGAAGATCATTTCCCCTCTTCCCAGTCCTCTGGTAATTGCCTGCCCGTTTCGGGGATAACAGCTTGTCCCATTCCATTTCTATATTCCCAGAATATCCCTGACGGTCTGAGGCATATCCGCCGCATCTACGACTCTGTCATGCAGAACAGGAGCTGTACGGATCTCTTCAATAGCCGGAGGAACCGGTCTGCCGGATATGGCCGAAAGCTCATCCACCAGTTCAAAATCTGACATATTCTCATATTTTTCCCGGTTCACTGCATACATAACACTTCTGGTAAACTTAAATGGACTGGCTGTGGACGCAATGACAGTAGGAGTCACATCCTGGGTATCCCGTACGTATTTCTGATATACCCCTGCGGCCACTGCCGTATGGGTATCCATCAGATAACCGCTTCCATAATATACCGCGCTGATAGCTTCTCTGGTCTCCCCTTCGCTGCAGTAATTGCCGTAAAAGTCCTTCAGTTCCCCGCGCATTTCCCCGGTAATCGTGTAGCTTCCGGTGCCGGTCAGGGACTCCATCAGTTCTCTGCATTTGTCCGCATCTTCTCCACACAGACGGAAGATCAGCCGCTCCAGGTTGCTGGAGATCAGAATATCCATGGACGGAGAATTGGTCAGGATAAATTCCCGGTTCCGGTCATAAGTTCCGGTCCGGAAAAAATCATACAGTACTTTGTTCTCGTTGGAAGCGCAGATCAGCTTATGAATGGGAAGACCCATCAGCTTTGCATAATAGGCCGCCAGAATATTTCCAAAGTTACCTGTAGGAACCACCACATTGATCTCCTGTCCTTCCGTTACCTTTCCCTCCTTCAGCAGAGAAGCATAGGCGTAGACATAATACACAATCTGAGGAACCAGTCTTCCAATATTAATGGAATTGGCGGAAGAAAACTGATAACCTGCATCGCTCAGTTCTTTACCCAGCTCTTTGTCGTTAAACATATTCTTCACAGCCGTCTGCGCGTCATCGAAATTCCCTGTGATTCCTACCACATATGTATTTTTTCCTTTCTGGGTCACCATCTGCTTTTCCTGAATAGGACTGACACCATTCTTTGGATAGAAAACAATGATTCTGGTCCCCTCCACATCGGCAAAGCCTGCCATAGCTGCTTTACCCGTATCACCGGAAGTAGCTGTCAGGATAACAATTTCCTTATCTGCATGATTTTTTCTGGCCGCCTTCGTCATCAGATGCGGCAAAATGGAAAGTGCCATATCCTTGAAAGCAATGGTAGCCCCATGGAACAATTCCAGATAATACACACCGCCTGCCTGTGCCAGAGGTGCGATAGCTTCCGTATCAAACTTACTGTCATAAGCTCTGGCAATACAGTCTTTTAATTCCTCTTCCGTAAAATCTGTCAGGAAACGGCGCATAACCTCATATGCCACTTCCTGATAGCTCATTCGGGACAATTCTTCCAGACTGATGTCCAATCTTGGAATCTGAACCGGAACAAAAAGTCCCCCGTCATCGGAAAGTCCTTTCAGAATTGCCTGAGAAGCTGTGACTTCGCCTCCATGTCCCCTGGTGCTTCTATACATTACTTCCATGATATCCTCCTTCATCTGTACCATTGCAGCCCGTTTCCCTCATGGCTGCAGCCTGTGATCTAAAGTATTGGGTAATTATATCACATTCTTTTCCCAAAAAAAAGGCGGCAGAAGAAGTTTTCTTTCTGCCGCCGCATCCTTTTCCTAATTATCCAGCCTTGCTTTCTCCTCATCCGGATAGGTATAAAAATCATGCACGCCATATTCAAATAAGTGCTTCAGGTCGGAATCAAACCAGGCCACATTATTCTTGTCAGCCTGATCCTTCGCCACAAAAAACAAAGCTCCCTGAGAATAATCCACCCCTTCCAGAGCCTGACGGACTGCTTCTTTCGTTTCACTGGAAACTGTTACCGTATTGATCCTGCCGTCATAAGTCGGCGAAAACTGAGCAGTGCCTTCCGTTGTCTCCCATACCACTTCTGTCACTGTATCCGGAAACTCTCTGCTCTTCACACGATTCATGATCACATTCGCTACCAGGATCTTTCCTTTCAGATCTTCTCCTCCAGCCTCCGCTTCTACGATCCGCAGCAGGGTTTCATAATCTGCGTCACTCATCATGTCCGCGCTCTGCGCATTCTCAATGGACTGCTGATTGATGGTATCCACCACAGCTTCCATGCTCTCACTCATATCGAAACGCTCTGCCTCTCCGCTGGCCTGGAAGGTTCTCTGCCCCACCATCACTTCTTCGCAGGAAGTTCCGATCCGGTTCAACGGCACCTCAGAAATATCTGTTACACTTACACCGGAAATCACTCCGGCAAGTCCTGTGGGAACCCCGTCTTCCAGGACAGCTGTATTCTCACCGGCTGCCGCATATACAGACTTCTTATTCATATCTCCGGAAACCTGAAATACCACCGCACTCACGGCAATGGCTGCAATCCCTATAATCGCAATCTTTCCATAACGGATGCAAAGATTGCGGTATTTTTTTAAGGTTCTTGTAACCTGTCGCATTCGTTTGCTGAGTAATCTTTTCCTAATCATATAATTTCCTTCTCGCATCTTATCTTTTCTTTCTGCCAGAATCTGAAATCATCGGACAGACAAAAATGCGCATTCGCGATATATAAGAAAATTATATTGAATCCGGGTAGACAAGTCAAGAGAATTTCGCTTTCTTTGGTGAAATATCCCAGTTTTCCTTCGACATTTTCCATCATTTTTTGTGCAAATACACCATCAAAATCCTGTCAGCGGCCCCTGCTGTCTCAGGATTCTCCCTTTTACCCAGTCTGGTATCCGAATAATTATCGGTTATTAATGGCTGTTACCAACGCATCAATAGATGCACGGATAATATCCGGATCTACACCGGCGCCCCAGGAAAGAGATCCATCCGGTTTTTCAATTCCCACATAGGCAATAGCTTTGGAACTGGAACTTTGTTCCAGAGCATGCTCCTGATATACCCGCAGATGGTATTCCAGATTGTATGCCTTTTTCAGCGCATTGCTCACTGCATCCAGACGGCCGTTGCCCATTGCTTCTGTTGTGATGGTTCTTCCTCCGAAAGAAGAAGTAACCTGTGTGGTAATGCCTCCGTTCTTCTGCTGGAAATGTACTTCGTTGATGCTGAATGGTTCCACCACATTTTCAAATTTCTTCTTAAACAGTTCAAATATTTCATCCGGATGCAGTTCTTTGTGGGTATGGTCAGATACACCCTTTGCCACATAGCCCATAGCCTCACGCATCTTGGCCGGCAAATTCAGGCCATACTTGGTTTCCAGAATATAACCCACACCGCCTTTGCCGGACTGGCTGTTGATCCGGATCACGTCCGCATCGTAATTTCTGCCAATATCGGTAGGATCAATGGGCAGGTACGGTACCGTCCAGTGTTCTGTATCCTGTTCTTCTCTCCAGTGCATTCCCTTGGCAATGGCATCCTGATGAGAACCGGAGAAAGCCGCAAATACCAGAGCTCCGCTATACGGACTTCTCTCACCGATCTTCATTCCTGTATATGCCTCATATTTTTCACACACATCCGGCATATCCGAAAAATCCAGTCCCGGATTCACTCCCTGCGCATACATGTTCATAGCCAGAGTGACAATATCCACATTTCCGGTCCGTTCTCCATTTCCAAACAGAGTTCCCTCGATTCGATCTGCTCCAGCCAGAACGCCAAGCTCAGCATCTGCCACACCGCATCCTCTGTCATTGTGCGGATGCAGGGAAACCACCACATTTTCCCGATATTTCAGATGTTTGCACATATATTCGATCTGGCTTGCATATACATGAGGAAGCGAATGCTCAACAGTTACCGGCAGATTAATGATCGCTTTTTTATCTGCAGTCGGTTTCCAGACATCCAGCACCGCATTGCACACTTCCAGAGCATATTCCGGCTCCGTACCGGTAAAACTTTCCGGACTATACTCAAACAGGAAATTACCTTCCGTCTCGTCAGCCAGCTTTTTCAGAAGAGCAGCGCCGTCCACTGCGATCTGCAGGATTTCTTCTTTTGATTTTTTGAAGACCTGTTCTCTCTGGGACAGAGATGTGGAGTTATATACATGCACAATGGCACGGGGCGCTCCCTTTACGGCTTCAAAGGTTTTCCGGATAATATGCTCTCTGGCCTGCGTCAGCACCTGAATAGTCACATCCTCCGGGATCAGATCCTGCTCGATCAATGCCCGCAGAAACTGATATTCCGTTTCAGAAGCAGCCGGGAATCCCACTTCGATCTCTTTGAATCCAATCTTCACCAACAGTTTAAAAAACTCAATTTTCTGCTCCAGACTCATGGGAATCACCAAAGCCTGGTTTCCATCCCGAAGATCCACGCTGCACCAGACCGGAGGGCGGTCTATATACTCTTTCTTCGTCCATTCCATACAGTCTTCCGGTGGCATAAAATACTGGCGTTTGTACTTGCTCGCATTCATCATTGTCCTCTTCCTCCATTTTCTGCTTTCTTTTAAAAGAGATCGGAAAGTCAGAACGAAACGTCCTGCTTTCCTATCACAAAAAAAGCCTTCCGTCTCCTGATTTCTAAGAGACGAAAGACTTATATCTTACGCGGTACCACTCCTGTTTCATGGAACACCCATGCACTCACCAGATACGGATCCCGACACTGCTTCGGAACCTTATATCCTTCCCCGCTAACGATGGGATTTCGTCTGCGCCTACTCTCTGTGATTTCGGGCAGCCGCTCCGAGGTCAGTTCAACCAGCCCATTCCACTGCTTCACATCAACCAGCAGCTTTCTGAAGTCCTGTGCAGATCTACTACTCCTCTTCACCGCGTTTGTTTGTATTGATAGTAGATTAACACTTCACTGCAGTTTTGTCAACCGGTAATCTTTGAAAAGATCCTTGCGCTGATCAATCAATTTGCCCCGGCAATTACAGATATAATCACGAAAGAAGAAGGATACCAACGGAATGGAAAGGACTGACCCGAGTAATCATTATTTGCCTTCTGCATCCCGCATTTTTGCAGGACATCCCCAGAAAATGATTCAATTCATAAAAAAATTCAAAAAAATGTTTGCATTTTCCAGAGAATCTGTTATAATAATTTTCACCGGGGTATGGCGTAGCTTGGTAGCGCGCACGGCTGGGGGCCGTGAGGTCGCAGGTTCAAATCCTGTTGCCCCGATTTTTCAGATTCAAAAGGACATAGATATTTGTCTGGTTTTCAGAAGGAGACTATAAATAGTATCTGCGTACTTATTAAGGCCGTTATACGGCCTTATTTTTTTGACAGAAAAGTAAAACATTTCGTTCTGACTTTCCCTGGAAGCCGCAAACAAAAAGGCAGATTTCAAAAATGAACAGCCAGCAGGTCAGAAAGTGACCTACCGGCTGTCCGTCTGATACGTTTCTGTTTTCCATACTGCTCTGAGCCAATCATCCCCGCGCCTTCTGATTGATATAATTCACCAAGCCCTCTGCCTCAATGATCTTCTGCATAAAAGGCGGGAATGCCTGTCCCTGGAACTGAGTTCCTTTTGTCCGGTTATAAATCACTCCGCTGTCAAAGTCCACTTCTACCTCATCTCCGGCTTCGATCCCTCTGGATGCCTCCGGACATTCGATGATGGGCAGACCAATGTTAATGGCATTGCGGTAAAAGATCCGGGCGAAAGTCTCTGCGATGACACAGCTGACTCCGGCTGCTTTGATTGCCAACGGCGCATGCTCCCGTGAGGAACCGCATCCAAAATTCTTATCCGCCACGATAATATCGCCTTTTTTTACTTTATTCACAAATTCCTTATCAATATCTTCCATACAGTGGGTGGCAAGCTCTGCCGGATCTGAGGAGTTCAGATAACGGGCAGGAATGATCACGTCTGTATCCACATTGTCTCCATATTTAAATACTGTACCATGTGCTTTCATGCTGGTCCCTCCTATAATCCTAATGCATCCGGCGCGGAAATCTTTCCGGTAACGGCACTGGCTGCCGCCACTGCCGGACTTGCCAGATATACTTCTGAATCCACGTGTCCCATACGGCCCACAAAATTGCGGTTCGTGGTGGAAATACATCTCTCTCCTGCCGCCAGGATTCCCATATAACCGCCCAGACAGGGACCACAGGTAGGTGTGCTCACCACTGCTCCCGCTTCGATAAATATTTTCAGAAGTCCTTCTTCCATAGCCTGCAGATAGATGGCCTGGGTTGCCGGGATCACAATACAGCGCACGCCCTTTTTCACTTTGCGGCCTTCCAGGATCTTCGCTGCGACACGCAGATCATCGATCCGCCCATTGGTACAGGATCCGATCACCGCCTGGTCGATCACCACATCTTCTGTGATCTCGGAAATAGTTTTCGTATTTTCCGGAAGATGAGGGAATGCCACCGTAGGCTCCAACACACTCAGATCAATGGTATATTCTGCATCGTATACGGCATCCTCATCCGCTTCATAGATTTTATAAGGTCTCTTGGAATGCTCCTTCATATAGGCAATGGCCAGATCGTCCACCGGAAAGATTCCGTTCTTTCCGCCGGCTTCAATCGCCATGTTGGCAATGGTAAAACGATCGTCCATGGACAAATTTTTCACGCCTTCTCCGGTAAATTCCATGGATTTGTAAAGAGCGCCGTCCACACCGATCCTGCCGATGATATGCAGGATCACATCCTTGCCGCTCACCCATTTGGATGGTTTGCCTACCAGATTAAATTTAATGGCCGAAGGTACCTTGAACCAGGCCTTGCCGGTAGCCATGCCGGCTGCCATATCCGTACTTCCCACACCGGTGGAAAAAGCTCCCAGAGCCCCGTAGGTACAGGTATGAGAATCGGCTCCGATGATGGCGTCACCGGCCACCGTCAGCCCTTTTTCCGGCAGCAGCGCATGCTCAATCCCCATTTCACCCACATCAAAATAATTGGTTATCTCATGCTTACAGGCAAACTCCCGTACACATTTGCAATGCTCTGCAGATTTGATATCCTTGTTCGGAATAAAGTGGTCCATGACCAGAGCAATTTTATCTTTATCAAAAACGGTATCTACTGTCATTTTATCCATTTCATGAATTGCCACCGGAGAGGTAATATCATTTCCCAATACCAGATCCAGATCGGCTTCGATCAGCTGTCCCGCTTCTACTTTATCCAGACCTGCATGGGCAGCCAGTATTTTCTGGGTCATTGTCATTCCCATAATTGTTTCCTCCTCTTTGATTTTCTGATTGCTATTATAGCACAGGAATTGATATAATACTAATACATATAAAACATATTTATCATAACATGAAGTTATGGGTATGGAGGCACGTATGGAACAAAATCTTTCTCTTTATCATATTTTTCACATTGTGGCCCAGAAAGGAAATATATCCCAGGCCGCACGGGAACTGTATATCAGTCAGCCGGCCATCAGCAAATCCATCCGCAGACTGGAAAAAAATCTGAATACCACACTGTTTAAACGCAGCTCCCGGGGCGTCTCTCTCACAACAGAAGGCGAATTGCTGTATAAATATACAGAAGAAGCTTTTCTCGCGCTGCAGGCCGGCGAAATCTGCCTGGCCCAGCGTCACGCCCTGGGCATTTCCCAGCTTCGCATTGGCGTCAGCACCACCCTCTGCAAGTATATCCTGCTGCCCTATCTGCAGCGTTTTATCCAGACCTATCCGCATGTCCGCATCTCCATCGACTGCCAGTCCACGTACCAGACCCTGGCACTGCTGGATGAGAACAAGATCGACATCGGACTGGTGGGAGAATTTTCTGCCCATGATTCCTTTTGCTTTCAGCCGCTGCAGAGCATCCAGGATATCTTTGTCTCCACCCAGTCCTATCTGGAACATCTGCATCAGCGCACCGGCAACCGGAATTACATTCAGACTGCCACTTTTATGATGCTGGATGAAAAAAACATCACCCGGCAGTATGTCAACGGAGTTTTTCTGGAGCATGGCGTGGAACTTGCCAATATCCTGGAGGTTTCCTCTATGGATCTGCTGATCGAATTTGCCAGGATCGGCCTGGGCGTAGCCTGTGTCATACGGGAATTCGTGGAAAAAGAACTGACTGAACAGGAGCTGATCCAGGTGCCGGTCTCCCTGGAATTTCCGCCGCGTCTGATCGGCTTTGCCTACAAGAAGGAAGACGCCGGCAATCCTGTAATACAGAATTTTCTCCACGCATGACAGACATGCCGCAGGCCGGATACCCTGCACACAGCTGCCGGCGGTGTCTGTTTCCTGCACAAATGCACAAAGCAGATGTCCACCGGACGTCTTGCGCCTCCGCCAAGCTTTATTGTGTGATAGGAAGATCAGGACGAAACGTTCTGCTTTCCTGCCGCAAAACGGGGCTGTCGCATCAATGATTAGAAAATCATAGATGCGGCAGCATCTTTTTGCTA
>UQMI01000062.1 GCA_900542045.1 uncultured Blautia sp.
CCATCTTCCTGTGTGGGGAAATGGCTATGTATAAAAATGGGCATGAAAAAAGCCGACTGGTTTTTCTCCTTTAAACCAATCGGCTACCAACAAATTTTTGCACGAATAACAAAACTATATACAGGGCAAACGTTTTTTTAAATCAAACATATTAATATGCTCTCTTTTTTCAGCAGCGTTATCTATGTAATGTCCATAATTCTTCACAAAGTCCTCCCATGCTACAAGAGAACAATATGAATCCTTTTCCGAATCAAATATTCCGTCACAAGGATTCGTTTTATATTCCTTTTTTATATTCATCATATTTTTTCTAAATAAATTATCCACGTTTAAAATATTAGACACTGTTTGCTCTCTATTGCAAATATTACATTTATGTATTGTCGTTGTCATTAGAAGTGGCATAGCTTCTTTTGTATAAACAGCAACTAATCCGTTACATCTATTATTCTCTCTATCCTCTAAAGAATAACGTATCTCATCATACATCCAATCATCATAGTATCCATAACTATCTTTCTTATGATTCACAGCTTGAGGCGTAATTAGAATAATCGTTACGCTTGTTGTTCTTAATTTTGAATATAAATATTTTTGTATTGTATCCTCAGACATTTTAGAACGATCTTCATCTTCAGAACAATTAATAATTTCCGTGGAAGTGTCAAATAAATCTGTTAACTGATTTTTATAGGCTTCGCCATCGCTAAACCTAAATGAAATAAAAACTCTTCTTGCCATCTTATCCCTCATTTCATAAAAATTATTTTAAAATATATGCTCCGACCAATAAACAAGTCATTATTCCTAAATACAAAGGCCAAATTGTTTTTGAAAACATCACTCTAATGAAAGAATATTTACCACCTTTATATTTTCCCAATGGCATATCATATATCTCTACTAATTGTGGATTATCTTTATTAATGCCCGCAACATCATTATATATTCCTCTAAATTTTCGTTCCTGTGTAAGATAATATGAGTCCAGAAACCAAAAAATTATAGTCGGAAAAACTGCAACTATTAAAAATGCTTTATTTCCTTCTCCCAAATCATTAATTGTTGCAGCATATACCGCAAGTAGAGCAGACACAATTGCAATTGCCCACCCTTTCATTTGAAAAGAGCACTGGTTCATGCGCGCAATATTTGTTTGTAAAAATTCAAGATGTTTTACTCTATCTGATTCCATTTTCTCATCCTCCAATACTTCTCATTTATCTTTTTTAAGACACTCCACCGTTATGCTCCTATTGCTTTGATTATACGACAATTCTTTATAATTTTCAGCATTCTTTTTCAAATCTTGATCGTCCAAATTAATCACATAAATTTTACCTTTCCCGTAATTTTTATAATAATCTAATTCAAACCTTACCCATTTTGATTGTCTTGAATTTTTGCTACATATATATATTAAATTTTCCGATTGAAGCATTCTTTTTTTTAAGACTTCTTTAGTATAGTCTGATACCATAGACCGTTTCAAAAAATCATTATCACTTGTCCAATCGCAATAGCACACCAAACCTTCTTTATTCAGAATATGCATTATATTTCGTATTTGCTCTGCATCCTTACTACTATGTGATAGAAAAACATCATACCTTTTTTTATTTTGTACCGAAGTTTTCAATTCTAATCTTTTTGCTAAATCAGCAGGCGTAACATAAAAGTTACTGTTTTCAGTCATATATATTTTTTTCTTCCCTTTGAAGTTTTTACGCAATTTTACGTAATGTCCAGTGTTCTGCAAATGCTGAAATGCCATATTCCGAATCTGATTATTTCGCTCGCTATCGTTCAATTTATAAAAAAATTGTGTTGCTCTATCACAATCAAATTTTTGTATTTCTTTAAATATCTCTAACTTATCCTCAATTGTATTCCCCTTTTTATGATAAGCAGAAATCAAAGCTTCTAAAAATAAGGGTTCTACAATCTGCATATTTTGCTTTTTTAAATTAATCTTCTCATTTCTTACTTGAATTTTATTAAGTCTCTTTTTCTCCAAATTTTTTTCTTTTTCTTGACGCACTACTTCATTATAGATTTCCGCATGCTTCTTCCTATATCCTACGCTCATTAAATATTTCACTTTTGGCAATTCCTCAAAATATTTATTGGGCTTCATAGGTTTATATCTTCTTTTTTTCCCTACAGACACTAAAAAATTATCTTTTTGCGAATATTGTTTATATCTTTCACATATTATTTGCCATTCATAGGGATAATATTTTTTAAATCCCTCTCTAAGATCATCTATAGTATAACCTGGCTTTAAAATCTCTGCCACCATACCTAAGGGTCTATTTATAGATTTTTGGAATCTAATTAATTCACCTTGATATTTTCGTTTCGTCATTCCTGGCACTTATTATTCATCTCCTCCTACTACTAAATAACCAAAGATCTGATTTGAAATACTTTTCCCACAATACTTCAAAAAGTCACAAAATCATTTTGTCCGCCTGGTATCATCCAATCCGTTTAGTCCTGTTCTGTCCACAAAATCTGGACTAAACAGCACGAAAAATCACTAAATATACCTCATTTTCCGGCCCCGTCACACTAGGACACAAAATATTCTGTTGAATATTCTAATCTCTATCCTAAAATAATTATAAAGTATCTTTTTTCATCAATCAATATACCACTTCCATAATTATGAAATATATTCTCATCAAACCTTCCTAAAAACAGATTATCTCTATGCTATAAAGAATTGTGGCTATGTATGATTCCCGCTTACTAAACGGGAATTTTCTCCTCTTCTGTTTCTAACCTCTTATCCTCAATCACGTCATAAAAATCAAAAATAAATTCTGATGCGAAAGATTCCTGCAGTTCTTCCGATTTTTCCAACTGTGCAATCTCCTGCGGATATTCCATACCGGCAATTCCAAACAAGCCTCTTATCATATGAAACGCCTCGCTGATTCTGCCGGTATCAACCAACGCAGCTATGGCAAAATAAATATCGTCCATATCCGAGATTTTCTGGCTATTGGGAAACAGTTTTTCGATCAAGGGAAGTGTATAAGCTCCGGAAATTAGATTTACAGTGTTTCTTACCTCTTTGATCTTGTTGTCATCATTCTTCATTGACCTTTCCTCTCTTTCTTAAAATCTGACAAAAGCCATATATTTATAGAACGCAAAAAAGCCGTCTGCTCTCTACTATAAAGAACAAACGGCCTTTTGCAAAATCTATCCATATTCACTTATTCATAAACAGAGTTTGCCTGTTTCTTCTGCTGATAACTTATGATAATTTGGGGGAAGATACACTCACTCATGTTCAAATTTGGGGGATAGCGTTATCCCCCAAAAAGAAATGGCACGCAAACTTCTCCTGTTCATTTCAGAAGAAAGAGGCGAAGTTTCACATGGCATTTGGGGGATAGCCTTCCCCCAACTCTTCCCCCAAAAATCCCCCAAATTCGCCCGTAAAATACGATAGTTTATGATACTTTACGGATTCGCTCCAGAACGTAAAAAAGCCCTTGAAAACGCCCGTTTTACGGGATTTTCAAGGGCTTTACGCACCTTTGGTTTTAGGAAATTACATTCCCATCTGTTTTGCAACTTCAGCTGCAAAGTCTTCTTCTTTTTTCTCAATTCCTTCGCCGGTCTCGAAACGAACGAAGCCTTTGATCTTGATGTTTGCGCCGTTTGCTTTTGCAACTTCCTCTACGTATTTGCCAACAGACTGCTTTCCGTCTTCTGCTTTTACATATACCTGATCAACCAGGCAGATCTCTTTCATTTCTTTGTTGATACGTCCGTTGATCATTCCCTGGATTACTTTCTCAGGCTTCTGAGATTCCTTCGGATCGTTCATGATCTGAGCCATCAGGATCTCTTTCTCATGAGCGATATACTCCTCGCTGATCTCATCGCGGGTTGTATACTGAGGCTTCAGAGCTGCACACTGCATAGCTACGTTCTTTGCCATCTCTCTTACGTCATCGTTGATCACATCTGTCTCCACATCTACCAGAACGCCGATCTTGCCGCCCATATGTGTATAGGAAGCGATAAAACCGTTCTCTTCTGTTACCTGCTGGAATCTTCTGATGTTCATGTTCTCACCGATCACTGCGATCTGGCCAGCCAGAGCTTCCTTTACAGTCTTGGTGGTATCGAATTTCCATGGCTCAGCCAGGAAAGCTTCGATATCTGCTGCGCTTGTTTCCAGTGCCTGTTCAGCCACCTGCTCAACATATCCCTGGAATTTCTCATTCTTGGCAACAAAGTCTGTCTCTGCATTTACTTCAACAACAACTGCTTTCTTGCTGTCTTCTGCTACCAGAGTTCTGCACAGACCTTCTGCTGCAATACGGCTTGCTTTCTTCTGTGCTGTAGCAAGACCTTTTTCTCTTAAGAACTCAATTGCCTTGTCCATATCGCCTTCTGTGGCTGTAAGAGCTTTCTTGCAGTCCATCATACCTGCGCCGGTCATTTCTCTTAACTCTTTTACCATTGCTGCTGTAATAGCCATTTTTCATTTCCTCCAATTTGTGGTATTCGTCTCTGTCCGCCTGGGTTTCTTATGCTTCTTCAGAAACCGCTTCCTCTGCGAACTCTTCTTCTGCTACTTCCGGCTCTGCAGCTTCTTCTGCTGCGCCCTGATTTGCTTCGATAACAGCATCTGCCATCTTGGACACAATCAGTTTTACGGCACGGATTGCATCGTCGTTTCCGGGGATCACATAATCCAGCTCTTCCGGATCACAGTTTGTATCACAAATACCAATCAGCGGAATTCCCAGAGTATGAGCTTCCTGTACACAGATTCTCTCTTTCTTGGGATCTACGATGAAGATTGCATCCGGAATCTTCTTCATTTCTTTGATACCGCCCAGGTTCTTCTGAAGTTTAGCCATCTCTTTTCTCAGAGCGATAACTTCTTTCTTCGGCAACACATCAAAAGTTCCGTCTGCTTCCATTGTCTCGATTTCTTTTAATCTTTCCACTCTGCTCCGGATGGTCTTGAAGTTTGTCAGCATACCGCCCAGCCATCTTTCATTTACATAGAACATTCCGCAGCGCTCTGCCTCTGTCTTGATGGCATCCTGTGCCTGCTTCTTGGTTCCTACGAACAGAATGCTTCCACCGTTTGCCACGATATCTGCAATGGCATTGTAAGCATCGTCAACCATTCCTACAGACTGCTGCAGGTCAATGATGTAGATACCATTTCTCTCGGTGTAGATGTATGGAGCCATCTTAGGGTTCCATCTTCTTGTCTGATGTCCAAAATGAACACCTGCTTCTAAAAGTTGTTTCATTGAAATAACGCCCATTTTTTAATCTCCTTCTGGTTGTTTTCTTCCGTATCAGTCATCTTTCCGGGAAACCTGCCGACGTTCATACAGGCACCGTTCCCGCAAATCCTCATACGTGTATATTTTTGCGACCTGTAGATTATACCACAGGAAATATGGCCATGCAAGCAGAAAATTGATCTTATCAGCCAGATTTCTTCTTACTTATTGGAATTCTTCCGGTACATTTCCTTTTTCAAATGTAAAATAAGAAGTGATGACAGTTCCTTCGCTGTTCCTTCTGGTTACTTCAACATCATAATCCGTATCTTTCTCCGGCAGCTGGAAGCTCCAGTAATTGTTGTAGACCAGATATGGAAGCAGATTTTCAATATCTTCCTTTGAAGTATACTCTGTCCTGCTCTCTTCATACAGGCCTTCGCTGTCCCTGCCGTACTTATGCACAGCAACAGATTCTATATTTTCATCGGCCAGACTGGTCACCACCCGGGCATCTTTTTCTTCCAGCAGTGCCAGTACATTGGAAAATCCCGGATAGATCAGATAGACGTCTGTGGCCGCCACCGGAGGATTCTTTGATTCTCCCTTTGTATCTCCATAGTTAAAATATATTTTTCCCACAGGATATTCCATATACGTATTCATATCCGCATTTTCAATGTCCTTCTTCAGTGCATCCATGAACTCCTGTCCGCCCTGCTCGCCTACGGAGGACATCTCCTGGAGATCATCTACGCTCTCCCACTGCACACTCAGGAGATAGTCTTTCTTGTTCTCCCAGTCCAGATACATGCCGTCCCGGAAGTCCACACGGTTCCAGAGGGCATTCATATCCTCCTGCAGTTCCTGATCCATTGCCACTCTGTAATTACGGTAAACACTCTTGCCATTCTTCAGTTTATACATTACTTCGATATACTGGATATCCTGTTCTTCATCAATCTGCTGTTCCTTCCACTGGAACTTCTCCCGATTGGCCTGGAACTGCTGCAGCAGATCATAGATCTGCTCATCCGGCTGAAGCTCCATGCCTCCGTCCGGCAGATCATATAAATACTGTATATTCAGTGTATCATTTTTTTCATCTCTGCTCAATATCACCTGATTCTCCGACGTCAGACTGTTCTGGTTCAGAGATACATAGGCAAGCTCATCCTGAGACGGCAGATAAGAATCATATCCGGTTATATCCAGAGCAAAGACAAGGACGATCCCTGCCGTCAGAACTGCCTCGATTCCCAGTTCCAGACGGTGCCGGAAGAACTTCCTGAAATCCTGCTGATAGATGATTTCCATCACACTGTGGCTCAGCACCAGACCGATTACCAGTCCGCAGATAAACCAGACCAGTCCTCCCCCGCCGACAGGAGCCATCTGGTAAGCCAGAAGCCCCACCAGCAGAGAAGCCGGTATTTCCACCAGAAATTTTACAACCTTACCAAAACCGGTAAACACCATGGCTTTTCCAGTGCTTTCAGAAGATCTCTTCTTATAGATCCAGATTGAAAGCAGGTACAGGACCACACACACGATCACTGCGCCGATGATTTCCGCAGCCGAAGCCGCTTCTCCCGCATTCAGATCCCGCATAATCTTCTCGTACCATCCCAGTGGAGACCCATACCGCACCAGCGGCATATTTAAAATGGACAGCCCGCCGTCCATACTCCCCACGTGGGTAACAAAAAAAGTTTCTTTATATCCTTCCAGCAGATATGTGATTCCCGGAAAATACACCAGAAATCCTGCCGCGCCCAGAATTCCCACCAGAAGATTGCCAGTCAGCAGCATAGCCAGAACAACCAGCAGATAGATCAGCAGATACACCAGCAGATGCAGAGCCACCATACCTGCCATGGTGCCTGCGATTTCCAGCGTAAAATAGCCCTGGGAAGCGCAGATGCAAAGTCCCAGAAGTGCCGCCGCAATTTCCGGCACCAGATAAAACAGAATGCCGATCACTGTCTGGTTACAGAACAGAGATTCTCTTCTCAGAGGAAGGCTGTGGTAGAAATCGGTTTTCTGTCTGGAATGCAGCCAGGAAAATCCAAAGATCCCGTTGGCCAGTGCAGCCCCTGTCAGAATCGCCAGTCCGCTGTTCCCCAGACTGTACTGTATATAGAGGAGCAGCCTTTCCATGATCTCCGCCGATGTCAGATCCATATAATGCTTCCACTGATCAAAGGAATGAAACAATTCCAGCGGATAGACAAAGGCAAAGGCCAGAAAGATCAAAACAAATAACCAGATCTGTTTTTTCATGTTTTCCCATATCAGACTAGCAGATAAGATTTTTGATTTCATATCCTGCCACCTCCGTTTCACTGATAAATATTTCTTCCAGCGTCAGGGGAATAATCTCACAGAACAACGGATCCTGTCTCTTGATCCGCTCCAGAATTTCTGTTCTGGTACCCCTGACCGTGATCATCATAAGAGAACCCTGTCTGTCACAGCGCAGGACCTGCAATTCCTTCAATATCCGGTCCTCTTTTGCTTTGTCTGAAAATACACACTGGACTTTATGAATATGAAATTTCATATCTTCCAGATCTCTGGACAACAGCACACCTCCCCGGTGCAGCAGTCCCACATGATCGCATACATCCTCCAGTTCCCGAAGATTGTGGGACGCAATAACTGGTGTAAATTTCCGGTCAAGCATCTCCTCGGCAAACAGACTTTTCACTGTCTGGCGCATCACCGGATCCAGTCCGTCAAAGGTCTCATCGCACAGCAGGTATTCTGCTCTGGAAGCCAGCCCCAGAAGAAAGCTCAGCTGCTTCTTCATGCCCTTGGAAAATGTATTGATCTTCCGTTCCTTTTCCAGCCCGAATTTTCCAAGCATCTCAAAAAACCATCTGGACTTGTAATTCGGATAAAACATCCGATAATAGTGTTCCATTTCTTTCGGTGTGGAATTGGCGAAAAAATACATCTCATCCGAAATATAGAAAATACTCCTCTTGATATCCACGTTCTCATAGACCGGCTGATCCTGAATCCGTATGCTCCCTGAATCCGGCTTCAGAATTCCGCAGAGCATCCGCAGAAGTGTGCTCTTGCCTGCACCGTTGGTCCCCACCAGGCCAAACACTTCCCCGTCCCGGATCTCCAGCGATACCTTGTTGACAGCCTGAACCTTACCGAATGATTTACAAATTTCGTTTGTCTGTATCATAACTGCCCCTCCTCATAAAATTTCCGGGCCTGCTCCAAAAGCACATCCTTGGGTATCCCAAGGTTCCTTCCCTGTGCGATCACCTTGCGCAGCCCTTCCAGATACACCTGCCGCTTCTTTTCCACAATTTCGGGATTCGGCGAGACGAAATTTCCTTTTCCCTTTACCGGATAAATAAATCCCTGTTTTTCAAGCTCTGTGTATGCCCGCTGAATCGTATTCGGATTAATCGACAGCTCCATGGCCAGCTTCCGTACAGAAGGCATCTGACTGTCCGCTTCCAGCACACCCTGTACGATCAGTATCTGGAATTTCTCCACGATCTGCTCATAAATTGGCCGCCTGTCCTGATAGTCCAGTATAATCATGGCTCTCTCCTTTCTCCGATTTCTGAACTGCACTTCTGTACAGCCGCTTTTATTTTTCTGTAATAAGTGTACTAATTGTCTTAGTACACTTATTGTACCTGTTCTGTCTGACTGTGTCAAGACCATATCCTGATTTTCCGGGACTTTCGGCGGAACAGGCTGTTCTGTCTTCTCTTTAAGGATCCAGGTGCCAAACGGTACACGGCCGCTGTTTCTTTCACATACAGCATGTGGAAGCCGGGACCATTCAGAATCCGGCAGCTGGTCTATACATGCAGAAACGGGATGCCGTACAATACGTCATCCCGCTTCCCATCTGCTTTCTTTTATCGAAAGCATTCTGATACGATTTTTCTTTTCTGCAGTATTTATTATTCCACACTCACTACTTCATATCCGGCTTCTGTAACTGCATCTTTCAGGGCATCTTTGGAAACACCTTCACCGGTCACATAAGCAGCTTTTTCTTCCAGATTTACTTCTGCTTTCTCCACTCCGGCCACGCCGCCAAGAGCTTTCTCCACAGCTGCCTTGCAGTGTGCACACATCATTCCATTAATTTTCATTGTAATCATAGCTTCATTCTCCCTTTCTTTATTAGTATTATCATTGCTGACCTGATCTGCTTCCCGGCTGCCGGTACGGATCTGTACTTCAGCCCCTGTCTGTTCTGCCGGCTCTCCGCCGCCTGTGCTGCTGGTTTTGAAACGTTTCAGCCGCAGGGCATTGCTCACCACAAAGATACTGCTGAAACTCATGGCCGCCGCTCCGATCATGGGACTTAATTTCAGTCCTGTCAATGGATAGAATACACCCGCTGCCACAGGAATGCAAAGGCAATTATAGAAAAATGCCCAGAACAGATTCTGTTTGATATTGCGGATCACCGCCTTGCTCAGCCGGACAGCTGTCACTGCATCCAGCAGATCGTTCTTCATCAGCACCACATCGGCACTTTCAATAGCCACGTCTGTACCGGCTCCAATGGCCATTCCCACATCAGCCCGGGCCAGTGCCGGCGCGTCGTTGACTCCGTCGCCGATCATGGCCACACACCTGCCTTCTTCCTGAAACCGTGCGATCTCTCTTTCCTTGTCCTGGGGAAGTACTTCCGCGATCACCGTATCAATATCCAGCTGACGGCGAATGGCCTCCGCCGTGCGCCGGTTGTCACCGGTGAGCATGACTACTTCAATTCCCAGTTCCTTGAACTGCCGCACTGCCTCCCGGCTGGTGGGCTTCACCACATCCGCCACAGAAATAATTCCCAGCACCTGCTTTTCATCTGCAAAAAGCATGGGAGTTTTTCCCTCATCGGCCAGCTCGCCCAGCCTGCTTTCCACACTGGAGGTGTCTATTTTCTTTTCTTCCATCAGACGCTGATTGCCTGCATAATACTGAACTCCGTCTATTTTTCCCTGGACGCCTCTGCCGGGAATTGCCCGGAACTGTTCCACTTTTGCCGGCTGCACCTTCTGTCCCTGGGCATATTCCAGAATGGCTTCCGCCAGCGGATGTTCACTTCTGGACTCCAGTCCTGCTGCAACCTGCAGAAGCTTCTTCTCATCTGTCCAGATGGTTTCCACATTGGTCACCACCGGTTTACCCTGGGTAATGGTCCCAGTTTTATCCATCACAACACTCTTCAGATTATGGGCCGTCTCCAGCGCCTCGCCGGATTTGATCAGAATGCCGTTCTCGGCGCCCTTACCGGTTCCCACCATGATTGCCACCGGTGTGGCAAGTCCCAGTGCACATGGGCAGGAGATCACCAGCACGCTGATGGCGCAGGAAAGGGCAAATTCAAAGGTTGCCCCTGAAATCAGCCATACCGCCGCCGTCACCAGGGCAATCCCGATTACTGTCGGCACAAATACGCCCGCGATCTTGTCTGCAATCTTTGCAATAGGTGCTTTGCTGGAGCTGGCTTCTTCCACCAGACGGATGATCTGGGAAAATGTGGTGTCATTACCCACCCGGGTGGCCTTAAACTTGATAAATCCCGTCTTATTGATCGTTGCGGCGATCACAGTATCCGAAGGATGCTTCTCCACGGGAATACTCTCTCCTGTGATAGCTGCCTCGTCGATACTGGTGGTCCCTTCTGTAATAAAACCATCCACCGGAATGCTCTGCCCGGGACGTACCACCAGGATATCTCCTGTCTGCACCTGTTCAACCGGGATCTCTGTCTCCACGCCGTCCCGTTCCACAACGGCCGTCTTCGGAGCCAGATCCATCAGCTTGGTGATGGCTTCGCTGGTTTTTCCCTTGGACCTGGCTTCCAGATATTTTCCCACGTTGATCAGCGCAAGGATCATTACCGCCGATTCAAAATACAGGTCCATATGGTACCGCTGTACCAGTTCCATATCCTGCACGCCCAGCCCGTAACCCATACGGTAAATGGCAAAAATGCCATAGGCAAGGGATGCCGTGGATCCAATGGCAATCAGGCTGTCCATATTGGGCGCACCATGAGCCAGAGTGGAAAATCCCTTGATATAGTATTTGCGGTTCACATACGCCACCGGAAGACACAGCAAAAACTGTGTCAGGGCAAATCCTACCGCATTCTCCAGTCCCGTAAGAAATCCCGGAAGAGGAAGTCCGATCATATGTCCCATGGACACATACATCAGCGGGATCAGAAACACAAAAGAAATAATCAGCCGGAACTTCATTTCCTTCATCTGCTGCTCCACCGGATTCTCCCGGGGCACCGCTGCCGCCGCTGCTCCTGCAGCCGGCGCGCTCCTCTGCTCCTGGTGAACGCTGGCGCCGTACCCCGCCTTCGTCACCGCATCTATGATCTGTCTGTCACTGAGCTGACTGTCATCATAAACCACCTGCATACTGTTGGTCAGAAGGTTGACAGAAACCTGTTCTGCTCCCGCAAGTTTGGAGACACATTTCTCCACCCGGGAAGAGCAGGCCGAACAGGTCATTCCTGTCACATCAAATTTCTGCTTCATGCTCCATCATCCTTTCCATACTGTTCTGTCATTCCTGTACAAACGCAAATCTCCTCCGGCATCCTGGACTTCGCTCACTGATCCAGAAGCAGAGAGCCGGAATTTTGAACCTGGCATCACTTTAATATTTTGCCCAGCATGGATACCAGTTCATCAATCTTCTGTTCTTTCTCCTCCTGTGTCTGCGCTTCCGCCACACAGCATTTCAGATGCGCCGTCAGTATCTCTTTATTTACTCTGTTCAGGATGGCTTCGGTGGCCATTAACTGCTGTGAAATATCGATACAATAGCGGTCTTCCTCCACCATCTTCAAAATCCCGTCTATCTGTCCCCGGGCTGTCTTCAGCATCCGGTTGATCCTGGCGTTGTCTGCTTTCATCCCGCACCCTCCTGTTCTCTCCTTTGTTTATAACACCCCACCGGGGTGTGGTATTATTGTACTGCAGAAAAGACTGTTCTGTCAATCCCTTTTTGCATTTTCTTCTGATTTCCAGAACAGTCTCTTTATTCTGCTGTCTGCAGCGTCTTCCGAAACGCCTGCAGCGCTTCTCTCTGTACATCTGTCAGTTCGCGTGGGATTTCCACCTGAAGCGTCACATACAGATCCCCCCTGTTGCCTACTTTCGGAGGCATCCACAATCCTCGTCCTGCCAGACGGATCCGGGTCCCGTTCAGCGTTCCCGGTCCTATGATATATTTCTCCGTCCCTTCAATAGTCGGGATCTCAATTTCCCCGCCCAGTACCATCTCCGGATACCCCACCATTTTCGTAGCATACAGATGATAATCCTGCCGTATATAGCCTGCCTGGTCATCCACCAGAACCACCACCACGATATTTTTCTGCATTACCGGCTCTTCTTCCGGACAAAGCACGTCCTCAAGATGATAAAAACAGCCGTCATAAGTTCTGGCCGGAATATTTACCTGCACCTGCCGTTTTTTCTCCACATAACCTTTTCCATGGCAGAACGGACATTTTCTGCTGCGGTCCTCCAGAGACACACGCTCCCCGCTGCAGTGCGTACAGGGCTCTTTCAGAATGATCTCGGCAGTCTTTCTGGCCCCGGTGATCACTTCCTGAAAACTCATGTGTACTGCCGTACGGATACTGTAGGGCGGCGGACCCTCTTCTTTTGGACGCGGATTCCGGTTCTGGCAGGCTCCGCAATGGCCGTCTTCCGTATTTTCCTCTCCACTGGACGCTGAACGTCTGGCCTGCTCTGTATAGGCGGCATGTCCCCAGGCATGGTATTTCTTTCGGGATTCCTCATTGGACAGCACCTGGTAGGCTTCTGTGATCTCCTGAAATTTTCTCTTCAGATCTTCCTGATCGCCCATGGCGTCCGGATGATATTTCTTCGCCAGTTCCCGATAAGCCTTTTTTATTTCGCTCAGGGTAGCGTTCCGTTTTACGCCCAGGATCTGATAATAATCTTTCACCGGGCACCTCCTTTCGATATGGTAAATATGATGCAAAAAGAATTCTGCCTCACAGGATTTCTGCCTGCGAAGATAGCAGAGGAGTTGTTTCGCACTCCCCAGTCATATTTTCGCGGATCCCAGAGTCAGCCGTTTGCCTCCCGGCAGGCCCGGGCGGATCCTGATCTTTTATCTTCTCTATCATTATAATATATTTCCTCTGAAAAAGGAACTATTAAATTAAACTATTTTTATCCATTTTAAACTCCTCCTGTTCCACTCTCTGACAAACTTCCAAATAATATCCAGAACCTCTTTTGGGCCTGCAGTCCACACTAAAATGAAAATTTACATTTTTTCGCAATATATATGTTGACAAACTATATTATACAATATATAATATACGAAACTAATATATATGTATGGAAATAATATATGATGCCAGAATCTGAAAACAGACTGGCAGACATCCCATACAGCAATTTGTTCAGGAAAGAAGGAATGACATGATCTACACCTTAAATGCACCTTTATTTGATCTGCTGGTCCTGTCCGTGATCTCCCGGGGAGATACCTATGGATATCAGATCAGTCAGATCCTCAAGCAGGCATCCAACACAAAGGATTCCACACTGTACCCGGTCCTGCGCAGACTCCAGGAGAACGGCTATGTTCTCACCTATGATCAGCAGTATCAGGGACGCAATCGAAAATATTACAGCATTACGCCTGCTGGTCAGGCCCATTACGAATTCCTCTGCCATCAGTGGCAGGAATTCACAGACAATATTGATTCTATCTTAAAGGGGGAATTTAGCCATGACGAGAAATGATTACCTCAAGCGACTGTCCGGCAAACTGAAGCGGCTGCCCAGAGAGGACTATGAAATTGCCATGGAATATTTTACGGAATATTTTGAAGAAGCCGGCCCGGAAAATGAACAGCAGGCCATCACAGATCTGGGCTCTCCGGAGGACGCCGCCGATGCCATTATCCGCGATCTGGCCTATCGGCAGCTGGATTCCGGGAAAAAAGGCTTCCGCCGGGGCATTTCCACCGTCTGGATCGTGATCCTGGCCATCTTTGCTTCTCCCATTGCAGTGCCTGTGGCAATCGCAGTGTGCGCCGTGCTTTTTGCTCTGCTGGCTGCCATCTTCAGCGTACTCCTCTCCGCTGCCATTGTGGTCCTGTGCGCGGCCGGCATATCTGTCGTCGCGATCCTGGCCGGCATCTGGATTTCCTTCCAGTCACCGGTCAATGGCATAACCACTCTGGGCGCCGGCCTGTTGGGCATTGGTCTCAGCATTGTGATTGCTTATGCCGCAGTCTGGATCTGCCGGAAGCTGATCCTGATTTTGATCCGGCTTTTCAAAAAGCTGGTAAAGAAGGGAGGAACCTTACATGAAGAAAAGTAAAACCGTTTTAATGGCCGGTGTGGGCTGCATGGTTCTGGGCGGTCTTCTGCTGGTCTGCGGATTCCTGATGGGTGGCCGGCCCGGATTTGTCATAGATGAGCAGGGTATCCACTCTGCTGCCTCTGTACACCAGAAGGATGCTGCCTCTGCCCATGTATTGGAAAAAACAGAACTGGATGACTTACAAAATATCGAAATAAATCTGGCCTACGCGGATCTTTCAATCATTCCCTCCGACGGATATTATCTGGAATACCGTCTGACCGGCTCCCGCCCGGCGCCGGCCTGGGGAGTATCTGACAATACCCTGTCTTTCCAGGAAGGAGAAGCCAGCGGCAATCCGTTTCATTTTTCTTTTTTCTCTCTGGATTCCTTCCAGAGTACAGACGAGGAGCCTTACTATGTAAATCTGTACGTTCCCCGGGAAGCCCTTCTGGACACACTGCAGATTTCCAGTGATTACGGAGACGCTTCTCTGGAAGAGCTTTCCTGCCAGACTGCATCTGTTTCCCTGGATTACGGAGATCTGTCCATCTCTTCCCTCCACTGCGCCGACAGTGTGTCTGTACTCTGCAGCTACGGTGACATGGATCTGGGTACTCTGGAGACCGGCACCTGTGATTTCCGGGCCGAATACGGCAATCTCTCCTGTGATGCCATCACCGGCACAGACGGCATCCTGTCTCTGGATTCCGGCAATTTCCGGGCTGACCGTCTTTCTTTCGATCAGCTGACACTGGAAAATTCCTATGGAAATATACAGATCCAGGAAGGCAGCATCGGGCAGGGTGAGATTTCCCTCGCCTCCGGAGACCTGACCGCCGCTCTCTCTGATACAGAAAATCTCTCCGTCAAAAATGAATACGGAGATGTATCCCTGCAGCTGGAAGCGCCCCTTTCCTCCTATTCCTGTGATCTGGTCACCGAATACGGAGAAATTTCTCTGCCGGAACAGAGCGTATCCGATTCTTCCGGCAGTGCGGTATACACATCCCAGGGCACCGGCAGCGGACAGATCTCCATTTCCTGCGAAAGCGGCGATATTCAGATCCGCTGAAAAGGCATTTCCTGATCCATCCCTGTCCGCGGCACTGCTTTGCAGCTCACCATCTGCAGAGCCACTTGCCTTCAGAATGATCAAGGGGCATCATGATCCACTGGAACCATGATGCCCCTTTGCCTGTTGGCTATGTACTTTCCGCTCTCATCTCATATCTGTTCTCTTCTCATAACAGATTTCTTATAACAGATGCTGCACGATCAGATCTACGACCCGGCTATAGCTGGTAATTCCTTCGTCCTGCTGATTTACCCGCAGATAGACGTCATTGATCTTCTGGGAAAACTGTGCAACAAATCCTTCATAGGTATCCCAGTAATAATTATTCGCCTGCAGATCCGCCCGTGCCTGCCCACTGACCTGCTCTGCCATGGACCGATAAAGCGCCTGGTCTCTTGCATACAGCTCATTTCCACAGTAGATCAGACCCAGCAATGCGCCGCTGTACTGGAACTCCACACTGTCGGCCTGTTCACAGGCCAGAAAAGCAATAAAATTTGCTTCATCCTCCTGCATAAACCCTTTCAGATGACTCAGCTCATGACACATGGTAAACGGTTTGTTGTAGTCCACCATATCTCTATTGTAATTGGCTTCCACCGTAAATGGTGTATAAATTCCTGTAATATCCATTAAAGACATGAATTTTGAAAACAATACCTGCTTCGGACAGGGATAATAGCCAGCCAGCTGCGGATACGTCTCACCCAGTTTTTCCATGGCAGCCACAGCCTGGCTTTCAGCGTCTTTTTCTACCGTCATAAGTCCATTTTCATCCCGTCTGACCTTATCAGCCAATGCATTCACCCGTTCTGTCAGAATCTGGTAGACCTGTACCAGTTCTTCCGTGGAATATTCCTCTTCTGTCATTCCCGTCTGCTCCGCGAAAGAACTCTGGTAATAATTGGGACCTTCCGTCAGAGAAAACAAAGTCAGAAATACCGCTGCGGCCAGGATGAAATTTTTTATGCCGTTTTTCCAGTATTCCAGACAGTTCGGATATTTTCCAACCCATCGCCGGATTCCCCTTCCTGTCCAGAAAATACAGATCAGTATCAACGTATAGATAATCAGCTCTGCCATAGACCAGGGAAATAATCCGGCCAGCCTTCCAATCGTATTCAAAAATACCGGATACACCCACTGTCGGTAAAAATCTGCAGCCCCGGGTACCAGCCTTGTGATCCCCAGAAGCAATCCGTCAAAGATCAGAAGCCCAGTGGCTGTATAAATCCGTTTCATGAGCTATACCGTCCCGGCGTTCTGTTTTTGAAATATAGGATTCCAAAAATCCCGCCCACAACCAGCAGCAAAACCAGAAAACTGACCAGGAATCCATTTCCAATGCCTGACAAAGTTTCTCCATAACAGGTCAGGACTACCGACCAGATATTGGCGCCCATATGGGCCAGTATACAGCCCCACATACTCCTGGTCCGCTCCAGGAGCAGTACGAAGATAATTCCCATAAATGTGGCATAAAGGAACTGTATCATATTTCCATGATAAATTCCGAACATCAAAGAAGAAATAAGCATTGCCGCCCAGGGATTCACATAATCCTTCAGTCTGCGGTAAATCAGTCCCCGGAACAGAAGCTCTTCCGCCGCCGGAGCTGCAATGCCGATCCACAAAAGCATGGAAAAGAAATTCTCTCCGGTAAGGATCTGTCCCATCATCTGATTATAACTGCCGAACAAATCGAAAAGGTTCAGCAGCCCGATCACTGTATTTCCGATCTGTCCGTAACACATTCCCAGACCAAAAGCAATTCCCGCATCCAGAACTGTGATCTTCCAGATATTTCCGAAATACATACGTTTCCAATCATCCTGCCGCATCAGATAAACTCCCAGAGGAATAATAAACAGCGATGCCAGCCCCGTAATCAGCAGCGTAGACCCAATGGAATCTCTGCTTCCCAGCATCAGATAGATTCCCATGATCAGCAGTGCCGCCAGCTGCGTGATCACAAAATGAATCCCCACCGGATACACAATACGAAAAATTTTTCGCGGTGTGGAATGCTCCCTCAGGGAGCTGGCCAAAAAAAATCCCGCAGCTGCTCCACATTATCCGCAAAATAGCAGGGATTGGCTTTTGTCAGCTCTTCCAGGGATCCATAGCCATACATAACTGCCACACAGTCAATTCCCCGCTCTCTGGCACCGTAGACGTCATACTCCCGATCGCCTACCATAACCACATCCTGTCTCTGTTCCTCCAGTCCAAGCCGCCGGATGGCTTCTTCAATGACATCCGCTTTGCTCAGCACACTTCCGTCAAGCTCTGTTCCCACGATCGTATCGAAGGAATTCAGCAGCCCAAAATATTCTAATACCTGTCTCACAAAGTGCGTGGGCTTGGAAGAAGCTACTGCCAGCAGATACCCATGCTCCCGCAATTCTCTTAACAGCTCCGGAATCCCGGCATAGGGCGCATTTTCAAAAATACCGGTAGTCGTGTAGCGTTCCCGGTAATAGACCACAGCCTGCCTGGCCTGCTCTTCCGTAAATCCACAGTATTTCATAAACTGATCCAGAAGCGGAGGTCCCACAAAGACTTCCAGTTTTCTCAGATCCGGCTCATACATTCCAAACTTACTCATGGCATACTGTACGCATTTTGTGATCCCTTCTCCGGAAGCTGTCAGTGTGCCGTCCAAATCAAATAAAATAGCCTGATACATAGTCTCCTCCGATGCAATAAAATTTGTTAAAGGAAATTATAACACACCGGATATCCTGCCGCAAGGAACTCACAAATTCTTCACAAAGACCTAAAATGAAATTTTAAATTCCACTGCTTCTTCACAAAGCCGGTCTTAAGACAAAAAACTCCCAGTCCTCCATGGCCCAAAGCTTTCCTGTCTCCTCCAAAAGCAACAGACAGATCTGATTCATCCCCACCGTCAGCCCGCCGCTTTCCGGAACCAGCAAATCCCCCTCCCATCGCCAGAGTACTTCTTCCCCATTGACCTGAAAAGACAGAACAAACAAAGCCGCGCCACCCGTTACCCGTATTTTTGGCAGAAAATTTTCCGGCTGCACCAACTCTCTGCTGTGAATAAAAGCAGAGCTTTCCACTGTATCCTCCACATCCACAGATCCTCCGGCTGCTCCGTCTGTAGATTCTCCGGCTGCCCCTCCTGTATTCTCCGCTCCTGCATCCGCGTTTTTTTCTTTCAATGATGCCCGAACCGAATTCTTCTCCCCTTCTTCTCCAGGCTTTTCTGTAAGTGTCGAAGCTGTCTCTCCACTTTCTTCCTGCATCGAAGCTGCAGAACTCCCTGCAGAACTCTCTTCTGACGTCTGTGCAGCAGATCCATCCAATGATTCTGCCGCAGACTTGGCAGTGGATGAGGCAGCAGACTTTTCTGCCGGACTGGATGTGGGCTTCACGGTCGATTTTGCAGTGGGCCGGGCTGTGGACTCTACTGTGGGCTTGACAGTTGGCCGGGCCGTGGGCTTCACAGTCGGCCTGCTCGTGGGTTTCACAGTAGG
>UQMI01000063.1 GCA_900542045.1 uncultured Blautia sp.
GATTTCCCGGGAAATCATAGCATCCATATTTTCTTCCAGTTCTTTTTTCAGACGCTTCATTTCCCGCAGGAAATCCAGTTCATTCTCCTGATCCCAGAAGTCTTCCTCTGCATCCAGCTCCTCCAGCCGGCTCTGCCCCTGGATCTGTTTCAGAGGTTTTCCCTGATCGATTTCTTCATATATCTGGTTTTGCGTCATGGGATTGCTCTTTTTATCACTGAGATACAGAGACGCAAGCTTACGGTTCACTTCATCCATATCATACCTGAGCGTAAAATGCTGGTCTGTCCACGCTTTCATATGTTCATACTCTGGATGCTCCGGGTGCTCCAGAATATACATAATCTCATAATATCCGCTGATCCCGCCGCAGTCCTCATAAGGTGTCTGACCTCTATATTTCACTACCTGCGGATAATTTTCCCCATAATCCATAAGTACTTTTTCCACCGTGACCCGATGCTCCCAGTTATCCCCAAAATCATACAGATAAGTAAACCATTCCTGGGAATCCAGCATACAGTCGATCATATATTCCGCCGCGTCAAACACTTCACATTCGCCGTACCAGTCATTCTCTGGTTCTTCTTCGAACAATATTCCCATATGATAAAATTCAAAACTGGATAAATGATAGCCTGACCATCCCATGACTATATTCAGTATTACACTTAACTGGGAAAAACTCAGATTTGCAGGCACAATGCATCTCCGCCAGATCGGCGGATGTGAATCTTTTATTTGAATTTTCAACTGATATGCTTTCATATGGCTTCCTCCTGCGTTGTATCTTTACTGCACGGACTATGCGCCCTGTTATTTCTTCAGCGTCTCCATGCTCCGGATAACAGGGGAGTTTCCCTGTTTTTCTGATTATACCATCTTCCCCCTGCTCCGGCAACAGGCCGTGGCTTCCAACCATACACGAATTCCTGCTTTTCCTGTGTCACAACACAAAATAGACCACAGTTTTCACCGCAGTCTATTCCAACCTGTCCTTATCTTTTTTTCACACACTGATGCAGGTATTTCTCCCTGGTTGCCATGCCTCCCCTGATGTGGCGTTCCTGCTTATTGATATCCAATACCTTTCTGGTTTCTGCCGCCAGAGCCGGGTTAATCTGGAGCATTCGCTCTGTGATGTCCTTATGTATCGTAGATTTCGAAACCCCAAATTTTTTTGCGGCCTGTCTGACCGTAGCTTTTTTCTCGATGATGTAATTGGCTATCTCTATTGCACGCTCTTCGATATAATCTTTCAAGGAAAATACCCCCGAAATATCTGCTTTTTACAATCTATGCAGAGAAAGAAAAGGGCATTCCCTTATTATTCATTCTACTATTTTCCTACAAATTCGCTTTTTATTTTCTTCGACAACTCAAGCAGTTTATTTACCTTCATTCAGAAAAAGGGATCAAAATCATAAAGTATATCTCCTGGCATACACACTTGATATTTTTCAGCAAAACGGTTAATAAATTCATCTGTTGGACTCTTTGTCTTATCGTATTCAGCCTGCAGCTCTTTTTTCATTTCATCCCGGATTTCATAAACTTTATCTGCTTCAGCATAAACAATTCCATAAAAACAATCGAAACTGAAATAAATTTCATATGGTTCATCAACTGCAGAAAAAACGCTGATTTCAACCTGCTCGTCATATACCTCATCCTGCTCCATATATTTTCCGTTATAATGTCTTTGATTTTCTGAAAAATAATCTGTAACATTCTTCCATTCAGCCATTTATCTTACCCCTTTCCTTCTTTGCTCAGCATCTGTCAAGAATAAATCTAACGTACTCTTTCAGATCCTCACTGAAATCTGCCAGATCATCATAAGCTATCACTTCGAGCCTGATAAGTCTCACAATATCTATAATAGCATCCGATTTTTTTATCTCAATGATTACCCCTGGATGTTTTCTATCCATTTGAATCCTCTTTTCAAGTTCCCAGAATCTGTCCGCCGGATCCATATCATCTTCGCTCAGTAATTTTATATATTCCTTTAGCAAATTATCTATATATTTCTTCTGCCATCTGCCAATTCTTTCTCTGTAAAGTTTCCAATCTGCTTTCGATATTTCCATATGTAACTCCTTCGACATCTCTTCTGGCCAATTTTGCACTTCCTGATACAAATATTCCTTCGTTCGCTGATTATCCTTTTCATCACCTCTCCGCCGCAGTGCGATCCTCGCGGAACATTTTTGTGTGACAGGGGATTCAGAACGAAACGTTCTGCTTTCCTTTCACACAAGAAATTTCCACTGAAAAACACTCCCTAATTCCTATACCCAATCTCTTGCTCACCGCCCAGCTCATAGCAATACAGGGTACTTCCTTCCAGATCCTCTCCATACAGATTCACCGCCTGGATCCGGTTGTTTTCATATGTTTTGAAATAATACATGCCTTTTGTGGCATTGATACAGCAGGAGTACGTGGTGATATCATAGTTCTGCTCCGGTGTGCGGACCATTCCCCTGACCATGCTGACCTGATCCAGTATATGGAAAAACTGGGAAAGGTTGGCGCTCTCTGTCTGCTCGCTGACGAAATTCCATTTCAAAAAAACGGTTTTCACAAACCGGGAGGCCGGAGAAGCGTCTCCTGGGAGTCCCAGAGCACCCATGCCCTGTCCATAGGGACGCAGGGACAATTCCCGCGCAAACCGGTTTTCCGGATATTCCGGAGTAAGGTTCATATAGTTCTGGAGGTTCATTTCGTGATAAGGAAAAGGCGGATTATTCGTCAGAACGCCAAATGGATTTTCATAGATCCGCAGGCCTTCCTGCACCGCTTCCACCGTCAGGCACCGTTTTTCATCTGCTATCATCCAGTGCAGCGGCGCCAGGGGTACATTTTCCCGAAAAGGAATCTTCACAAGACAGGTATTGCGCAGCAGTTTCTCCGCCTCTTCCAGAGACGCACACTGCCCCAGAAGCCAGGGGATCAGTTCAAAGGGCGTCACATTGTACGCGCCTTCTTTGACCTCCTGGTAACAGGCGTTGCCGGGAAAGTTCAGACCGGCCATACAGAGTCCCTTTTCATTGGCTGCTTCCGCATACAGCGGATAGTTATCCATCACCGTAGCCATTCCCACCATGGCATAGGGATGTTCTGCCCCCTGCACCATCCGGTAGGAAAACGGATAGTTTCTGGGCGTGACCACCACCTGTTCCCCAAAGGAATATTCCAGATCCAGATTTCTCCCAAAATAAAAATCACCATTTTGATATGTGATACAGGTACACATAAAAACCCCTCCTATCCTTCTTCGCAGTGTTTTCGTTAGTATGACCATTCTGCATCGTTTTGATTACCTGAGACATGGGTCCGGGCTGACATGACCCTTTGACTATTTGGCGTCTCCGTGTGTTGACAGCATATGAGCCGCAGCCAATTTCCGGTTTTCCTTTTTGTCCATCTGTGTTATACTACCACCAGAAAATTCCAGGAGGTTCTCTTATGAGCAGAAAAATGATCTTTTTCGATATAGATGGAACAATCACACAGGACAAGACCTACTTTATTCCGGAGAGCACCCGTACTGCTCTGCAGCAGGCCAGCGCAAATGGTCATCTTCTCTTTGTCAATACAGGACGTACTTTTATCGCCGTGGACAAAGATGTCCGTGCTCTTCCTTTTGACGGCTATGTCACCGGATGCGGAACCTTTATTTATTACCACGGCAAACAGCTTCTGGCCCACCCTCTTTCTCACCAGGTCTGCCGGGAAGTGGTGGAAAACCTTCGCGCATGGGATATTCCCGTTTTCTATGAAGGCAATGATAATCTCTACTATGACCCGGAAAATCCCACGCCTGACTGGAAATATCAGGTCCTTCTGCGCAATTTTAAAAAAGACCGTTTCTCCCATATTTCCATGGACGAACCTTTTGTCTTCGACAAATTTCTTGTCTTCCCAAAAGAGACCAGCCAGATGGATGCCTTTGAGGCCTACTGCCAGGGAAAATTCACAGCCATTGACCGGGGACACGGTATGTTTGAAATGATCCAGGCATCCTGCTCCAAGGCCACCGGAATCCAGTTTCTGATGGACCGGTTCCAGATTTCTCTGGAGGACTGTTACGTCATCGGAGACAGCACCAATGACCTGCCCATGCTCACTTATGTTCCCAACAGCATTGCCATGGGGAACTCCATGAAAGAAATCCTGCCATACTGCAGCTACCAGACCACCGACATCATGGACGATGGCATTTACAACGCCCTCCGGCATTTTCATATTATCTGACATCCGCCATATCCTGAGAAAAAACGATTACTGTCTCTCCGTGTTTTCTCCAGCCTCACCAGACAACAGATCAATGTTTTTTCTTACAAATGTTTCCATGGTCCGCCGGATTTCTTTCATCTGTGCCCGGGTTCGGGAATTGGTATACGGAATCCGGTCAATAATCTTTACGATATAGTCCTTCTCTTCTATCATCTGAAATGTGGGAAGAAAATTCACATCAAAAATATGCCCCAGATAGGATACCCAGTAATCCATCCTAGTCTTCCTGTCCGCAGACAGAATGCATTTCTCCCGGCAGATACTCTGGAAAATCTCCGGTGTGATGTCCTGAGTGCCGGCTTCTTCTGCCGTAACCCCCAGAAGGACCTCCACCGGTTCCACCAGCTTTACCCTGCAGTTATCCAGCTTGTCCGCATCCCGGATCAGCTTTGCATGGAGCAGAACGCGGGGTTCTGTGATCTCCCCAAGGGCATAATCGCTGTGTCTGGCAATGGCTGTGCGGATTACGGGATCCCAGTCTCTGCGCTCCACAAAATTCCGTATCTTCCCTTCCCTGCCGAACAACACCTCCACTCCATAAGCGGCATGATCCATTGTATATGGCTCAAAGCTCTGATATCGTTTCAGCTGTTCAAACCGCCCGATATCATGCAGCAGTGCGATCACCCGGGCCAGCTCTGTATCCTCCCGGGAAAGCTGCAGACCTGCGGCAATCTTCTCACTGCAGGCCACCACCCCGCAGGTATGGACAATTTTCAGTCTGACCTTGGCATCTTCCCGATCATATCCGTTCAAATACTCCTGAAACGCTTTCTTTGCTCTCTCATACTCCATTTTCTGTGTTCTCCCTTTTCTTCTGATATCTGTCTGTTTTGCAGCCTTACAGCCGCTGCAGTGCAGTCTCCGTTCCGCTCCGGTCGATGCAAAGCAGTGTCCACCGGACATCTTACGTCCCCGCGGAGATTTTTATGTGACAGGAAAGTCAGAACAGAATATTCTGCTTTCCTGTCGTATAAGAAAAAAGCCGTCACAGCAGCAGGGCCGGGTCCTCCCCACATCATCCCTTCTGCTGCGACAGCCTTTTTTATTTTCCCGACAGTAGATGCTTTTCCTGTATATGATCAGCTGTTGCTTGCGGCTTCCTCTGCATCTCCGTCTACGCCATTTTTATCGTCTGATGTTTCGATAACATTTTCGATATTTGCATTCTCCGCAACAAAATCCCCGGCAATGGTCACACCGATACTCTCATTCACAGCCAGTTCCCCATACTGCTCAACCAGCTCCTCTTTGGTTTCCATGCTATAGCTTGCCAGAAGATTCTCCAGAGCGGCCTGGCCTTTTTCACCTTCCAGGGTAAGCCCCTCGTTATCCAGGATCGCCTGTACCACCAGATTCTGCTTCACCATGCTCTCTGCATACTGCTGGCACTGCTCATCGTATTCATCCTGTGTGATGCCCTGGGCCTCGATCAGCTCTTCCAGTGTCATATTGTTCTGCTCCGCATAATCGGTCATCAGCCCATTATAGGCATCTATCTCTTTCTGGATATCCTCCTCCGGATATTCAATCACTTCACTATTATCATACACCTGATACCAGGCATCGGTCTGGGCAGTGCTTTGAGCAGAAGCTTCATTAGAAGCTTCCAGATTGGCCCGCACACTGTCGCGATATGCTGCAACATCTTCGTAACCGGTATTTTCCTTCACCCATTCGTCGGTAAGTTCCGGCGGACGTTTAATGCTGTTGACAGTCACATGGAACACCACATCCTGTCCAGCCAGTTCCTCACTGGGATATTCTTCCGGAAATGTCAGATTCAGATCTCTCTCCTCACCGTTTTTTGCTCCGATCAGTCCATCCTCAAATCCATCAATAAAAGAGCCGCTTCCAATGGTCAGATCATACCCTGTATCCGAACCTCCGTCAAAAGCTTCGCCGTTCAGTGTCCCTTCATAATCGATATTGGCAATATCACCTTCCTGGATCACTGCATCGGCATCTGTCACCTCTTCGGCTACTTCTTCCAGGGAAGTGGCTATCTGAGAATCAATATCCGCTTCCGTTACTTCCGGCACAGAGCTCTCCACCGTAACCCCTTTATACTCCGCCAGGGTAATATATTTATCCATATCCTCCGCAGCCACTGTTGTCAGCCGGATGTTTCCGCTCTCCTCCTGTGAAGTATCCGAAGTGGAATCTTCTGTTTGTGTTTCTTCATTCTGATTGCTGCAGGCTGCTGCCGTGAAAGTCATGCAAAGTGCCAGTGTCAGAACTGCTAGTTTTTTCTTCATAATAATCTCCTCTTATCTTTTATTCCTTACATAGGCGGTACTGGCGTAGGACGGGATGCATCCCAAACTGCATCTACATCGAACAAATCTGTCAGCATATCCGGATTGTAATACATCCGGTATCCGTCCAGGTTTCTTCTTCCCTGCCGGAAATATTGATCTGTGATCTGCACCCAGTACTGACTGGAGTCCACATTGCAGTAATAATGATATCCCCGGCTCTTAAAATAAGCAAACTTGGGATTATCTGCAGCATAGCCTTCCCAGCCGCCGATGTCTGCCCCGAAAGCAAAGACGATCACATCTGTCTTTCCCAGGATCGGCGCCACGTAGGCTTCCCATTTCTCATTGTCCTGCTGCAGCTTCTCTGCGGATTCTGCTTCTGCGTTCAGGTGTCCCCAGGTATGACTGGCAAACTCCCAGCCATTGGCTTTCATCGCCTCCGCCACTTTTGTCGCTTCCGCCACCTCTCTATCATAATCGAAATCCGGGTGGGCGTCCAGCCATTGTTTCTGATTTTCATCTAAATTTTCCCCGGTCTTGTATGCAATATCGGTCCGATATCCCAACACGCCGTTGTACCCGGTCATGGCCAGGATTCCCTTTCTTCCCCGATAGGAAAAATCCGGATGCTCTTCCACAAAGCTGTCAATTAACGGCACCATATCGTAATCTCCCACAGAAATACTGCCGTCATCCTCTCTGTATTCGCATTTCACCTGCCCCTTGTCATCCAACACCAGTCTGGAAGCCATTCCGTCACCATCCATATAATGATAATAACTCACATCATCCTGAGACAGCACAAACGGTTTTTTCCCCGGGGGCAGTAAAATCGATCCACGGCTCATGGTCCCGTCTTCATTCACTTTGGCCATATCATGAACGCTGACCATTACGTACCCTTTTTCATACATAGACTGCGTAATCTTGTTAAATTCGCTGATCGTAGTCATGACCTGGTTATACCCCGCCTCTTTGCTGTCTCCGTCAAAGGCCTTGGAAGGGTCCTTGATCAGCGTGTGATAAAATACATGCGTCACCTGTTCCAGCGGATATTCTATACAGGAAGCTTTGGTTGCTTCATAGGAAGCCACAGCTTCCTGCATCTGCGCATTGGAAGAATAGTCCGGCTGCTCTTTCAGAAGCGCAATGGCACCGTCATAATCATACTGTGCCGCCATTCTCTCCGCCTGTTCCTGCGGAGATCTGCTGCTCTGCCCCTGGACAGAAGTTTCCTGATTTTTGTCATTTTCCGAAATTTCCTCTTCGCCGCTTTGAGCCAACGTTTTTCCATCTGTTCCTTCGCCTTTCGGTCTGCTCACAAAATCCATGATCTTTCCGCTGTCTCCGTCTGTCTCGTCAAACTTTTCTGCCTTCGGCAGAAGTCCGCAGCCCACAGCATTTCCCATGACAAGAAGCAGGATCAGCAGCAGGAACAAAAACCTTTTATTCATAAATACAGAATCCCCTTTCTTTTGTATCCATGTACTGCTATCTATTGTCTCCCCGTACACAGACACTATACCAACTCCCCCTGTCTTATTCTGTTCTGTCACTCCATAGGCGGCACCGGTGTGGGCCTTGCAGGATCAAATACTGCTTTCGCGTCAAACAGATCTTCCAGAAGTTCTGGATTGTAGTACATCCGATACCCATCCAGATTTCTTCTTCCCATCCTGAAATAATTATCCCTGAGCTGTACATAATATTTACTGGAATCTACATTACAGTAGTAATCAAATCCCATACTTTTCAAATATTCAAATTTTTCTCCGGAATAATCTTCTGTCTCCGTCAGATCTGTACCAAAAGCAAAAATGATGATATCCGTATTCCCAACAAGGGGTGCTACATTATCCATCCATTTCTGTGTGTCGACCCTGAGCTTCTCCAGCGTAATGGTGGCAATATTCTGATGTCCCCAGGTATGGCTGGCAAACAGCCATCCATTCGCCTTCATTGCATCTGCCACTTTTTTTGCCCCGGCCCGTTCTGTTTCCAGATTGAAATCCGGATGCTCTTCCAGATATTTTACCTTATCCTCATCCAGATCTGCCGGCCGCTCCTGATAACTGATATCGGTACGGTAACCAAGAATTCCGTTATAACCTGTAAGAGCAATAATTCCTTTGGCTCCGCGATAGGAAAAGTCCGGATGCTGCTCCACAAACCGGTCGATCAGCGGCACCATATCATAATCACCCACAGAAATACTGCCATCGTCTTCAATATATTCATTCCGGACATCTCCATTTTCATCAACGATCAGCCGCGAAGCATAGCCATCCCCATCCATATAATGATAATAGCTCAGATCGTCCATGGACAGCACAAACGGAATCTTTCCGGGCGGCAGCAAAATCTCTCCTTCCTGCATCTTGCCATCCGGGCCTTTCTTTGCCAGATCATAAATGCTGACCATCACATATCCCTTCTCATACATGGTCTGCGTGATCTTGTTAAATTCATCTATGGTAGTCATTACCTGATTATAATCCGCTTCCTTATGATCACCATCAAAGGCTTTGCTGGGATCTTTGATCAGAGAATGATAAAAGATATGTGTCACCTGATCAATGGGCCATGGTTTACAGGAAGCTTTTGTATTTTCAAATTCTGTTACCGCCTGCTGCATCTCCGGATTCTGCTCATATTCTCCGGATTTCTTCACCATGGCAATGGCGCCATCATAATCATACATAGCCGCCAGCCTTCGGGCTTCGTCCAGAGTCTTCTGTGCCGCATTTTCCCCGTCTCCGGACTCCTGCTCTGTTTCTCCGGTACTTCCTTCCTGCCGGCTCTGCACTATCTTATCTTTGTCAGAAGCCGCATCTTTTCCTTTTATCAGCCTTCCGATCCCTGCGCACAGTCCCACTGTCAGGATCAATGCCGCAAGCAGTCCGCCTCCCAGCAGGATCAGCTTCTGTCTTCGCACTTCCTGCTCCCGGCGTTTCTTCCTTGCTTCCCTTCTGGCCAATACCCGCTGCTGTTCCTCTGCAGACAGCGATTCAAATCTCTTCTGGTTTTTCTCTTTGTCCTGGGCAGAATACGTCCCCTTTTTCTTTTTCATACCTTTTTCTCTTCACACTGTAATTCAGATTTTGCTCATTTTAGTTATACTCTTCTTTTTCTACTTTATGTATTATATCATGCCTTATCCCATATTTCACTCTATATCGACTTTATATGTCTTAAATTTACATAAACTGCCCTTTTTCATTCCTCCTGGAACCATGGATTTTTTAATTGCTTTTTCTGCTGAATAATGCTAGAATTATAGTCGCGTAATAATGTATCCGGACAAGGAGGTTACAAATGAAACTCTGGATGATCTTATTAATTATTCTGGTAATCATGGCTATTGCCCTGATTGTTCTCTACTTCCTGGGAAAGAAGGCACAGAAGAAGCAGGAAGAGCAGCAGGCACAGATCGAGGCCAGCAAGCAGACTGTGTCCATGCTGATTATAGATAAGAAGAAGATGCCATTGAACAAATCCGGTCTTCCGCAGATTGTCATTGAACAGACACCCAAGCTGATGCGCAGATCCAAACTTCCTGTAGTTAAGGCAAAAGTTGGTCCACGCATCATGACTATGATCTGTGATGAGAAGATTTTTGATTCTGTTCCTGTTAAAAAAGAAGTAAAAGCCGAAGTCAGCGGAATGTATATCGTAGGTGTCAAGGGACTCCGCGGACCTCTGGAAACACCGGAAAAGAAAAAAGGCTTTTTCAAGAGGCTATTTCATAAATAATTGTTTTTCCGCACAAATACAAACGGATGCAGATCTGATCACTGCATCCGTTTCTTATTGTCTTATTGCTTTCTCCGCCGGAAATCTGTCACAAAACAAAATCCCGGCTTCCCTTGGACTGTACGTCAATGGAAATGTAGCAGTCCGCCACATATTCCTCGTTCATTTCCAGTACATAATCTACCTTTACTTTCAAGTCGTCTTCCTTCTCTTCCACATCCATCTTTGTGGCTGCGATTCCCATCTGCAGACTGCCGTAGGGCGTCTGATAATAGGTGATATTTTTCTTCTGTTCCTGGAAGACCATATGTACATTGGCTGCACCTTTTTTTCTGACTTCCATCCCTCTGGGATTAATCTTAATATAATTGACTGTGGTATCCGGAAATCCTTCCATCATCTCTTCATACCGGAGATAGTGACTTCCGTTCCGGAAATAATACTCACCCACCGTTACGATCTCAATGGGCGTCTCCTGCAGATTCTCTCCTTCAATAGTCTGCAGACCTCTTACATGAATCAACACATCTTTTGTCATCTCATCCATCCCTCTAATATTGCTCAATATCTATACAGGTAGCCATTTCCACATCTATGGGCAGAATGGAATTGGCAAATTTCTTAAATTTGTCTGCCAGATCGCTGACATAGAAGCGATAGGGAAACTCCTCTTCTCCCCCGCCGGTGCTCAGCAGTTCTTTCTCTCCCAGGATCTTTCGCAGCTCCAAAGCCGTCTCATAAGCCGGATTCACCAGTGTCACCTGTTCCCCCAGAATTCCACGCAACGTAGATCGAAGCAGCGGATAATGAGTACAGCCCAGGATCAGCGTATCAATATCCTGCCGCTGCAGCTCATCCAGATACCTTCTGGCCACTTCCACTGTGACGGGATCTTTCATCCATCCCTCTTCCACCAGAGGAACGAACAGCGGACACGCTTTTCCAAACACAGAAATCTCTGGATCCAGCGACTGCAGATACTGCCGGTGAATGCCGGAATCAATGGTTCCCAGAGTTCCAATGACTCCCACCCGTTTATTCTTCGTTACCTGGGCTGCCACCTTGGCCCCCGGTTCAATAACACCGAACACAGGAATCTCCATCTCCGCCCGGATCTCATTCAGCGCAAAAGCGCTGGCAGTATTGCAGGCGATCACAATGGCCTTCACCTGCTCTGTCTGCAAAAAACGAATGATCTGCCGGGAATAACGAAGAACTGTATTTTTAGATTTGCTGCCGTAAGGTACTCTTGCCGTATCTCCGAAGTACACGATTTTTTCCGAAGGAAGGTTCCGCATGATCTCTCTGGCTACAGTCAGCCCTCCAATACCGGAATCAAACACACCAATCGGTGCTTCTCTATCTATACTCATGGTCATGACTCCAATTTCATTTTTCCTTATTCTAACATCATTTCACAGACCACGCAACCACCTGAAGGTGAGTTTTCGTTCCATGGGAACCTGGCTTTCCCCGTCTTCGGGAACCTGGGAAAAACAATACTCCGGGTACAGCATCCCGAAAAAGCCGGGAATCCCTTCTCCCGTTTCCTGAAATCCTCCTGCAGCCCACACTGTGAGCAGCATTCCCAGAAGAATCGCCAGGAACCATGTTTTTTTCCGGTTCATTCTGTCTCGCATCATGGCATTTTCCTCCTTTTCCTGTCTGAAAGTATTCCCCACACCGCCTGTTTTTATTCAGTCCTGGCATTTTCTCTGCCTGTACACAGCAGTTGCGGCAAAAAACATGGATCCGGCAAATTAACTCTCCGGAACATCCGCCGGCTCTTCCGTAAACAGAATCCGTATGCCTCCCTTGTCCGCCAGAATCTCCGGAAGAGGAATCATTTCTCCTGATTCCAGCATGGCTCCATAAACATTCCGCAGACTGATGCCTTTTTTTCTTTCTGTTTCGGGACGATTCTCATAAATTCCCAGAATATATTCTCCCAGAGAAGAACTCATGCTTCCATTTTGCTCCATTACTTTTTCAATATCCTCCGTCTGAAAAACATAAATATCTTCCCCTACAGAAGGATCTTCCCGCAGCCTGCTCAGAAGTTTCATCCATTCTTCCCGCCCGGTCAGTGATTCTCCCAAGATCAGCACCTTTAAATGACTTCTGTCCAGATATTTTTCCTGGCTGCTGTCATAGACCTCCCGGATTTCCTCCAGTGTCTTCCCTTCAAAGGTCAGAAGAGACGGATTATGCCCATTTCCTCCGCTTTTCTCCTGTCCGGTGGATACCGGAAGGTTTGGCATGCCATAGATTACAGTATATAACCCTTCCCTGTAATCTGCCGCCATCACAAGAGGATAACTGCGCTTTTCCGGCTCCACCCCCGCACATCCTGTCAATACCGGCAGCAACAAGCAGCAGACAATTGCCATGATTTTTTTCCATGTTTGCACTTTTAATCTTCCTTTCTCCTGTGCACCAGTTTATGAAATCCTTTTTTACGCCCATAAATCCACAAAACCGCCAGGATCACCAGAAATCCCGGACAGAAAATAAACTGCAGGATCCAGGGATAACTCTCCTGCAGAGTACGGTCCGGCAGCCACACCCAGGAAAAAAACACCATAGCCGCCGCCACCCACCACCGCAGCGTTTCCAGATGCAGCGACTGCAGGATATGGGTTCCGTAAAACTGCAGGCTTCCAATGGAAAACAGCAGGCTGTAAAGCAAAATCCCCATCCAGATCACATCAAACCGCCCCAGAATATCTCCGGGAAGATTAGCTCCTGCCATCAGCGGTACAATGGGATATTTCTCATAAGACAGCCGTGCCGCTCCAAACGCTCCCTGCAGAAGGACCAGACCGGCCGCCAGAATCAGCCCCAACATCCACACCGCCCGGAGCGCGGGCCGGGCAGCTCCGGAAGATTTCTCAACTTTCGGAAGCAACAGAGGAAGCAGACCAATCCCGATGAAAATACAAAAAACATGCAGCGCCGCCTGCCATGTTTCTCCTGTGGAAACCGGTATGGCCCCGTCGTAAAGCTGTGGAAAATGACCAATATCCCCCTGGGACACTGACAGCAGATAGAGCAGCAGCACACCTCCTGCCACAATCCCGCCGGATACCTCTGCCATCCTTCCCCTTTTCTGCATTCCCTGAAATGTCCCCAGGCCGCAGACTGCCGCCGATAGAACCGTCAACACCCGGCCGTCAATCCCGGTGACCAGGTAACGGGGAACGATCTCTTCCAGCACAGACAGCAGATATCCTCCGGTAAAAATAACAAATATCAGATAAAAGGCACTCAGCACCAGCCGGAGAAATTTTCCCAGATATCTTTCCGGATTTTCGTACAGATAAGAAAGACGAACCAGAAAGATCACATACAGACTCACAAACGGAAGAGCCAGCAAAATCCCAAGGACTCCATTCTCCCCCAGAAGTCCTTCCCATCCCACTGCACACAGCAGAAACGGCGCTGTCATGGACAGCAGCAGCTGCCTGTACAGCTGCCGGTGGGAAATTCTGTTATTATCTGTATATTTCATGGACGCCTCCTTTTTCAATGTTTCTCTTTCAGCCGGATTCTCTGCCCTTCTCTTGCAAATACCGGCCGCCGCTTCATCCGACGCATAGGCCTGCGGAAGATACTGTCCATCTCCCCTCTGGTCCCGTCTCTTCTGGTAAAAGGCGTCAGATAAGGAATCTGGAAACTCAGCAGGCCTGCCAGATGTCCGATCAGGAGATAAATACCCAGCACGATCCCGTAAATCCCCAGAAATCCACCGGCAAACAAAAACAGATATTTCATAAGCCGAAAAGGCGAAGAAAATTCTTCCCTTGGAATCGCCAGGGACCCAAGAGCGGTCAGCGCCACAATAATAACCACAATAGGACTGACCAGATTGGCACTCACAGCCGCCTGACCTATGATCAGCCCTCCCACAATCCCGATGGCGCTGCCCAGAGGCCCAGGCATCCGCACACCGGCTTCCCGGATCAGTTCAAAAGATAATTCCAGAAATACAAGCTCTACCACACTGGAAAACGGTACTCCAGCCCTTGCTTCCGCAAAAGAAAGGAGCAGATTCGTAGGCAGGATCTGTGTATGGAATTTTACGGCCGCCAGATACAAGCCCGGCAGAAATGTGGCTGTCAACACAGCAAGATAACGCAGCACCCGCAAAAAAGTCACCATTTCAAAACGGTTATACTGGTCTTCACTGACTTCCATAAAACTTTGAAAGGTAGTTGGCAGAATCAAAGCCATGGGTGTATTGTCGCACAACAGTACAATCCGGCCATTCAGCAGCTCCATCGCCGCCCGGTCCGGCCGTTCCGTTGTCTGAAACTGAGGAAACGGAGAATACCATACTTCCTCTGTCAGCTGTTCAATCACGCCGCTGTCCATAATTCCGTCAATCTCAAAGGACTGCAGCCTCCTTTTTATTTCCTCCAGAAGCTCCTCCCGGATCAGATCTTCCACATATAGAATCTGAAGCACTGTATGGGAACGGATACCAGATTCCATCTGTTCTACTTTCAGGCAGGTATCCCGCAAACGTTTTCGGATCAGGGCGGAATTGATCTTCACTGCATCGGTAAACCCCTCTTTAGATCCCCGCAATACTTTTTCATCCGCCTTTCCCACCATCATTCCGGGATAGCCTTTGCTGGCAATCTTCACTGCTTTCGTATAACCGTCCATAAAAAATATGGCATTGCCGGCCAGCATGGCGGACATGGCCTCTTCCATGGTTTCCAGTTCCTTCACATCCGATATGCCAAGACTGTTGTATTCCAGAAATTCTTTCATCTGCCCCGGCTCGATCTTCCAGAAATGGTTCATCAGTTTCCCGATCACAGAATCTTCCAAAAGCATATTAGATACAGCAACCTCCAGATATGCCACCAGACAGTTCACCTTTGCCTCTTCTCCCAGACACATGGGCCGCAGGATGATATCCTCACATTTTGCGCATTTTTCCCTCAGATATGCTTCATTTTCCTTCAGGTTTTCTGATACCGGTGTCTTTGCCTCCAAATCTCCACCTCCTGTTCTTTCGCAGCCCATCGGCAAAGCCGACTTCTGCAGCGCTGCATGCCTCCCGGCCAAAAGAGCTGCCGCATGCCTCTGGCATTCTTTAAGACAAAAAAAGAGAGCATGCAGTCTGTTACGTTCTGCAATACTCTCTTAGAGTTTCCGGAATTTATTCAATTATTCATTCTTCGTCCATCTGAATGCTCTGCAGGATGGCTTTTCTCTGATTTTCCACATGCGCAAAGGCATATTTCTTGGCGGCTTCCGTATCCTGGTTCCGGATCGCATGATAAATAGCCCGGTGCTCTTCCACCAGAAGATTTCTCGTATCCTCGTCCTTCAGATACTCGATCCGATACCGGTACAGCTGCTCCCGCAGATTGCTCAGGATCTGCAGAAGCCTCCGGTTATCACAGGCGTCATAGATCATTTTATGAAAATTCTCATCTGCTTCCGCCAGATTTTTCAGATCGCCCTCCCGCATAGCCTTCTCAAACTCCCGCTCCGCTTCTTCCACCCGGTCAAGCTGCTCCGCTGTCATCTGGCTGCATACTTTCTCAATGACCATATTTTCCAACCCGATGCGGACCTCCAGCACATCCGTCAGCTCTTTTTCTGTAATCTTGGCAACCTGTGCTCCTCTTCTGGGGATCATAATGACCAGTCCCTCCAGCTCCAGCTTCCGGATTGCCTCCCGTATGGGCGTCCGGCTCACCCCCAGCTTCTCCGCCAGGGCAATTTCCATCAGTCTCTCTCCTGGCTTTAATTCCCCCCGCAGAATCGCTTCCCGCAAAGTATGAAATACCACATCCCTCAGCGGCAGATACTCATCCATGTGAATCGAAAAATTACTTGTCATTGGTACTTCTCCTTCCTTTTCTGTGGTTTTCTATCGTCTGGCGCCTGCAGTCTGGGTAGCGAACACTGTTTTTGCCAGTCCGCTTTTTCTCAGCCGGCGGGATGCTTCCATCAGCTTCTTCTTCTGATCAAAGATCCCGAACACCGTTGGTCCGCTTCCACTCATCATGGCCTGCACAGCTCCGCAGTCTATCATTAACTTTTTGATTTCTCCAATGACCGGATACTGGCCAATAATCCCTGGTTCAAAAACATTTTCCATTTTTTCTGCCATGGCATATAAATCTCGTCTTCTGATATCTTCTATCATTCCGTCAATATCCGGATGCCGGGCAATGGTATCCAGATGGAGATTTTCATAGGCAAGCCTGGTAGATACGCTGATTCCCGGTTTTCCCACCAGGATATAACAGAAAGGCAGCTCCGGAAGCCGGGTCAGTTTTTCTCCGATTCCCTCTGCCAAAGCTGTTCCTCTCATAATGCAGTACGGTACGTCCGCACCGATGCGTACGCCTCTCTCCATCAGCTCTTTGCGGCTCAGTCCCAGACAGAACAGACGGTTCACACCCACCATGGCTGCTGCCGCGTCAGAACTTCCGCCGGCCATTCCCGCTGCCACCGGAATCACTTTTTTCAGACGGATATCCAGTCCTTCCGTCACCTGAAATTCATCCATCAGCAATTCCGCTGCCTGGAAGACCAGATTTCTTCTGTCTGTGGGAATATAGGAAAGGTTCGTCTTTAATGTGATGCCCGGCTGAGATTTCTTCCTCATCTCTACTATGTCATACATGCGGATCGTCTGCATGATCATCCGGACTTCATGATAACCATCTTCTCGTTTTCTTACCACATCCAAGCCCAGATTAATCTTTGCCAGCGCCTGTAATCGCATACGTTACCCCCTCTTTTGTATCAAGATTTTGAATTTTCTGTTTCTTTTGTACTTTGTATACAATATTATGTATTTAGTATAACACAATATTTTTCAGTTTTCCACCTTTTTTACTAAAATCAGAGGCTGGGAGGTCTGTACTTCCTCCGTTTCTAACCCGTTCATTTCTTTGATCTGTTCAACCGTTGTATAAAAAGTCCGGGCAATATCCCACAGCGTATCTCCGGGCTTGATAAAATAAACGGTAATTCCCGGCATATTCTGTATCTTCTCCATATCCAGAGGCGCTTCGTCCACATGATCGATGATCTGCTCCTGCGTCTGCTCTACCACCAGTACATTTACATTCATAATCAGCTTGATCTCAATCTCACTGCTGTCCGCCATGGTAGTGGACAGCTGTTCCAGATCCGTATGCAGCCGGTACACGCAGTCTTTTCCAATTCCGGAAGCCTCCACCGTATGAGAAAATGGTACCATAAATTCCGCAGAATAAAATGGCATATCGTCATTTCCCACAATATACAGAACTTTTACCTGTACAACTCCTTCTACCAGGATCCCATTTTCCACCACACGGCTGTCATCAATCTTCACACTGCCGCAGCTGTGGCAGATCTGCAGGATCTTTTCCTGCGCTCTGGGGATCCGGACCCGGTCGCTGACCCTGCATTTGGAAAAATTCCGTACCAGCAGATGTTCCAGCATTTCCGTGCGCCCATGGGGAATGCATTCTTTCAGAGGGGTATACACATCCAGGAGCATTTCATGTTCACGCTCCTGATAAATTTTCATATCCAGCTCCAATACCACATCTGCCTGCATCGTCCGCTCTTCTCCATCGGCATCCGGCTTCACCTCCAGTCCCTGGGAAGCCACTGTCACCTCCACATCCGGTATCATTTCCAGCGTGCATCCTTCACATTCCACCTCCCCGTGAAATGGTATGGAATGCTCCATCCACTGCAGGGGATTCCCTTCATCATCTCCGGCATAGAGCACAAACAGAAACAATTCTCCCCGGACCGATACGTTTCCTTCCTCTCCCCGGATATCCAGTCCCCGGACTTCCATGGTATTCCAGAGAACTTCATAAATATTGGGTTTATTAGAAGCCAGATTCACTTCCTCCCGTACACGCAGAGTGTCTTTTTTATGAACCGCCAGTTCCATCAGCCGCACCGTTTTTTTCCTCACTGACAGCCCTTCTGGATCTTTCATCCCAACAGGAAGAGCCAGCGTCCCTGGTTCATCCACCACTGCATAGAAAGTGACGATAGATTTGACATTCAATTTCCGGGAATGGATCAGATGCAGACTCAGATCCTCAATATCCCATTTCAGACAGATCTTATCTCCACTTTCAATCCCTTCCAGATTGAGATTTTCTTCAATGGGAATTTTAGCAGTAAGACTGTAAACCTTCCCCTCTTCCGCTTCCCCCACATAGAGCAGATCCACCACCAGAAAAGCCCGGACCCAGGCTTTATTTTCGCTCAGCTTAATCTCTTCTATCCGAACTTCTCCTTTATTCTGGATCATCCGCCCGATATCCGGCTTTACATCCGGCACATTATAGTCCTCGTCAAATGTAAGCTGACTGGTAGCCCGGCTTTTTACACGAAGCATGTTTATTTTTTCTCTCACCAATTCGATCATACTTACCTCCATCTTTCCCTTTCCGCCGCTTCCTGTTTATTGAAACTGCACCGGTTCTTCACGGTGCCCGATCTTCACAACTATGTAAGGATAGGATGGCTCCTTGGATACCTCTTCCCCCTTGGAAGGACCGATCAGGGTCGTTTTGAAATATATGGCATTTTCCCCTAAAGATACCTCTTCAACCTGGATGCTGTATCCTCCGCTCATCTGCTGGCCGTAGCCTCTGATCAGATACAGATCTTCATCAATCTGGTACGTCATCTGAAATTCTTTTGTCTTTCTCTCTTCGATCAGCGCACTTACTTCCTGAGGCAGAT
>UQMI01000064.1 GCA_900542045.1 uncultured Blautia sp.
TTCCGGATCCGGAATTTCTCTGGACTGGTTTGCTGATACGTTTGCCACATCCAAAAATACCAAGGAAGCGTTTGCAGAACTGGAAGGGCTGGCGGCTCAGGTGCCTCCGGGAAGTGATGGTGTGCTGGCCATCGGTCTGATGGGCGGAAGCTCCATGCCTTACGATGGAGATATCCGAGGCCTGTGGATGGGACACAACTGGGCACACGGAAAAGGCCATTTTTATCGTTCCCTGCTGGAGTCCTTCTCTTATGATCTGGCTCTGACCATTGACCGGGTAGCTGCCAAATATCCGGAATATGATCTGGATACCATCAAGATCATCGGCGGCGGTGCCAAATCTTCGTTCTGGACCCAGATGCTGGCTGATGTGACAGGATGTACATTCCAGAAGATCAATCGGGAGGACATTGCGCTGTGGGGAGCTGCAATCCTGGCCGGCCATGGAATTGGCGTTTTCTCTGATCTGAAGGAGACCGCAGACAAGTATGTGGGGATTGAAAAAGTCTTTACGCCGGATATGGCAAAGCATGATGTTTATATCAAATACAAAGAACTGTATCGTCAGTTTGTGAAAGAACTGCATCCGTATTATGTGCGTCTGGCAGAGGTGGCTAAATAAAAGGTGAGAATGCAAAATGGAATCACCGACAGAAAGCGGATGCAGGAAAAAAGAAGAATGGTGTTGGCAATTATAATAAAAAATGAAATAAATTGCTAGGTATTTATAATAAAATGATAAAAAAAGGTAGAATTCAAAAGAAATCTGTGATATAATTAACAAAGAAATTATAACAGAGGATGAATAGATGCTGAAGCACGACGTGCATGGCAATCCATCTGCTATCTTTTGAAACCTAAATTTTATTATGAAGTGAGAAACGTGAAAAATTTACCAAGTGGAGACAGCAAAACAGTATAATTTACGGGGAAGGAGGTATGTACAGAGTGAAGAACGCTCTGTGCAGAAAATCTGACATGAAACAGGCAGTATTGGTAGCACCGGAAAAATTTGAGATTCGTGAGGTAGAGAAGCCAGTACCCAAAAAAGGCGAGGCATTGCTGAAAGTAAAAGCAGTAGGTATTTGTGGCTCTGACATCCACGCATATTATGGAAAACATCCATTCATCAGCTGCCCCATTGTAATGGGACATGAAGCAACCGGTGAAGTTGTGGAACTGGGCGAAGGCGTAGATAATGTCGCTGTTGGCGACAGAGTAATCATGCGTCCACAGGATGTATGCGGCGAGTGTCATATGTGCAAAGAAGGCAGATATAATATCTGTAAGACTTTGAAAGTTCTCGGATGCCAGGAGACAGGCGCAAGCTCTGATTATTATGCAGTCGATGCCAGTCTTCTGTACAAGATTCCCGACAATCTGGAATATGACGTGGCAACGGTTATTGAGCCTCTGGCAGTAGGTGTGCACGCAGTGAAGCGTCCCATTGGCGGTGTAAAAGGCAAGAATGTAGTCGTGATCGGTGCAGGTACCATCGGTAATGTGGTGGCACAGTCTGCAAAAGGCATGGGCGCCAATAAGGTTATGATCACAGATGTTTCCGAGTTCAAGCTGGAAATGGCTAAGAAATGCGGCATTGATATCGCTGTAAATGTGGCAAAAGAAGATATCTTTAAGGTAATTGAAGAAAACTACGGCGTAGACGGTGTAGATGTGGTATTTGAGTGCAGCGCCAATGACGGCGCCCTGAATCAGGCTCTGGAATATGCCCGCAAGGGAACCACCATTGTGATCGTAGGTGTATTCGGAAACCGCGCTACTGTAAATATGGCCAATGTACAGGACAGAGAATATGTCCTGATGGGCACTCTGATGTATGAGCATGAGGATTATGTGGATGCCATCCGCATGGCCGGAGACGGCACTGTGGATCTGGAGACACTGATTACCCAGAGATTCCCGCTGGAGAAAGTGGCAGATGCTTATAAGTGCATCGAAGAAAATAAGGAAGGCGTACAGAAAGTTATTCTGAACGTATAATCTTACGGGGCAGTAGGCATCCGGCTTCTGTGTTGGATGTTTACAAAAAATTCAGCTGATCCGCGCGGTGCTTCATGCCGGTGGGCGAAGAAGCGGCGTGTTGGAAAAAAATGCAATCATAAAATGTATGTGAGAAGGGGCCGCAGTGGATGCGATCGAGACAGGGCGGATTGTTCCCGGTGATGTTATTGTCATTCGCTATGAAGGACCCAGAGGTAACGGGATGCCGGAAATGTTCCGCGCTACGGAAGTACTGTATCAGTATCCGGAACTTCGGGCTTCGACAGCTATACTCACTGATGGGAGATATTCCGGAGCAACCAGAGGTCCTGCCATTGGTCACATCACTCCGGAAGCGGCTGTGGGAGGCCCCATTGCCCTGGTGGAAGAAGGAGATCTGATCCATATCGATATTCCTGGACGGGCCCTGAACCTGATTGGAGATGCGCAGGGAGAAAAGACAGAACAGGAAATCAGCAGGCTCCTGCAGGAACGAAAGAAACGTTGGAAATGTCCGGAGATTCATCATGACGGCGTGCTGGGACTATTTGCGAGGTGCGCAGGAAGCACCGCCAGAGGTGCAAGCTTATATTAGAAGAAAGTGTGGATATCTTGATGGAAAGTATGTCGCTTGGGGGAAATCCGGAGCGATATACTTTCCATCTTTTTTGTCTAAGCAGATAGATGGAAAAAAATGTAAATATTTGGGTGGTAAAATGCAGAAAAATGTGTAAAATGAAGCGAAATAAGCCGGAAAAATGTGTAAAACTACGGTCTTGCAACTGAGTAAATGAAACCATTGCAAATGTATCATTATATATGGCGCGGAAGACCAAAGATTATTAAAGGTAGAAAATTATAGAAAAAATCAATTTCAAACCGTTTAAAAAGCCACCAAAATATGGCTTAAACAGCAGAAATTCTTAATGAAAATCACGGTTTTCAAAGGAATTTAATAGTTTAACTTGACAAATTGGATTTACGAAGGTAGGATTGATTTTATAGCAAAATGATAGAGGAGGAGATTGTTATGAAAAAGTTTAAAAGAATTGCCAGTCTTGCTCTGGCTTCTGCGCTGGTGCTGACATCCCTGGCAGGATGCGGCGGAAGCAGCAGCGATTCGTCATCTTCATCCGATTCATCATCTTCTTCTGAGTCTTCAGGAGAGGCTACTCTCAAGATCGGTGGAATCGGACCTACAACCGGAGATGCTGCAGCCTATGGTGTGGCTGTGCAGAATGGTATTCAGCTGGCTGTGGATGAGATCAATGCAGCAGGCGGCATCAATGGTATTCAGATTGAATATCAGTTTGAAGATGACCAGAATGATGCGGAGAAATCAGTAAATGCTTACAATACTCTGAAAGACTGGGGAATGCAGATGCTGGTTGGTACCGTTACCTCTGCTCCCTGTACCGCAGTTGTAGAAGAAACTGCAGCAGACAATATGTTCCAGCTGACGCCATCTGCAACAGCAGTAGAGAGTATTCAGCATGAGAATGCATTCCGTATGTGCTTCTCTGATCCGAACCAGGGTGTGGCTTCTGCAGACTACATTGCAGATAACGGACTGGCACAGAAGGTAGCAATAATTTATAACAGCTCTGATGTTTATTCATCCGGTATTTATCAGAACTTCGCAACAGAGGCAGAGGCGAAGGGGCTGGAAGTGGTTGCAGCAGAAGCTTTCACAGCTGACAGTGATACAGACTTCTCTGTACAGCTTCAGAAAGCGAAAGATTCCGGTGCTGAGCTGATCTTCCTTCCTATTTATTATCAGGAAGCTTCCCTGATCCTGGCACAGGCAAACTCAATGGGTCTGGATACGCAGTGGTTTGGATGCGATGGTCTGGACGGCCTTCTGGATCTGGAAGGTTTTGATACCAGTCTGGCAGAAGGTGTAATGTTCCTGACACCATTTACGGCCAATGCAGAAGATGAGAAGACACAGACATTTGTTGCTGATTTCGAAGAAGCATTCGGAGAAACACCGATCCAGTTTGCAGCGGATGCATATGACTGTGTATATGTGATCAAGGCTGCAGCAGAAGAGGCTGGAATTACTGCGGATATGAGTGTTTCTGATATTTGCGAGGCAATGAAGACAGCGATGACAGAGATCAGCATTGACGGTCTGACTGGACAGAGTATTACATGGTCGGCAGATGGAGAGCCTACCAAAGAGCCTGTTGTTGTGGTTGTTGAGAACGGTGAATATACAGTTCTGCAGGCAAACGAATAACAGTGTAACAGAGACGGCTGTTTCCGGACACTGTGACGAAACAGCATATTTGTGAATTAACGGCGGCAGTGTGGCTTTGGACAGTCATATTGTCGCCTTTTTCTTTCGGCTTTTATTGCTAGAAGAACTGCAATGTGCTATAATTGCGTCAATGTATTGTGCCGGCGTAGCCGGCAGAGATTTCACTATAGGGATGAAAGGGAATGGGTATGAGCTTTATATCTTATTTAATCAACGGACTAAGTCTAGGAAGTGTGTATGCGATCATTGCCCTTGGCTATACCATGGTGTACGGTATCGCGAAGATGCTGAATTTTGCCCATGGCGATGTTATCATGATCGGTGCTTATGTGGCGCTGACCAGTATGACAAGTGTCGGACTTCCTCCTGCGGCAGCAGTATTGATCGCAGTTGTGGCATGTACGGTATTGGGAGTTCTGATCGAGCGGATCGCCTATAAACCTCTCCGTAATGCTTCTTCATCGCTGGCCGTGCTGATCACAGCGATTGGTGTCAGCTATTTGCTGCAGAATGTGGCCCTGCTGGTATTCGGAGCTAATGCGCAGACGTTCCAGTCAGTGATCTCCTGGAAGGGTGTTTCCCTGGCGGGAGGAACGCTGAATATATCAGGCGTGACGATTGTAACCATCGTTGCCTGTCTGGTGATCATGGCGGTGCTGACAGCTTTTGTACAGAAAACAAAATCCGGGCAGGCCATGCGCGCAGTCTCAGAGGACCGGGGAGCGGCCATGCTGATGGGTATTAATGTAAATGGAACCATTGCGTTGACCTTTGCCATTGGTTCCGCGCTGGCAGCTATTGCCGGCGTACTGCTTTGTTCTGCATATCCCAGTTTGTCACCCTATACAGGTGCGCTGCCGGGTATCAAAGCCTTTGTAGCGGCTGTATTCGGCGGAATTGGTTCGATTCCGGGTGCGTTCATCGGAGGATTACTGTTGGGAATCATTGAAATTTTCGGAAGAGCCTACATTTCTTCACAGATGGCAGATGCCATTGTGTTTGCTGTGCTGATTCTTGTACTGTTGATCAAACCCACAGGTTTATTGGGTAAAAATATTCAGGAGAAAGTGTAGGTGGATGGAATGTTGAAGAAAATGAACAAAACGACAAGAAGCAATCTGATCACTTATGGCGTTGTGATCCTTGCCTATGTGATCATGCAGCTTCTGATCAATACAGGAAATGTGTCCAGTCTGATCGAAGGACTGATGGTTCCCATCTGTACCTATGTGATTCTTGCGATTTCTCTGAACCTGGTAGTAGGTATTCTGGGGGAACTGAGTCTGGGACATGCAGGATTTATGTGTGTAGGAGCGTTTTCCAGCGCGTTCTTTTCCAGGTGTATGGAAGATGTTATTACGGTGGCTCCCCTTCGGTTTTTTCTGGCATTGCTGATCGGTATTGTGACAGCGGCCATATTCGGTATTATCATCGGTATACCGGTGCTCCGCCTGAAAGGTGACTATCTGGCTATCGTAACTCTGGCATTTGGCGAGATTATCAAGAATCTGGTGAATGTGCTCTATGTGGGAAAGGATTCCAACGGTTTCCATTTCTCTACCAAAGATGTGATGGCCCTGAATATGGAGGCGGACGGAACGGTTCTCATCAATGGTCCTCAGGGAATTACAGGAACACCCAGAGATGCCACATTTACTGTGGGTGTAATTCTGATCCTGATCACACTGGTAATCGTTCTGAACCTGATCCAATCCAGAGATGGACGTGCCATTATGGCTATCCGTGACAATCGTATTGCGGCGGAATCCATCGGAATCAACATTACCAAATATAAATTGATGGCGTTTGCTGTATCTGCGGCTATGGCCGGAGCAGGCGGTGTATTGTACGCACACAATCTTTCATCGCTGACAGCCAATACCAATAACTTTGGCTATAATATGTCTATTAATATTCTGGTATTTGTGGTATTGGGCGGAATCGGAAATATCAGAGGCTCTATTATCGCGGCAGTGATTCTGACACTTCTGCCGGAGGTACTGCGCGGCATGTCGGATTATCGTATGCTGATCTATGCGATTGTCCTGATCCTGATGATGCTGTTTAACTGGGCGCCAAAGGCAATCGAGTGGAGAGAAAGACATCTTTCCTTTCTCAGAAAGAAAAAGGAGGCTGTGAAATAATGGGAGCTTTATTGGATGTAAAGAATCTTGGCATTTCCTTCGGTGGTCTGAGAGCGGTAAATGCCTTTGATGTTACTATAGAGAAACAGGATCTGTATGGGCTGATCGGTCCCAATGGTGCCGGAAAGACCACGGTATTTAATCTGTTGACGGGAGTATATAAGCCGGACAGCGGAAAAGTTATTCTGGACGGTGCGGATATCACCGGGAAAAGCATTACCGACATCAACCAGGCGGGGATTGCCAGAACGTTCCAGAATATCCGTCTGTTTCAGAAATTAAGTGTACTGGACAATGTAAAAGTAGGATTGCACAATAAGCATCGTTATTCAGCAATCGATGGGATTCTGCGCCTTCCCAAATACCGGAAGGTGGAAAAAGAAATGGATGAGATCGCCATGGATCTGCTGAAAGTATTTGATTTGGAAAAAGCGGCGGATTATGAAGCGGCGAACCTGCCCTATGGACAGCAGAGAAAGCTGGAGATTGCCAGAGCTCTTGCCACGGATCCAAAGCTTTTGCTCCTGGATGAGCCGGCAGCGGGTATGAACCCCAATGAGACCGGAGAACTGATGGAAATGATCCAGTTTGTAAGGGAGAAGTTTCATATGACGATTCTCCTGATCGAGCACGACATGAAGCTGGTGAGCGGTATCTGCGAAAAGCTGACCGTACTGAATTTTGGAGAGGTGCTTGCCCAGGGAAACACCAGTGCAGTGCTTAATGATCCCCAGGTAATCACTGCATATCTGGGAGAATAGGAGGAAAGAACGATGGCAATGCTTGAAGTCAAGGATTTGGAAGTATATTATGGGGTGATTCAGGCAATCAAAGGCGTGTCTTTCCATGTTGACAAGGGAGAGGTCATCGCGCTGATCGGAGCGAATGGTGCAGGCAAAACCACCATTTTGCATACGATCACCGGATTGCTGACTCCGAAAAAAGGCAGCGTGATGTTTGGCGGAAAAGATATCACCAAGGTGCCGGCCCATAAGATCGTTTCTATGGGAATGGCCCATGTGCCGGAAGGAAGACGTGTGTTTGCGGAATTGAGTGTATATGAAAATCTGCGGATGGGAGCTTATACCCGTAAGGATAAAGGCGAGATCGAAGCAAGCCTGCAGCAGATTTATGAGCGTTTTCCAAGACTGAAAGAGAGAAAGAATCAGATGGCCGGAACGCTGAGCGGCGGTGAGCAGCAGATGCTGGCCATGGGGCGGGCGCTGATGTCAAAGCCCCAGATCATTCTGATGGATGAGCCTTCCATGGGATTGTCTCCCATTCTGGTAAATGAGATTTTTGATATTATTCAGTCAGTTAGTGAAAGCGGTACGACGGTACTCCTGGTGGAGCAGAATGCAAAGAAAGCGCTTTCTATTGCAGACCGGGCATATGTTCTGGAAACCGGAAATATCGTGATGGAAGGAAAGGCACAGGATTTACTGGAAGATGACTCTATAAAGAAAGCATATCTAGGGGAATAGGGGGAACATCTTATGGAAAATATCATTGTTACTTTCGCCAGACAGTATGGAAGCGGAGGAAAAACCATTGCAGCCATGCTTGCGAAGGAAATGGGTGTGAACTGCTACAGCAGAGAAATTCTGCGGATGGCTTCTGAGGACAGCGGCATTAACGAACGGCTTTTTGGGATGTCAGATGAAAAAGTGCGCAAAGGCGGATGGTTCCGTCTGCTGAGCCGTCCGTATGAAGGAAAGCTGATCCCTCCGGAAAGCAGTGGTTTTGTTTCGGATGACAACCTGTTCAATTACCAGGCAAAGGTGATCAAAGAACTGGCGGAAAAAGAGTCCTGTGTCATTATCGGCCGCTGTGCAGATTATGTGCTGAAGGATTATCCAAATGTGGTAAGTATTTTTATTCATGCGGATGAGGAATTCTGCCTGGCCCGTGCCATGGAGCGGCATAGTATGTCAGAAAAGGACATGAAGAAATACATTGAAAAAACAGACCGCTACAGAGGTGATTTCTATAAATATTATACAGGTCATGAATGGAGTGATGCCAGAAATTATGATCTGTGTCTGGATAGCGGTAAGCTGGGATTTGAAAAATGTGTGGAAGAGATCAAAGCCTATATTAAAATACGGTTCGATAAGTAATAACAACAGAAGGGTGTCCCAAAGGTCACAAGAATCCCCGGGAATCAGTTACAATAGAGAAAAGCTGTAATTTGAAACTGCAGAAGAAAAGGAATTTGCGTAGGAAAGTATATGAAGATAGAAGTGATTGCCTGTGATCTGGACGGTACTTTATTGACGGCGAAAAAAGAAATATCTGAGAGAAACCGCATGGCTCTGCACAAAGCGGCAGCGAAGGGAATACGGATCATTCCGGCCACCGGAAGGGCCATGGATGCAGTTCCTGCAGAGGTGCTGGCAATCCCGGGGGTGGAATACGTGATTACATCCAATGGGGCTGCGGTGGAATCTGTATCGGAAAAGCAAAGGATCTATGAGTGCCTTCTTCGGGAAGCTGCGGTGGAGCAGATCCTGTCTCTGTTTCAGGGGCGGGATGTGGTATGGGAGGCGTATATACAGGGTGTTCCCTATGCGGATGCCCGTTATGTACAGGATCCTCTGGGGTATGGTTCCACGGAGTATGGCGCAGTTTATGTGAGAAATACCAGACGCCCGGTGGAGCAGATGGAAGAGTTTATTCTGGAGCACCGGCATTCGCTGGACGGGATCGCCTGTGTCTGCCGGCAGAATGAGGTGCTGCCCCGCTGGCGAAAGGAAGTGGAGTCCCAGATTCCGGATGTCTATGTGACCACATCTGTGCCCCGGCTGCTGGAAATCGCAGACGCAAAGGCCGGGAAGGCGGGAGCCCTGCAGTGGATTCTGGAGAGAGAACGGCTTTCTGCCAAGTCTGTCATGGCCTTTGGAGACGGGGATAACGATGCGGAAATGCTGGCACTGGCCGGGTATGGATTTGCCATGGGCAACGCCACAGAGGCCTGCAGGAAAGCGGCCGCTGCAGTGGTGGAATCCAATGAAGAGGATGGCGTGGGAAAAACCATTTTGAGATACCTGAAATAAAAAAATTGATGGGAGAGACCGGATATTTTGTCCGGTCTCTTATTTTGTCTTAAAGGATATCATACAGCCGGAGAAAGATCCTGAGCTGCAGCCGTTTTTCAGGACTTTCCAGATCATCTCCCAGGATTTCATAGATATGGTTCAGACGTTTGTGGATGCTGCTGCGGTGAAGGAACAGGATTTCCGCAGTGCGGGAGATATTGGTTTCCTGATCCAGATAGACCCGGAGTGTATGCAGATAATCTGTCCGGTTTTTCCGGTCATAGTCGATCAGTTCCTGAAAGCCCGGAGGGAACAGCATGGGTGCGGAAAAGCCTCCGGTACACTGGTCAAGCATATAGGGCAGAGAATATTCTTCGAAATAAAACAGAGTCTGTCCGGGCGTATGACCGTCTGTCTGAGAAGCGGCATAGCCGGCCTGAGACAGATAAGCGGGCAGCTCTTCTATTCGGGAAAAGGGATTGCTGATCCCGGCGGTATATTCCATTTTTTTCAGAAGAGAGCAGAAGTCATTGGTCAGTTTCTGGCGGATTTCCGGGCTTTTCATGTTGACCCTCAGAACGCCCACAATACTGCCGTTGTACAGCGTGGCGCAGGCCCGATGGACCATGAGCAGATTGAGCATCTGAAACATATAGGTAGGCGGATAGCTGCGCAGGGGATCCTTCTCAGTCAGCTGGAAACACATCCATTTTTCATTGGGCTTCAGCTGAAAAAGGCCGGAAGTGTCTTCCGGGACCGGGAGACTTTCCAGAATATGACTCAGCATAGTGCTGTGAGCAGATTCCGTTGGGATCCGGTGTTCCAGATAATTGCTGTATGCTTTCTGAAAATAATGAAAAAATACATCGCAGATCTGCAGGGTGCTTTTGCGGACCTGGTCTTCCGGAATGTTTACGGAGATACAGCCGGCGAACTGGCCGAAGGAATACAGATTGCAGCAGTAGTAGGTATAGGAGGTTCCGCTGAACCGGGAAATATAAGGGGTGGCCACTTTCCGTTCCAGGTGACAGATATCCTTGATCCGCTGACCGAAATAGACGCCCACGGTGTCCGGTTTGGTATTGATCACATATTCGGTGTGGCCCTCCTGGTCGCTCACCACATCACAGCTGCAGATACTGATCAGTGAGCTGTCTGCCACACGTATGGTCAGATGCGTCAGTTCTGCGAATTTTTTCAGCAGAGGCGCCAGAGAAGAGGCGGCACTGGTACCTGCAATCTCGCATAATTGCTGTTCCCAGGCGTGAAACTGTTCGAAGGTCAGCGCCAATGTGTTGAACAGATGGAACAGATTTTCATTTGGGAAAAACAATACGGTGCAGCCGGCATTTACCCAGGACTGGGGCGGCTGAGGGCCTGTGCAGGCTATAACTGCTTTCTTATCCGGAGGGATCCGGGCAAAAGTCTCAGCGGTACCCACATAGAGACGGAGGCTTTCCATACTGCAGCCAGGCTCATAGAGGATGGGGCCGGTCAGAAAACAGTCTGTCCGCAGGGGGCCAAAAGTTTTCACGGAAAGGTCTTTTGGAAGAAAATCACAGAGCATCTGTATGCTTAATTGCATGAAAAATACCTCCTTTTTGGAAAAATTATAGCATTTGAAGGGATGAAACGCAACAGTATGTAGAAAATAAAGAGTTAATTTTGCGAATTTCAGAGAATTATGCATTTGGAAATGATTTTATAAATGAAATGAACAAAAAAATACAGCAAAGTGTTGAATTTTATCTGAAGAATCAAATACATATTGAAGACTGTGCAAAAAGTATATGATAATATATAATTTTCATAAAAATATAGGCAATATTTACAATGAATTGCCATGCAGGAACGTGAAACAGCAAGAACAGAAAGGAGTCTGTGAAGTATGAGTAAAAAGATTGATGAAAGAATCCCTCAGCAGGTAGGCGATAAGACCCTGCCTCTCCATGCGGCTGTGAAATCTCCGTGGGATAAGCTGGTATCCTATCATGACGCGGCGCATTACTGCCAGCGCTATACAGCAGTGGTCAGTGCAGCAGCCATGCAGGCATTTCGGATCCTGATTCCGGATTATGTGGAGCGCAGCAAAGCAATCTGCAAAAATGCATACAACCGGCTGGATGCCGTTATGGGAATGTACAATGGCGGCGTGGCAGCCGGCGCCATGGAAGGTCTCTGTATCCATCCTTTTATGGCAGGTCAGTTTACAGGCGCCTTTACAGGAGACCAGGGAGACGATCAGCTTCTGATGTGCGGCCGTGTCTGTGACTGCGGTACTTACAGAGCAGAGAAAGAGCTGGATGTCTGCTACTGGGATATTGTAGGTTCCGAGCTTTGCCGTTCCACTACCCAGTCTCTGCAGGCCTGTGCCGACCAGTTCGCAAAACAGCGTCATGCCGGTCCTTCCATGGAATACCATATGGTGGAAGCAAAGGGATGCGGCGATCTCCATTGCCGGATCGTGGCTGAGAGCAGGGAAAAATATCCCATGCCGGAGCACGAGCAGTGGGAATGCTTTGGTCCGGTGGCTACGGCTGATCAGATCAAATTCACCACGGAAGAATATATGGTAAAAGAATCCCAGGTTTTCCGTGAGGAATGTGACAATCGGTTTATTAACGGAACCTGTTCGGAACTGGACAGCAACAGTCTCTATCCTATGGTGACCATGTCCAATGGATGTATGTATATTTATCCGGTATTCGATGATCTGATCCGGGAAGGACGTCTGACAGATGAAACGGTCAATCATGTGCTGAAATGTGTATTTGAAGCAGCAGGAAAGGCTGCCTTCGGAGAAACGTTTGCAAAAGAAGGGCTTCGGTCCTGGCTGGGAGCACCCCATGACGTAGATGACGGCCGTCTTATCGGCGGATATATTGAAATGTTCCTGCAGTGTATGCGGATTGATTATCAGATCGAGGCATTTAACAAAGAAGAAGTAATCTATGTAATAGACAGGAATGCGCTGGCCAACCAGATGCCCCGGCTTCCGGACTGCTATGTTTCCTACTGGTATGGCATGACCAAGACACTGGTAAGTGCCATGTGGTCGCTGTGGGAAGAAGATTCTCCGGAAGGAAAACTGCGGATCAGGATTGCCAAAAAGATTGATAAATTCTGTTAGGAATGTGGATAAAAGAAGAAGGGAGTGCGGCGCATGTATAAAAATGTATATAAATATGACGATATGAAACGCGGCGAACATATGGCAGTGCGGGAAACCTTTGGCTGGTATTTCTGGACCCATCATCTGGTGGAAGTGAAGGGAGCCGATGCAGCGGCCTTTCTGGACTGGATCGCCACAGGAAATATTGCCGGTCTGAAAGTGGGCAGTGACCGATATACCACTCTGCTTAATGAAGCGGGAGAGATTATTGACGATACCGTGATCATGCGGATGGAAGAAGAGGTATTCTGGGTGTCTACGCTGTTTGCTCACAAATTGATTCCGTGGCTGGAAGGACACAAGGGCAATCGTCAGGTGGAATTCAAACGGATCACGGAGCAGTGGGACATGTATGCGGTACAGGGCCCCCGGTCTTTGGACGTGATCAACTGGCTGGTGGAGGAACCGGTGGATGGACAGAAATTCTTTACCATTCGGGACAACGCAGTGGATGGCATTCCGGTGAAGATCAACCGTGCCGGGTTTACAGGAGAAAAACTGGGATATGAGATTTATGTGGCTCCGGATAAAGATGCGGTGATTGAAGAAAAATTAAAAGCGGCAGAGACTGTTTACGGAGGTCGTCAGGTGACAGAATTCCAGGTGATGGCCTGGACGCTGCCCACAGAGGCAGGCTTCTATTATATGAGAGATCTGATGCATACCAGTCCGTTGGAAGTGGGTCTGGAGCGTGGTATCGACTGGGATAAGGAATTTATCGGAAAAGAGGCTCTGCTGAAAGAAAAAGAAGCAGGACCGGCCCGGGAGATGCTGGGATTTACAGTGGAACAGGCCGATATCCAGATCAACGGCAAGCACATGGGAGGTCCTGGAGATCCGGTGCTGCTGGACGGTGAAGAAGTGGGCCGGGTATCCAAGATTGTTTACGGGTATGTGAAAGATACCAATATCGGCTATATCCTGGCCAGGAAAGGAGCCTTAAAGCCCGGTGATAAAGTAATGATTCACGGCTATGAGGGACAGATCACGGAAAAATGCTTTATGTAAACTGAGAAAGGAGACCAATATGAAATTTGATCCGATCGCAATGGGAAACCAGATTATGGAAGGATACCTGACAAATACAAGACCGCTGGAAGAGATGCTGTACGTGAAGGGCCAGGTGGCCATTGTCACCGGAGGTACATCCGGCCTTGGGTTCTGTGTGGCCCAGAGACTTTGCCAGGGCGGTGCGAAAGTGGTGATTGCCGGATCCACTGCAGAAAAAGGAGACAAGGCCGCAGCCATGTTAAGAGGAGCCGGTTATGAGGTGACCTTCTGCAAAACGGATCTCCGCAAAGAAGATGAGGTAGAGCAGCTGGTGAAGTTTACGGCAGATACTTATGGATCTGTGGATATTCTGGTCACCTCCGGCGGTTCCTGGAGCTTTGCTCATGTCTATGATATGCCGGAGGAAGATTTTGTGAAGACGCTGGATATTAATCTGGTGGGGGCGTTCCGCTGTGCCAAGCATGTGACCAGATACATGATCGAGCATGAGATCAAAGGAAAAATCGTTCTGGTGTCCTCAAATTGTGCATTTCTGACCCAGCCGGTATTCGGCGGTTATGCGCATTATGTGGCATCCAAAGGCGGCGTGGTCGCCATGACCCAGGAGATTGCAAAAGAAGTAAAACGGTATGGGATCATGGTGAATACCGTGGCCCCAGGCGGCATGCTGACACCCGGCGCGCTGACCAACGGGCCGGTGCGTAGTCTGCCCCCGGAAAAACAGCAGGAGATGGGCCGGGAGCTGCAGGTGGCGAAGATAGATGAAACACCGACGGCAGACAGTGTGGCCATTGTGATCTACGGCCTGTGCACCCATATGGCAGACGGGATTACCGGAGAATGCGTGGTGGCGGACAGCGGCATGATGCATAATATTGTATCGCATCAGCCGGCGATTCAGGAATATCCGCCGAAGGAATAAATAAAAATATTTCTGATGAAAGAAAGGGCATGGAATATTTTTTCTTTTTATGATATGCTGTACGGAAGATAAGCGGTGAAAGACCCGGCTGCCAGGCGCCAAGCGTACTGGCGGCCGGGCAGATTTATGCCAGTATGCCAGGGGTAAAAGGCAGGCACGAAGTGCGCAGCAATCTGTCTGGTATTTTTACACCCTGATTTATCAGAAAAGGAGAAGGATCATGCCCAGGATCATTGAGATTACAGATTTTGAAGCGCCGGAGCTGGATGTCTATGCCCGGCTGACGGAAGCACAGCTTCTGAACCGGCAGGAACCGGAGAAAGGACTGTTCATAGCAGAAAGCCCCAGAGTGATCGAGCGGGCTCTGGATGCGGGCTGTGTCCCTGTTTCCTGTCTGGTGGAGCATAAGCATATCGAACATCAGGCCAGGAAAATCCTGGAACGATGTGGAGATGTACCCGTTTATACGGCGGAATTTGATGTGCTGACGAAGCTTACCGGCTATCAGCTGCTGCGGGGGATGCTGTGTGTGATGCGCCGTCCCGCTCTGCCGGATCCGGAAGAACTGTGTCGGACGGCAGACCGGGTGGTGATACTGGAAAATGTTATGAATCCCACCAATATCGGGGCAATTTTCCGGTCGGCAGCGGCACTCCATATGGACGCCGTATTGCTGACTCACGGCTGCAGCGATCCCCTGTACCGTCGGTCTGTCCGGGTGAGCATGGGAACGGTCTTTCAGATTCCCTGGACTTTTCTGGGGGAATCTTTGTCCTGGCCCCAGCCGGGGATCCGGCAGTTAAAAGAATGGGGATTCCGGACGGTGGCCATGGCGCTGCGGGAAGATTCGGTATCCATTGATGATCCCAGACTGGCAGAAGAAGAGAAGCTGGCCATTGTTCTGGGAACGGAAGGAGACGGGCTGGCACCGGAGACTATAGCAGACTGCGACTATACGGCCCGGATTCCCATGTCCCACGGGGTGGATTCCCTGAACGTGGCGGCCGCCAGCGCGGTGGCCTTCTGGGAGCTGCGGAGCAGAAAACAGAAATAAAAAGAACTCTGCATACTTTTTTATTCAGCAGGATTTTCCTGAGAGGACGGTTCGCCGTCCTGAGGAATATAGTTTTCGAAAATTTTGTTGAAGAAATAGCTGTTCAGATAAATAGGCAGAGAAAATCCAAGCAGCAGGTAAAGGGGCAGTACCCGCAGTGCCAGGGAAACGTTCAGAAACAGGATCGTAAATGGCAGAGCGGAGATAAACAGCATGGCAATCGTGTAGGGCAGATGGCGAAGGGCCATCAGGAATGCGTTCCGAAAAGTCTGCCGGATGGTGTTGTAGAACTTTGCCAGAACGGGAAATACATACAGAAAGACGAACGCCAGCAAAAGCGCAACACATCCAAGGAGATATACAAATACACGGAAAATGCCGCTGTTCTGTGTAAGGACAATGCGGAAGTCCAGGAAGAGCACGGCTGCCAGTGCCAGCAGGATCAGCCAGATGATGGTAGACTGCCGGAAATTTTGCCGGAAAGATTTAAAGAAACTGGAAAATATGTAGGACTCGTGGTTCTGGGACATTTTCATGGCCACATAATAGCCGGCGGTCAGAGAGGCGCCGATGGTGACGATGGGAATGCAGCAGAGGAGTACCAGAAGATCCAGAATGATGACATCTGCTATTTTGGTAGTGATCGTATAGAATTTTCCTGAAAAATCAATGCGCATAAATATTCTCCTTTGAAACAAGATTCCATTCATGTAAATAAGCGCTGCAGCCATTGTTGCAGCGCTTATATTATACACGATTTTGTATTAAAGGGGAAGGGTTGAGACGAAGAAATACATAACGATAAAATGGCAGGCGCTTCCCAGCATGACGAAGACATGAAAGATCTCATGCGAACCGAAATTTTTGTGCCTGGCGTCAAAAATAGGGAGCTTCAGGCCGTAAATAATACCACCGATCGTATAAATGATGCCGCCGGCCAGAAGCCATCCAAAACCGGCTCTGGGAAGGGCGTGAAAAATGGGCAGAAAGGCCAGGACACAGAGCCACCCCATGCCGATATACAGTACCGAAGATACCCATTTGGGACAGGTAATCCAGCAGGCCTTGAGGACAATGCCCAAAAGCGCAACACACCATACGCCGATGCAGAGGGCGTAGCCCAGACGGTTGTGAAGGGCGATCAGGCAGACCGGCGTATAGCTTCCGGCGATCATGATAAAGATCATCATGTGGTCGAATTTGCGAAGTCGGCGGTTTACTTTCTCCGTGGAATCTACGGAATGGTAAATGGTGCTGGCTGCATAGAGAAGGATCATGGTCAATATGAAAACGGCCAGAGCAAACACATGGAGCAGATCTGAGGATCTGGCAGCCTTTACCAGCAAGGGAATGGAACCTGTAACAGCAAGTAAAAAGGCAATTCCATGGGTGATGGCACTCCCTGGATCTTTTAATTTAAGTGACATGGCAATTCCTCCTTAAAGCAAATATAACTAGATGATATAGTATTAAAAACTATGTTAAATTATACTAACACTATATCACTATAAGAAAAAAATGCAAGTGGGAATTTGAAATTTTATAAAAGAAAACAAAGTATAAATTCCACTGTTTTACAGATACTAAAGGCACACAGCGTAATTGGATAAATGTGATAAGAAAGTAAAACGGAGGAACTGTTTCTATGAAAGCTACGGGGATAGTAAGAAGAATCGATGACCTGGGAAGAGTCGTGATCCCAAAAGAAATACGCAGGACTCTGCGAATCAAGGAGGGTACACCTCTGGAAATTTTTACGGACCGGGAAGGTGAGATCATTCTGAAAAAGTATTCTCCCATTGGAGAACTGAGTATTTTTGCAAAGGAATACGCAGAGGCCCTGTCCCAGACCACAGGATATCTGGCCTGTATTACCGATCATGATCAGGTCGTGGCGGCGGCAGGGGCCGGCAGCCGGGATATGGAGGGAAAAGAGATCAGCCGGGAATTGGAGGAACTGATCACTCATAGAGAAGGCCGGCATCCCGGATCAAAGGAAAAAGACAAGATCCCTCTTACCTATGATCAGAAAAATATTTCCTGTGAACAGGTGATCTGGCCTATTATCTGTGCCGGGGATGCCATTGGCTCTGTGATCCTTATGGGAAAAAGTGAAAAGGATCTTTTTGGGGAGTCAGAACAGAAGCTGGTGCAGACAGCTGCCGGATTTCTGGGAAGGCAGATGGAGCAGTGAGCGTACCGGAGCTTTAGAGAAGATAATATTCTTCCAGGGACATACCAGTAAGTGAAAGATACAGAGATAAAGCCTTGGTGACATACCGGATATGCCATGGTTCCCATGGGTATCCGGTTATTTTTTCCTTTCCTTTGGGATATCGGAGCACAAAGCCATACAGAGGGGCGCAGCGGTTCAGCCATTTTCCCTCCGGTGTATCGGCAAAGGCTTCTGTGAGCTGCAGTCCTACTGCCGGGCAGGAAACATCCAGGGCGAGTCCTGTCTGATGTTCACTGGTGCCGGGCGGGGCAACGGTGCCGTCATGGCAGGCAAGGTAAAGCTCTTTCTGACGGGTATAGGGCCGATAGGCAGAGATGCCGTAGAGGCAGAAGCCCTGGGCGGCACAGTCCGCAAACAGCTCTTCGGCGGCTTCACAGGCACTGGCCTCCATGAGACGCTTTTCTGCGCCGGCGGGTGCATCAAAGGGAAAGGAAGCACTCACCAGTGGTTTGGGAATAAAGTGGGAAGACAAAGGATTTTCACGGTTTACCAGGATTGTGTACGGATACATAAAAAACCTCCTTTCAATCATACAATGTATGAAGGAAAGGAGTGTTTTATGTGACTGGAAAGCAGAATATTTCGCTCTGAATTTGTGTGCCGGTGAGACAGGCTCAGATATTCAGAGACTGGGAGCCGGTTTCTTCCAGGATCCTGGA
>UQMI01000065.1 GCA_900542045.1 uncultured Blautia sp.
AAATGTGGGCAGCAGATGTTCTTTAACGGAAAAACAGAGCAGCACGATTTCTCTGCTTTTCGTTCATCCAAAATCCCCTCCTTTTTTCACTCTGACACTGCCACACTGCCAGGCAAGACTCCTTCCAATCTTTCCCGGCTCTACCAAACTGGGCGAAAAACGGTGGAGCATCTTCGCAGACGGATTTAACGGAGAGGGCGTCCTGATGGAGACCTACCGGGATTGTAAACTGCTGGCCAGGAAGAACGAAAAGAAAAAATCTCCGTTACGATTCTTCCCGCCGCTTAACCAGTTCTGGCAGATATCGCCGCTGCACAGACAGACTATGAAACCGTCCGCTTCACGGATTTTACCGATCAGGATCTCACGGAATACGCACGGCTTACAGAAAAGATCAAAGGAAATATCCAGAAGGTTCTCCAGTAGTTTCCATTTTCTTCACCGGAAGAAGGAACTCCACATCTGTTCCCACCTGATCTGTAGAATAGATGTGAAGTCCATATTCCGTGCCAAAAGCCAGATGGATCCGCTCATTCACGTTCAGAATCCCGATCCGCATCATTTTTTCTTCCATTCCCTTCTTTTTTTCTGCCTGCCGCAGAGCTTCATTGATGACTCTGACCTTTTCTTCCTCCATACCAATTCCATTATCGATCACATGAATGACCAGATGATTTTTTGTCCGGTATGCCTGCAGAACCAGTTTCCCTTCACCCAGCTTTGGTTCCAGTCCATGATGAACCGCATTTTCCACAATCGGCTGCAGCAAAAGCTTTGGTATCAGACAATCCTTTGTATCTTCCTCCACCTGATCAATCTTCGTAAACTTATTATTAAAACGAAACTGCTGGATCATAAAATAGTTATCAATATTCTTCAGTTCTCTGGACAGCGGAACCATATTTCCATCATTACTGATGCTGTACCGGAAAAGATTGGAAAGGGCTTTTGTCATGATCTCGATCTCCCAGATCCCATATGCCATTGCCTGGCCGCGTATGGATTCCAGTGTATTATATAAAAAATGAGGATTGATCTGACTCTGCAGCGCATCCAACTCCGCCTGTTTTTTCATTAATATCGCTCTGGATTCTTTTGCTGCCAGTTCCTCCAGGGTGGATAAAATCGAATTCAGATCCTTATACAGCCCGTAAAGCTCATTCTCTTCCTCAATCTTTATTTGTCTGATCACGTTTTTATCAGAGGCAACTCCGTGGATGACCTTTTCAATCGTTGTGACCGGTTCATATATTTTCCGATGAAAGACCAGAAGGATTCCATAAAAAGTTCCTGCCTGCAGACAAACCAGACACAGAAACAAAAACAGCACCGTCCCCAAAGGCAGCAGCTGTTTCTTAATTACCATGATCAGCAATAGTAATTCCAGGAGCAGCGGCAGCAGAAACCCGATTCCGCTGTATAAAATTACCATCTGAAGCAATCGGCTGCGCAAAGCAAATTTTTTTTCTGTCATAAGCTCTCAACTTTCTCTCCTCTGCCTTTAAGAAAACATTTTTCTGTACTGTGCCGGAGATAATCCTGTCATCTTTTTAAAGAGTTTACTGAAATATTTGGAGTCTTTGTATCCAACCATTTCCCCTACTTCGCTGATCCGGTTTCTTACATCTCTCAGCAGACGTTCCGCGGCTTCGATCCGGTATTTGGCCAGATAATCGCTGTAATTCATGCCCGTCTCTTTTTTAAACAGTTCACCGAAATACTTCGGATTCAGACACACCTGGTCCGCCAGCACCTTTAATGATATATCTTCCCGGTAATGCTCTGCAATATACTGCTTTACAATGGCAATCACTTTATCGTTTCTGCTTTTTTCTCCCAGTTCAAACCGCTCCTGCGCCTGGGCAAATACCCGGATCACGCAGGCTTCTGTCTGGGACAGGGAGCAGCAATTTTCCAAACACTCGCTGATTTTTTTCCATTCCTGCGGCATCTGTTCCCCGCGTATTCCATTGCGCATTAATGTCCTGAGAAACAAATTCGCAATTTCCACCGCAGTTTCCGTCAGAAGCGCCGGTGAAACCTGCTCATTTTCCGCAATTCGTTTCAGTACCCCGTGAATATAGGAAGATACCTCTTCTATATCCAGAAAATGCGCATATCCTTCGATTCTTTTTTCATCCTCAGTTGTCAATACATCTTTCCACTCTGTAATCTCATATTCTTTCTGACCTGCTTCGATGAGATTTCCGATCCCATACTGCCATCGTGACCGGATACTGTTCCTGGCCTCCCGGTATGAATGGAACAGATTCTCTATATTCCCTTTTTCTGTACCTGCCCCAATGGTTAATTCGATACCCAGTTCCAGTTTCTGTTCATCATTTACTTTCTTCCGCAGTTCCCGCAGATTTCTGTCCATCTCTCTTTTTCTATCCGGCGCATAATTCAGGATCTGTATCAGCCGCCGGCTTTCATAAAAAATGAACGTGTCATAACAGTTGTTCCGAAACACATCTGTGAAGTACCGGCTCAGTTTTGTCATCATGACTTCGTTCATCTCATGCATCTGATCGCTTCCCCGGGTTCTGTCCAGCTGATAAATCACAACCCGGTAACAGCCAGGAGCGAAATGGCATTCAAAGCGGCCGTTCAGTTCCGCCAATGCAGGAAGAATTTTCCCTTCTTCACGGAAAATATTGCGAAAATACTGCTCCTTTAACTGCCAGAGACTCATATCCAGCCGTGACTGCAGCTCCTGTTTTTCCTTTTCTTCCGCAGCGGATGTAAAAATCTTTTCTTTGATCTTTAATAAAAAATCCAGCAGTTCCTCCTGATCAATGGGCTTTAGAATGTACCCGAGAGCCCCATACTTCAGCGCCTTCTGCGCATATACGAAATCACTGTAACCACTGACGATCATAAACTGTGTATCCAGTTTCTGTTCTCTTGTTCTCCGGATCAGTTCCACTCCGTCCATTCCCGGCATCCGGATATCCACCAGAACAAGCTGGGGATGCATTTTCTGGATCATTTCCATACCGCGATATCCGTCATGAGCTTCCCCTATTATTTCAAATCCGGCTGCGTTCCAGTCAATCAGTTTTTGGATCAGCTGGCAGATCCAGATTTCATCGTCAATAATCAAAACCTTTATCAATTCCATCACCTCTCTGTCTCATGGCAACTCAGATTGTTTCATTTTTCCGGTTTCCAGTTCAGAGAATCACTGACAGGGTTTTGGTTCTATTCCCTCTATTTCTTCTCTTTCAATTTCTCCGGTCAACGTCCCGTTTTGCAGAATTAAAAAGCGGTGACTTAACGCCGTAATTTCCTCAATTTCGTCAGAAACAAACAGGATACTCATTCCCTGTGCGCTTAAAGTTCGGATCAGCGAATGTATTTTTTCCCGGATTTCGATATCAAGGCCAAACGTCGGATGATCCAGAAACAGAACTTCCGGTGTTTCACTCAGGCATTGCGCCAGCTTTACCAGCTGACAAAAGCCCAGGCTCAATTCATGAACGGGACGGCTTAAATATCCATCTGTAAATAAACCATCCTCATTCTGTAGTTTTTCATATATTTCCGCAGCAGAAGCAGAGCCGCCTGCCAGAAGCATCTGAAGGTAATATTTTGCCATATAATTTGCCTGACGCTTATGAACGACTCCCAGACTGCTGACTCTTTTCAGAGACGGCAAAACAACATTATCCTGTACAGACAGTATATCGATCACTCCAAACTGGCCTGCTTTATTCGAGGCATAGGCAATCTTGTGGCGCAGCGCGTCTTCCGGTGAATGGATCTCAATGGGCTTTCCATTCAGGCAGATTTCTCCTTCTTCTTTCTTCTTCAATCCAAAAAGCAGATCCATAATTCTGGTTCTGCCGGAACCAGACAGCCCGGCAATCCCCAGAATTTCTCCTTCATGGATACAGAAGCTGGCTCCTTTGATCCCATCTCCACGCAGATTCTTTACCTGCAGGCGGATCCGTTTTCCTGCCAGAGTATCGTTCGGCCGGCTTTTCTGCTCCAGTTTCCCGGCAATCAGGGAAAAGATCTGCTCCTCACTGATGTGGCTCATTTCGAAAATACCGGCCATCATTCCATCCCGCAGAACCATTCCCCGGTCAGCGATCTGTTTTGCCCAACGGATATTGTGAAAAGTCAGCAATATACTGACTCCCTGATTCTTCAGCTGATGAAAAATGTCCTGAAGACAACTGCGTTCCTTATGATCCAGAAATGAAAATGGTTCATCCATAATCAGGATTTTCGGATTTGTATACAGCGCCGCCGCCAGTTTGACCAGTTTTTTCTTTCCTGCTTCCAGCCTTCGGTAACGATAATGCAGCTGCAGTGAAACACCTACTCTTTCCAAAAGCTCTCTGGCAGTTTTCTTTCTTCGGTTATAATGCAGCAGAAATTCTCCGTCATTTTCAAAAAACAGATTGTCAAATACGGTCAGCGAATCAATATAGCCGCCGTTCTCTGGGATATACTGGATTTTTAACCGTTTTGCATCTTTCGGCGACTGTATGTCAACCGGATATTCTTCATAGAAGAATTTTCCTTCATCTCTGGCCACAACCCCTGCCAGTGCTTCCATCAGAACTGTCTTTCCAGCTCCGTTTGCCCCCAGCAGCGCAACTATTTCTCCGGAAAACAGCTGCATATTAATATGATCCAATATTTTCATATGATAGATTTCCTTTGAAAGATTCTCTACCCGCAGCCTCTCCTGACGCACCTGTCTCCAAATCCTTTCATCCTGATTATTATTATTAGAAAATTCACTTATTTTCTATTATAGCATACTCATTTGGCAATTTTAACCGCCAATTTTTACCGGCAGACCTGCCTCCTCCAGTTTCTGCTTATAGGGCAGTAATTCTTCATCTTTTACAGGAGGCAGTTCCCTACGCATATAATCCCGGTTCAGAGCATCATATTTACTGATTCCCAGATTATGATACGGAAGAAGATGGATCATTTTCAGTTTTTCAGTCTTCTGAATTTCTTCTGCAAATTTCGAAATCCTGCTGAAATTTTCTTCATCCATATTAAATTCAGGAATACATGGCACTCTCAGGGATACTTCTTTTCCCAGCTTTTCTGTCAGCATCCGAATATTCTCCAACACTTTCTGATTGGAAACGCCCACCACTCTTTTATGGGCGTTTTCATCCATGTGTTTTATATCGATCAGAAAATGGTCCACATACGGCGCTAACTCAGCAAATACTTTCGTCGGCGCGATTCCATGTGTTTCCATTGCTGTATCCATGTCCTTTTCTTTACAGGCTTTCAGAAATTTCCATACAAATGCCGCCTGCAGCGTAGGCTCGCCGCCAGTCACAGTAACTCCTCCCCCTGTATTTTTGTAAAAAGGCATGTCTTTTTCAACTTCAGCAACCAGCTCCTCTACTGTAACCTCTCTTCCGAATATCTGATAACATTCCACCGGACAATAGCGCACGCATATGCCGCAAAATGTACATCTGCTCCGGTCCAGACGGTTTTCTTTTCCCGGCCGGAGCGCTTTCTCCGGACACTTTTCCATGCAAAGTCCACATTCTGTACATTTATGTGCCAGGAAAGAAATGTCCCACTGCATCTTCTGGGATTCCGGATTCGCACACCAGGGACATTTCAGCTGACATCCCTTGAAAAATACATTGGTACGTATTCCCGGCCCGTCATGAATGCAGTATCTTTGTATACTGTAGATCACACCTGTCTCACTCATCATTGATTCCTCACTAAAAGCTCATTTCTGTCCGGTCGATGATATCATCCTGGATTGCCTTGTTCAAATCTACGAAGAAAGCAGTATAACCGGCAACTCTTACTACCAGATCTCTGTATTTCTCCGGTTCCTTCTGGGCTTTGCGCAGAGTTTCCGCAGACACTACATTAAACTGGATATGGAATCCGCCGGCTTCAAAAAATGTCTTGATCAACGCTGCCAGCGATGCAATTCCTTTTTCCCCTTTCAGCGCATTGGGATGATATTTCTGATTGTACTGCGTTCCATTCGTCACCAGCACATGATCCAGATGCGCTACTGACAAGGCCGCCTGTGTAGGACCATTTTTCTCGGATCCATGACTTGGAGAACATGCTTCTGCAATCGGCGTATGCGCGTATCTGCCATTCGGCATTGCACCGCAGTCTTCTCCAAAGGGTACATTTGCCGAGTTGGAATATTGTCCGGGAACAAACACTCCTCCTCTGAGATTCCGGTACTGTCCAACTTCATCGCAGAAATACGTCAGGATTTTTCTTGCAATCTCGTCCACATAGGGATCATTGTTTCCATATTTCGGCGCATCCTTCAGAAGCTGTACCCGGATATCTTCATACCCCTGAAAATCATGCTGCAAAGCTTCTACCAGCTGCCTCATGGTAAACGCCTTTTCCTCAAATACCAGTTTTTTCACTGCACAGAATGAATCTGCCACATCAGCAAGTCCCACGCCCTGCGGACCGTCATGGTTATACTTGGCTCCGCCGTCATGCACCTCTTTGCCGCGTCCGATGCAGTCTTCTGTAAAAGAAGTGATATAAGGAAGTGTTACCCATTTTGCATGCATGGTGTTCACCACATTTCCGATCTGAACCATATGGTGCATTGCCGTATGGAACTGTTGTTTAAATGCATCCACAAATTCCTCATAAGATTCCATATCCTCTGCGCGCTTTGTTTGGGGTCCCACCTGTTTTCCTGTAACCTTGTCAAATCCTCCGTCCATGGTGATCTCCAGGCATTTAACCAGATTAAAATAACCGGAATTTGCAAAATGGCACATCTGCCCCTGCAGCCCCATTTCCACACAGCCGGCTACCCCCCAGTTCCTCCGGGCATCTTCCATAGATACACCTCGGTTCATCAAAGAAGGAATGGCAATTTCGTCATTATACATAGCAGGCATTCCCAGACCTTCCCGGATTACCTCAGCGCATTTTTTCAAAAATGCAAAATCCGAATTCTTATGTATCCGCACACAGACAGACGGCTGCGGCAGTTTGACTCTCTTCGTGGTATCCAGACAGATATACGTCAGTTCATTCACAGAGTCTTCTCCGTTCTCATCTGTCCCCCCCAGGGTAATCGTCTGTGAAATCGGATGTCCGCCAAAATACCGGGAATCATCTTCGTTCCATACTTCAATGATTTCTCCGCATTTCAGCCAAAAGGAATCCATCAGTTCTTCTGCAAACTCACGGGAAAGCGTTCCATTCTCTCTGTCTTTCTGATAAAACGGCCACAGGAAAAAGTCCAGTCTTCCAACGGATAATCCAGTTCCATCCGATTCAATCTGTGCGATCAGCTGCTGAAACCAGGTACACTGTACAGCTTCATAAAAATCTCTCGGCGGGTAGTAGGGTACTCTCCGACAGTTAGAAGCAATCCGCAGCAGTTCCTCCCGGCGTACAGGATCGCTTTGCGCCTGTGCCTGCTCCTCCGCCAGAGCTGCATAACGTTCTGCAAAAATCTTCACTGCTTCACATACAATAATGACTGCCCGGTATACTGAAATCTTTTCAAAATCTTCTGGTACTGCATAATCCATTTTCTCCAGATATGCTTCGCATTCCTTTTGAATTCCCTCGAATCCCGTTTTTAAGACTTTCTCAAAATTCAAAAGAAAATGCCCGGTTCCTTTTGCAAGGGTATAACTGCAGGTAAACATTTTGGATTCCATGCTGTCAATTGCATCCTGAGGAAGCAGCGCCATTGTTCTTTCATATACAGTTTTCCCTCTCCAATATTCTTCCACAGACCGTATTTGCTCTTTTGCCGATTCTGATATCAGGAAACGGGAACCCTGCCGCTTCTCAAATGTATCCAGTTCATTCAGGAACCAGAGATTGATCTGCGGATGCAGAGGCGCAGCGCGAAGGGCGCTTCCCTGATTGCCCACCAGCAGTTCATCTTCATAAATATGAATCGTCATTTTGCTGAGAGTTTCCTTTAATGCCAGCGCTGCCCGGATCACGGGAGGCTCCTGTTCTGTTTTGCGGTAAGATTCCGTCCATAATACTGCCCGTTCCGGACAAATGATCGGATCCGTATTTACCAGCCGTTCTCTTATTCTTTTGCACCTTTCTGTCATTACTTCTGCCATATTGTCCTCCTTCCGACGCATTTACCGCGTCAATAATGGTAGATATGGAAGTTTACTTCCATATTTCATTCCTTCTGTTCTTTTTCATTATCAGAAACATACCATACAGGTTCCGTATACTGATATGTCCCAACAGAATCATTTCTGCCGGGACATATGAGGGTTCACTTTATCACATACTCTGCTTTAAAATGTAGAGTCTGGATCATAATAATCATCCACATTGGATGCATCAATAAAAACAGAATCCATACTGATATTCTTATCTACTGTTTCACCGTCAATTAACTGCATGGCAACCTGAACTCCCTTTGCTCCCGGGAAAGGATACGTGAAAGTTCCTACCATTTCTCCTGCTTTGATCGCTTCCAGCGCTTCCTTCTGTCCATCCACGCTGACAATCTTAATTTCGTCTCTTTCCGCTGATTTACTCGCCTTTAAGGCACCCAGTGCCATAACGTCACACTGTGCGTAAATGACTTCGATTTCCCCTTCCGGATAAGCCTGCAGCAGGTTTTCCGTTACGGTAATGGCTTCGGATTCTGTCCAGTTGGCTGTCTGCTGGGAAACCAGTTCAATATCGGTTCCTTCGATCTTTTCCAGCATTGGCTCACTTCTGTCCCTGCATGGAGATGAGCCGGGTGTCCCCTGGATTTCCACTAATTTGGTATATCCGTTTTCTCCCATATATTTGACAAGAAATTCTCCTGCAGCTGCTCCGATATCCCGGTTATTTGCACCGATAAAGCATGTCCAGTCATCCCCTTCCAGTTCCCGGTCCAGTACGATCACATGAATCCCCTGATCATATGCTTTCTTGCAGACATTGGTCAGCGGCTGACTTTCAATGGGGCTGATCAGAATCGCCTGCACGCCCTTTGTGATCAGATCTTCCACATCAGAAATCTGTTTTTCCGTATTCCCGTTTGCGTCTGTTATTGTCAGTTCCACTTCCGGATGTTTTTCTGCTTCTTTGGAAACATCTTCCACCAGGCCGGCCCTCCATGCCTGACTGGTCGTATCAATTGACATTCCGATCTTGTAAACTTTTCCTTCCTCAGAACTTGACTCGGTTTCCGAACTCTCCGCGTCTGCATTTTCTGTGGTTTCTGTCTGTGCCGCAGTGTCCTCGTCTCCTGAGGAACAACCTGTAAGCAGCATACTGGCTGTCATAATAGCCGCCATCCCCAATGCCATCAGTTTTCTTTTCATTTTCATATGCCTCCTTTTTTTATTTTTTTCGTTCCATAGAATTAAATACCACTGCCAATATGATAATTCCTCCGCGCACCACATACTGGTAATAAGTGGAAATATTCGCCAGATTCAGAATATTGTTAATGATACCAATAATAATCGCTCCAATAATGGTACCGCCAATTGTTCCCACACCTCCGGTCAGTTTGGCGCCGCCGATTACACACGCGGCAATGGCATTCATTTCAAACGATTCTCCCAGCGTGGGATCGCCGGTTGTGGTCCTGGCTGTCAGGATTATCCCTGATACCGATGCCAGTACACCGCACAGGATATACGCCCAGGTTTTATATTTGTCCACATTGATGCCCGCCACTCTGGCTGATTCCTGATTTCCTCCGATTGCTTTGATATAACGTCCAAATATGGTACGGTTCAGCAGGAAAGCCATGATCAATCCTACGATCACTAACACCAGCACCTGTGTCGGAATTCCAAATATGATTCTTCCGTCTCCCAGAAACTGTACTTTTTCTGCAGTCTCTGAACTCATATAAATCGGTTTTCCATTGGAGATCAGCAAAGCGACTCCACGATATAAAGTCAGTGTTCCAATGGTCATAATAAAAGGCTGTACTTTTGCCTTGCAGATTACAATACCATTAAACAGCCCCCAGATTCCGCCAAAGATCATCAGGATCAAAATAGCGATGACCAGACCGGCTCCGCCGCCTGGAACCAGTTTGCTTAAAATCCGGACGAGACCCTGAAACGGTCCCACAGCCGATTCCGGATCATACAGTGCGGCAAACAATACGGAAGTAATGCCCACCACCGATCCAATGGAAATATCAATTCCCCCGGTAATAATAACCATCAGCAGGCCAATGGACAAAATACCGTTGGCTGCTACCTGACGCAGCACATTTAATATATTACTGGATGTAAAAAACGCATCCGAAATCAGTGATGCCAGGATAATCATTACCAACAGCACTATAACGGAACTATATTTGTCCAGGATCATCTTCCCAATGGAAAACGCCTTATGATTTACATTTTCTTTTAACTTATCCACGCTACATTCCCCCTGTTGCCATTCCCAAAATATTTTCTTCCGTTGCTTCCTCTCTGGAAATCTCACCGGTCAGTTTTCCACTGTGCATAACCAGTATCCGGTCACTCATTCCAATCACCTCAGGTAACTCAGAGGAAATCATAATGACTCCACAGCCGTGGTCAGCCATGTCCTGAATAATTTTATAAATTTCAGTCTTTGTTCCCACATCCACACCTCTTGTGGGCTCATCCACAATGATAATCTTCGACTGAGACATCATCGCCCGGGCAATCATAACTTTCTGCTGGTTTCCTCCCGAAAGGTCTCCCACTGCCTGCGCCGGCCCTGCACATTTTACCCGGAGTTTTCCCAGATATTCTTCAATTACCTTTGTTTCTTTCATTCTGGAGATCACGCCCAACCGGCAAAGTCTGGGCAGAATGGAAATCGACAGATTATCGCCGATGGAGGCCTTCAGAAACAGTCCGTCTCCTTTTCTGTCCTCTGTAATATAAACAATTCCCGCATCCAGAGCCTCTTTTGCCTGCTTAAAATGTACTTCTGTTTCACCCAGAAAAACCTTTCCTTCATCCAGCGGATCAATTCCAAAGATTGTCCTGCAGATTTCACTTCTTCCAGAACCTACCAATCCGGAAAAACCAAGGATTTCACCTTCCCGAAGGGAAAAGCTCACATCTTCGAATACGCCTTTGCGGGTCAGATGTTCCACTTTCAGACAGACTTTCCCCGGTTTTTTCTGCTTTTCCGGATAGATATTTTTTATTTCCCGTCCTGTCATCATGGAGATCAGCCGGTCTTTCGTCACATCTTTCATATCGCACGTTCCTACGTAAGTGCCGTCTTTCAACACCGTACAGCGATCGGCAATCTCCACCAGTTCCTCCAGTCTGTGAGAAATATAAATAATACTTCTGCCCTGTTTTTTTAATTTGCGGATCAACTGAAACAGAACTTCCGTTTCCGGAAGAGTCAGAACAGAAGTCGGTTCATCCATTACAATAATCCGCGCATTCATGGAGACTGCCTTTGCAATTTCCACAAACTGCTTCTGCGCCACACTGAGTTCACCTGTCATTTTTTCCGGATCGAATTCTACGCCCACTGCTTTCATGGCGTCTTTCACCTGTTCCAGGACTTCCTTTTTCTTAATAATTCCTCTCTGATTTGGGATACGCCCCAGAAGAATGTTATCCGCTACCGTCAGGCAGTTTACAAGAGCCTGCTCCTGGTAGATCACCGCTATCCCCTGCCGCTGTGCCTGTATAGGAGAAGAAATCTGTATTTTCTTCCCATCCATATACATTTCGCCTTCATCCATCCGATAGGAACCGCCCAGGATTTTCATAAGAGTGGATTTTCCGGCTCCATTTTCACCCAGGAGCGCATGTACCTCTCCTTCCTGTATTTCCAGATTTACGCCATCTAACGCCTTAACCCCGCCAAAGCGCTTTTTAATATTTTTCATTTCCAATACATTCGGACGAATTGCAATCACCCCTCTCCCTTTGTATTCTGTTATTATTATAAAAGAATCCCCTCTGTCGCCAAAAGGAGATAAAAGTCAGAAAAGGTGTCTTTAATCCAGAAAATGTACTTGCATTTACAGCTCCACAACTGTAAGAAACGCAAAGCCTAGGATGTCATTTACTGGAAACGTAAAAAAACGATTAAGATGCTAGCAAAATAAATATTACTTTAATCTGCTCCAGCTAATGAAAAAAAAGCCACCGGACAGGTTTCCCCATACGGCGACAGATATTTTATTTTGCAGAATAAGGCGTGTATGACCCAATACAGACCACTGTTAGAACCAGCACATCCTCTTCTATACGATAAATAAGTAGCCAATCCGGAAGGATATGACATTCCCGATGTCCCACACAATCACCAGCCAGATTATTTATGATCTCAGTTCTTCTCCGGCAACGGTTCACCCAGCGCCAGCAACGCCATTACCTGTTCCAACAATTTGATTTTTCGTCCGCGCTTGATCGCCCGCTTGCGGTCCTTCTTCAAACCAGTTGTGCACTTAACAGCATACTTATATTCATATTTATTGCATTCTCAGCCATATCAACGCTCCCTTCTGCTTGTGCTTTCAGTATATATCGTTTGCGCGAAGATGCCAAACAATCTGCTCGAATAATTTCCGTTTGATTCATAAAAATAGCTCCTGCATGATGCCTGTTGCCATACATTTGAATATCCATCAGTCAAGTGCCAGAATCATGAGAGTGACTCTGATAAAAAGTCGGTTTCCTGATTACGCAGACCTCACGGAACTATCTTTTTTTTGTATAATCCGTATAAAAACAGCAATCACCCACAGGATCAGGAAGCCTATCCACGTTTCCCATACAGGGAAAAAATAGTCCCACAAAAAATCCTTATCTCCAAACAGCAATGGAAGGCAAATGCATAACAGTTCACTTCCCAGCTGCCAAACCAGATACTTTACCAATTCCCGAAATGTGGGCAGCAGATGTTCTTTAACGGAAAAACAGAGCAGCACGATTTCTCTGTTTTTCGTTCATCCAAAATCCCCCTTTTCTTTTTCACTCTGACACTGCCAGGCAAGACTCCTTCCGATTACCCACGCACTTAAAATTTTGATCTTATACAATCAGTATAGCCTCACCAGAATTCGAAAGCAAGAAAGACCCTCTCGCTAATATGCCAAAAAAAGAACAAAGCGGTTCGGTCCTTTCAAACACGTACATTTACGACAGAACCACGGCTTTTCATGTCGCTTATGATAGAATCAAACTATTAAACGAAGGGAGATTTATTTTACCAGGAATTGCAGATTCCGTCTGAAAATATGATATAATCTCCATATCAGGAACCGTTGCCTATATCGAAAATATATATTTTGTAATCCACGCAATAAGGAGGGGTGAATTTGAACTCCGCCCCTAAAAATCCCCCCTATTTTTCATCAATTTGAAAAATAAGGGGGATTATTATTCTGTCTATATCTGGGATCAACAGCAACGGAGAATCCCTTTATATGGATCCGGGGGAAGACTCTCTGATCTCCGCCCTTATCATTTCCATATCCCGATTCAGATACAGCTCTCTCAGCTCTTTTTTTATCATATACGTCCTCCTGCGTCTTATGCTTTTTCGATACTTTTCATGGTCTTTTTAAACTGAACCGCAAACAAAATTGCCGTAAATGTCACAGCTATCGTATCTGCAATGGGTTCCGCCATATAAACTGCCATAGTCTGATTTCCTTTCAGGATCTGGGGCATGAGATAAATCAGCGGGATCAAAAGCACAAATTTTCTCATGACCGCAACTACAATGGATTCCGTTGCTTTTCCCAAAGCATTAAAGGTCATCTGGCAGGCCATCTGGATACCCATCAGGAACATGGCTGCCATATAGATGCGCAATGCCATCTTCGTATATTCCATCAGCTGGGCATCGGACGTAAACATAGCGGCAAAGCCTCCCGGGAACAGCATGACCAGAGCCCACAAAAGCACAGCATACCCCAGACTGACTTTCAGCAAAAGCTTAAATGCCGCGCGGACTCTGCCGGCATCACCAGCTCCATAGTTGTAGCTGATGATCGGCTGAGCCCCCTGTCCAAGTCCCTGAAGGGGGAGCATGGCAAACTGCATAACACTGGTAAGAATCGTCATGGCGCCAACAGCGATGTCTCCGCCGTATTTCTGCAGGGAACTGTTAAAGCACACGGAAATAATACTCTCGCTGGCCTGCATGATAAATGTGGCAACCCTCAATGCCAGACACGGCATGATGATTTTGGGAACCAGTCCCAGATTTTTTCTTTTAATTTTCAGAAACGTTTTCTTTCCGCAGAGGAAGCTTACTACCCAGATACAGGAAAGAGCCTGGGAAATAATCGTTGCCAGAGCAGCGCCCCTTACGTCCATATCGAATCCAAAGATGAAGATCGGGTCCAGGATGATATTCGTAACTGCACCGATCAGAACGGAAAGCATTCCTGTCTTTGCAAATCCCTGGGCCGTGATAAACGCGTTCATTCCCAGTGTAAGCTCCACAAAAATTGTTCCCAGCGCATAAATATTCATATAGCTGACGGCATATTCGATCGTGTTCTCACTGGCACCGAATGCCATAAGTAAATCTCTGTTCCAGATCAGTAAAACAGCAGTCAGAAGGATGGAAATTACAATCTGCAGCGTAAAACAGTTTCCCAGAGTCTTTTCTGCCGATTCCTTATCCTTTTTTCCCATGAAAATCGATGCTCTGGGGGCACCGCCATAACCCACCAGTGCCGCAAATGCGGACACGATCATGATCAGCGGCACCCGTATGTCAAGCACACGACAAAAAATATATCTCTGCAAAAGCAGAAATCCCAAACTACCAATAGATTTGATAGTCTGGGGTTTCTGTTTTCATTAAATTCTATGCCTTCAATAAAGCTAATTATTGTAATATCAGCTAACCAAAAAAGCTCTTAGAGCATCGACAAATTTCCAAATGGCCTTGTTTTCATCATATTCAATATCAAACAATTTGTTCAACGCTTTTGATATCCATTTAGATTTATTTGAAGACCTTTCAAGATCATAATCGACCAACCAGGACTCCAGTTCTCCGACATTTACAATAAATAACCCAATATTAGCGCAACAGGACCAGAGAGTATCAAAGTTATTTTGGAGTGCATCCGGTAATGCTGCCCGTCCATTCTTTTTAAATTCAGACAGCTCATCTGACTCATCTCTGAGCTTTTTTAAATTTTGTCTGAAATCAAATAATGCACTCGCAATATCATCGGGATCAGCAGTTTCGAGAATTGTAGTCCGTTCAGCAAGTTCTTTAGTTTTAGCTTGAAGGTCACACAAAATCTCATACTTATTCTGACTCTGAAAATGGTTTATTATTGCTTCTCGTTCTTCAAGCGCTTGGTTTTTTACCTGATCGTCTGGTGTTATTTGTAGTATGTCTGTAAATTCACGCTTATCCCTAATCACATCAGCATCTGCAATCATAGCGAATTTGATGCCAAGTTTTTTGTATGGGTCTATAATCTTCTTCAAAGTTTGCTTGTTATGGGCGTTAACAAAGTGCACCTCATCAGCAGATCCAATTTTTTGAAACAGTCGATGATAAAATACTGCATCTGCATCAGCTTCTGTTGCAACAACGCCTTTGTAAAACATGCCTTCTAGAACTCTTGAAGAAGATAGCAAAGGATCAGTAATTATTTGATTGAGGGTAGCGGAATCAAGAACATTTGCCTCCGTAACATTCTCAACTCTATCAAGATGAATAATTACAGCATCCCTTGTAGAACTCAAAAGCCCCCTTAGAAAATCTGCGCTATGAGTTGCAATAAAAATTTGTTGGGACGGCTCAACAAGTCCAGAAATAATCTCACCTAACTGCAGTGCCTGAGGTGGATGCAGAAACGCTTCTGGTTCATCAAGTAAAAACACAGGTTTTTTGGCAGATACAATGGCGCTAATCATTCCCAAGACACTTCTTAAACCATCTCCTTGAGTATCTAATATCTGGTATCCAGATAGTTGCTCAAATGCTTCTTGTGGATTGTTAGAAACAAGGGAGAAATCATCCCCTACTTTGAATTCCAATGTTCCCAAATTGAATGGATTAAGGAATATATCAATACCAAAAATCTTACGAATACACTCTCTAACAGTTTCTGTTGAGGATGAGCCAGAAATATAGAGGGCTTCTAAAACGTTTTTTGCTCCTCGTTTATGTAAATTTTGCTGCACAGGCTGGCTCATTGCCAATTTCAATCGATTATCTGTATTTAGATAAGTTACCAATCCTGCTCCGGTTGCAGCACGAAACGCGCGTTTATCACGAACTAACCAATTTGACAATGTAGTTAAAATATCAGGATAAGTAGGTCCCGTAGGATCGCTATCTAATGTTGGGGCAATATGACGTAACTGTTTGCTTTGGTTTGTTTCAACTATTTTCATATCATAGGCTTGTTCTATTGCATCCCATGATTCAGGATAGGGAACTTCTAACTCATTTAAGATAACAGTAGGTGCTCGTGTTCCTGTTATGTATCCCAGCATATCTTTCAACAACTGTGTCTTGCCACAATTATTGGCACCAACAAAAACATTGATCCTTCCAGGCGTAAAAGGCTCCCCCTTTTTTAGACAAACAGAATTTATTCTATATATGTAGGTAGCTTCATCCATGTGTGCTTTCCTCCTCTTTTTGTGTCTTGCTCATACTTCCCTTGAAAATGCCAGTCAGTGTCTGGCATTTTAGACTGCTCCACAATTTAACAGACAATGTCTGTTAAATTACATATTATCAATATATAGCCGATGTGAAATCAATGCATATTCCCACATGCGATTCCGCTCGCCGTCACCGATTTGAGTGACAAACTTATGCTCTTGCAAAAAATGCATGGCTTTTGACACCGAATTAAATGATAAGCCTGTATGCTTCGCAGCGGACGAAACCGTTGTTATGGGAAATCTTCTTAAGTATTTGAAGACAGAATAGACACTTTTAGGCTGGCCTCCAATGTGCATCAGTCGATCCTCGGCTTCGGTAATAGCTTGTTCATACTGTATCAATTGTTCAGCAGATTGCTTTGCTGCCTGGCCTATAGCATTAACAAAAAACTTGATCCACCGAATATAACCACCGCTGTACTGGGTAGTCCGAAGTAAATCAAAGTATTCATTTTTATTATGATACAAGTACTCGGACAAGCATATCAGCGGCCGTGCCTCTTCAACGACATCATGCAGTATCATCGACATAAGGATCCGCCCGATAATACCGTTATACCGTTCAAATGGATGGATCATTTCAAATTGGTAATGTACCAGTGCTGCCTTAATTAGCGGATCAGTATTATGGTCGTTATAGAGATATGCAGAAATATCAGCCAGTGCCGGGAGCACAGCATCCGGTGCTGTAGGGTTGTATCCTTTGAGATTCGTCTTTGCACCCAGCCAAAAGGTTTGATGATCCCTAACATCTATCGAGTTATCCTCTGATTCTCCGTTAAGTGCGATACCGCAAATCCGGCTCAAGTCAGGAGCTGCGACTTCCATACTTTTTGCCGCCTTAAATGCCATTTCCAGGTTAGCGATCGGCGTTATATCACCTTTGCCGGTGCCGCGGATAGTGAGTATTTCTTTGAAATCGGGACCGTCGTAGTCGATCATATGGGAATAGGTACACTCTTTCAAAAGCATCAGCTCCGCAAATGCTTCTTTATTCGGAGCATACTTAACAAGCCCTTCCAGAAAGCTAATGTTCCTGTGGGCTTCAATCAGTAAAGCAGCCAATTCGTCATCCATCTGATACATACCCCCGCGCATCAGGGGACGCGGGGTAAAGGAATAGAATGTAAGGCTTGGCTTTTCGGGATCAAAATGTTCCGTGTAATCACCTGTGTAGGGCAGCATCGCATATACCTCAACAACAAATAGTCATTTTCAGTATATCATTGACACAGTGAATAGAAAAGAACTATTTCTTGATTTATCTCAGAAAACCAAGAAATAGTTCAATAAAAATCGAAAATCGAGTTTCACGAATTAGCCATACACACGCCAACTCCGGTCAGCGCAGTCGCTCCGATTCCCGGAATATAGCCGCTATGATCGCTGGCAGGAAGAAAAAGGGGAGTTGATGCCGCTGCCTT
>UQMI01000066.1 GCA_900542045.1 uncultured Blautia sp.
TCGCATGCCTCTGCATACATGGTATCGTTTCCGTTAAATACGATATCAAATAATAGCACTGTCATACCTCCTATCAATTCTGACAATCGATTTTTTCTTTAATTTTTTCGATTTCCTCGGTTACTGTTTTGCTGAAATCATAAGGGGATTTTCCCTGACGATCCGCATCCATAACCTCGGTATTGTAATGAATGATTCCCAGCAGATCTTCTGCAGGAATTTTCGATTTTACAAACTCTTCGTCTTTTTCGTCACGCACTTTATTGGCAACAACTTTTACCTGTCCTACACCCAGATCTTTTGCCAGACGCTTTACGTTCTTGTATGTCTGCACGCTTCTTGCTCCCGGTTCGATCACCACGATAAATGCGTCCACACTCTCCGTCGTACCTCTTCCCAGATGCTCCAGGCCCGCTTCCATATCCAGGATCACCACATCGTCCCTGTGAAGGACCAGGTTGTTAATGATCCTCTTCAGCATTACATGCTCCGGGCATACACACCCGCCGCCGCCTGTCTCGACCGTTCCCAGGACCAACAGTTTGACCCCGTTGCAGGTTTTCCCATAAGTATCCGGAATATCATCTACTTTTGGATTCAGTTTATAGAACTGGTTGTCCGCACTTGCTCCGGTTCTTTCTTCCACCAGCTTGCGCATGCGGGAAATCGGAACAATGGAATCCAGCGTCTCTTCATCAAACCCCAGCGCCAGTCCCAGATTCGCATCCGGATCCACATCCGCAGCCAGGACTTTGCGTCCTTCGTCTGCGTACATCCGGGCCAGAGTTGCTGCAAAGGTGGTCTTGCCCACACCGCCTTTTCCTGTTACCGCTATCTTCATAGTTGTCACCTCACGTTGTGATTACTTCTTAATTTACTGTATGGAAATTAAATTCCCAGTGCAGTTCTCTTTTCTTCGATTCTTTCGATCATTAAATCGCCCAATTTATCGATGTCATGTTCTACGGTGTAATTTGCTTCTACCCAGTCTTTAATGCCGCCCTTTAACAGTCCGTCTACTTCAGAGGAACCGTATGCATAAGGCTCAACACCCAAATAAGTATCAATACCGGTAGAAACTACATAGTTACCGATGGAAACTGCCTTCTCAGACATCCACTCAGGAGCACATCCTACAAGCGGAATCTGAGAAATGTTCCAGCCGGAATCTTTGGCGATTCTGGCAGCCAGAACCATCATACGGGAGATATCCACGCAGGATCCCATATGTAATACCGGAGGAATGTCAGCCAGTTCGCAGACACGCTTCAGTCCGGCTCCACAAAGATCTTTTGCTCTCTTGTCCATCAGACCTGCCTTTGCAGCAGCCTGTGCGGAACAACCGGAAACTACCAGAATAATGTCGTTTGCGATCAGCTTCTTCATCAATTCAATGTGTGCGGCATCCGGACGAACCTTCGGGTTGTTACATCCTACCATAGCCACTGCGCCGCGAAGTACACCAGACTTCACACAGTCAACCAGAGGCAGCATGGTTCCTGTTACATCCACATGGCTGTTGGTTACGCCGTCCAGTTTCTTCTCGATCTGCTCTACAGAGAAACCAACAACTGCTTTCTGCTTCATCTGCGGAATATGTACCAGTTCCGGTTTTCTGTTCTTGAAGTTCTCAATAGCCAGCTTAACGATTGCTTTTGCGTTTTCGCCTGCAGTCTTTGCATTGAAACGGATAAAGTCAGAATCCGGCATCTGTGCAATAGGAGAAGTCGTGATAAATTTGGTATGGAAACATTTGCTCAGTGGTCCAAGTGCCGGGAAGATACACTGCACGTCAACTACGATTGCTTCGCAGGCACCGGTGAGAACCACGTTTTCCTGCTGCAGGAAGTTACCAGCCATAGGAATACCGCGGCGCATTGCCACTTCGTTGGATGTACAGCAGACACCGGATACAGTGATTCCCTGTGCGCCCATGGATTTGGCATAATCGATCATTTCCTTGCTGTCTGCATATTCACAGATCATCTCGGAAAGAGACGGATCATGTCCATGAACCACGATATTTACATTTTCTTCTACCATTACGCCCAGATTGGCTTCTGTCTCAACTTCTCTCGGTGTTCCGAACAACACATCAGAGAATTCTGTTCCCATCATGGAACCGCCCCATCCATCGCAAAGACCTGCGCGCAGAGACTGACGGATCAGTGCTTCCGGCTTGGAGGAACATCCCATATGAGTCATGTGCATGGAGCAGGAAACTTCCCGGTCAATGGCACGGGGAAGAATTTCTTCTCTCTTCCAGATTTCCTGGGTATGTTCCGGCGCACGTTTGGTAAATACCAGATTGCCAAAGGGTTTTCCGTATTCCATCAAACCGGTCTCGGCCACTTCATGAGCGATATCATAGATATCTCTTCCTTCTGTCTCTACACCGAATTCAGCTGCCAGTTTCAGCAGTTTTTCCGGATCCTTTACCTTGTAGTTGCCATCTGGTGCGGTTTCATACAGTGTATGCGCGATTTCACGACCATGGTCGGAATGGGTTGCAGCACCACCAGCTGTAAAACGAAGATAATTTCTTCCTACGATACCATGTACATCACATCCGCAGATTCCACGCGGTGCTTTTGGGGTGATACGGCAGGGTCCCATAGAACAGATTCTACAGCACATACCAGATTCGCCGAATTTACAGTGAGGAGTCTGCTGTTTCACACGCAGCTGCCATGAATCAGCACCTACTTTCGCGCCAGTCTCCAACAGACGGTTAGTCGCTGCTTCAAATTCCTCTACTGTAGTTAGTTTGAATTCACTCATTATAGACCTCCTTTAGTTTTCATTGTTTATATGTAATAATAAATTAACATATCTAAACAAATTCCACAGAGAGAGCATCCCCTCCCTCCCCATGGGTTATACAAAGGCGCAGATCCTGCAGCCGCAGATTCCGCGGCCTGCACATAAGCGCCCAAAAGGCAGAAGCGCTTTTCATTATCCAAGCATGCTTCTGCATTCATCCCTGTATATCTGCCCTTCTCCTGCGCAGAGACAGAAGAAGGAACGATACCTTATCTATAAACGGCTCTCTCAATAATACTATAAGCCTAATTTATCTACGATCTCCCGCATCGCTTTTTTTACAGGAGAATCCTCCGGCAGCTGCACCGTGGGTTTTCCTTCACAGTCATATTCATAGACTGTTTCATCCTGCGGTACAACCCCAAGCAGGGTCAATCCCTGGTTTTCAATTTCTTCTTTGATGCCGTCATTGAGCACTCCACCGGGAGCACGGTTGATGATCAGTCCGACTTTCTGAGGATGCATATCGCATTCTTCGATCAGTCTCGCAATCCTTCCCACCGCCTGTACTCCTCTTCTGGAGCAGTCGCTGACCAGTATTGCCGTCTGCATACTGGGCAGTACGCCCCTGCTGATATGCTCCATGCCTGCCTCATTATCTACTATAATATACGGATAATTCTTCTGATACTTCACCAGCTGAGCCTGAAGCAGACCATTTACATAGCAATAACATCCCTTCCCCTGGGTTCTTCCCATTACCAGAAGGTCAAAATCATCGTCCTCAATCAGAGCGGAATTAAATTTGAATTCCGCATAATCCGCCTTGGATATCCCGGAAGGAATCGGACTCTTCTCAGCCATTTCCGCATGCGCGATCTCCTCACGAATATCCCCCAGGGTCGTTTCTACTTTCACACCCAGGACTTCGTTCAGATTCGAATTCGCATCCGCGTCAACTGCCAGAATCGGTCCCTTGCCCTTCTCCCCCAGATACTGAATCAATAAGCCTGTCAAAGTTGTCTTACCTACGCCGCCTTTACCTGCGACAGCAATTACATGCGCCATGTTCGGGTGCCTCCTAAAAATATATTAATTATACAAACGTATATGGATCCAGATAGATCTGTGTCAGTTCTTCCGCCAGACCTTTGCCGCCTTTTTTATTATTTTCCAAAGGCAGTCCAGCTGCTCTTTCTCTGCACCGAATACACTGACAGACCGCTCTCTTTTCTTTCTCCCCGTCTTTCATTGTATCCGTCTGAAACATCGCTGTCAATCGGATACGCGTTATTCTGAACACTCCACCTTCACAACACTGTTTGCAAGGTCAACCATCAGCAGCCTTCCCTCGATTACCTTCTCATCTCCCATAATGTCATGGATCAGAAGTTTCTCTCCATCCACATCAATCCGGCTTACATTCCGGAAGATCACAGAATCATCACTATTCTTGTACACAGTTGCAAGACACATATCACTCGTCCTCCTTTAACTGTTCTTTCACCAGTGTCAATGCCAGTCCAAGACGCATATTTCCTTTCTGAAAATCCGCGACACCTTCCATGATGGTCTTGGCTGCCGTATCCATATGCAGCTTTTTCAGATTTTCAGCCATCTGTTCCAGTTCAGCAGCATGGTGCTCATTATGCTGCAGCATATATGTTAACAACGCAACCGTTTCGTTTTTGCAGCCCTGCTCTCCCTGGCAGGATCCGCAATGAGAATGCTCATGGTCATGATGATCACATCCCTGATCATGACCGTGAGAAATCACGTTGCCATTTTCATCTTTGATCAAATGCATGCTCTGCTCCTTTCTTCATGATATCTGCTGCCACTGCGCCGTACAGGCCGCAGTCTCTCCGCATTGAATGCCATCCCGCATGGGTTTGCTTCCATATCATGACAATTATTTATCAATTTATGTCCATTATACAACTTTTCCTGCGGCTTTACAAGGAAATATTCTTAAATTTTTCCTAAAACAGCGTCATTTCGATGCAAATTTTGTACAAAAATGAATACATTGAAGCATATTTAACATGTTTGATATTTCTTTAACGTTCCAGATAATATCTTTTTTCTGTTTTTAGTTTCTTAACAATTTTATCTTCAATCATTCACATATTTATGCTATACTGTATTATATTTTATGAGGCATCTGCCCTGCCGCGTCTGCCGCGGCAATTCTCAGACAGGAGACAGGAAACAAGGAGGTTTTTATGTTAGGTACCACTGCTTTACTGAATACCAACGAAAAAATGCCCATGCTGGGCTTAGGCGTATATAAAGCTACCGGAGAAAATGAAGTGGAGCGTGCCATTGAAGCAGCCACAGGCTGCGGCTACCGGCTGATCGATACCGCCTCGGCCTATACCAACGAAGACGGTGTGGGAAGAGGGATTGCCCGCTGCAAGATTCCCCGTGAGGAATTATTTATCACGACCAAGATCTGGAACAATGCGCAGCGTCTGGGCGATATTGAGGGAGCATTCAACCGGAGCCTGGAACGGCTGAAGCTGGATTACGTGGATCTGTATCTGATCCACTGGCCTGTACCGGGCTGCTATCAGGAGACCTGGAAAGCCATGGAAAAAATTTATGCTTCCGGCCGTGCCAAATCCGTCGGTGTCAGCAATTTTGAACCCCGCCATCTCGAGGAGCTGGCTAAGATTTCCGATCTGGTCCCGGCCGTAAACCAGATCGAGTTTCATCCATATTATTACCAGAAAGCCACACTGGAATACTGCCAGGCTCACGGCATTCAGGTGCAGGCTTACGCGCCGCTGGCAAGGGGCGCTTATCTGGAAAATGATGTCATGTGCGTGCTCGCCACCAAATACGGCAAGACCCCTGCTCAGATCGGCCTGCGCTGGTCGATCCAGAAAGGTGTGGCAGTCATTCCCAAATCCACCCGAGCAGAACGGATCCAGGCCAACGGAGATATTTTCAGCTTCGAGATCGAACCTGAGGATATGGAGATCATCGACAGTCTGAACCAGAATTACCGCAGTGCCAACATTCCGGAAGATCTGCGGAATATTCCATGGTAGAATTTTATTTAGAGAAGTCGCCGCCACCCGTAAAACGGGTGGCTCGGGACGCGGGCTCTAAGCCCGCCCTACTTGGCCGCGTCTCAAGGCGCTGGCTTTCTCTTTTATGCTATGGGAAGTTTGCTACGCATCCTTCCCATAGCTCCGTTCAAGCCACATTGCTATTGACTCGTCGCTGCCCCTAAAGAGGCGTTGGTACTACTCAGCCTTGACCCTTAAAAGGGTCCTCATATTCCTTCACACTGAGTTTATCCTTCATGATATCTGCTTTTTCCTGATCTTGTATATACTTCTTTATCGTGGCTTCATTTAATCCCACTGTACTCACATAATATCCTTCTGACCAGAAATGACGGTTCCCAAACGTATACTTTAAATTTGCGTGCCTGTCAAACATCATCAGGGCACTTTTCCCTTTCAAATACCCCATAAATGATAATACACTGATCTTCGGCGGTATACTTACCAGCATATGCACATGATCAGGCATCAGATGCCCTTCCAATATCTCCACTCCTTTGTAACTGCACAATTGTTTCAAGATATCCCGCAAATCTCTTTTATATTGATTGTAAACAATTTTTCTTCTATACTTAGGGGTGAAGACGATGTGATACTTACACATCCACTTCGTATGTGCGAGCGAATTCGTTTGCTTTGCCATGCAATCACCTTTCCTTTCTTTAATAGTGGCCTGAACACCTCTATTATAGCGGAAAGGTGATTTTTTGTATAACAAACGTCGCGCACCCGCATAGCGGGTGGATTATATTTCGCACGTTTCCGTTTCTCTATTGAGAAACTCCAACGTACTCAACTGGGTCTATCCGACCCATATCAAAAAGGGCCTGTCATGTTTCCATGCGTAGGCCCTTCTCTTCTGCAGACAGGCGATATTCCATGCTTTATTAAACCGCCCTGCCGCCTGCGTAAATCAAACAGATACATTCATGATATTCTTTCCACTATAAACGGAATTATTTTTCTTCCTCCCACGGAAGAGCCGGTGATTCGATCTTCTTATCCCGGAGCATCAGATCCCGCACTGCATCGGCCGGCTTCTTATCCTCGAAGAGCACCCGGTTCACTTCCTCTACCAGCGGCATCTCCACCTGGTATTTTTCTGCCAATTCCTTGGCAGCTTTGGCGGAATACACACCTTCCACCACCATTTTCACTTCATCCATGGCCTCCTGCATGGTGTAACCCTTACCCATCAGATAACCGGCCTTGCGGTTCCGGCTGTGGACGCTGGCGCAGGTTACGATCAGATCTCCGATACCGGACAGGCCGTAAAAGGTCTCCTGTCTCGCTCCCATCTTCACGCCCAGTCTGGAAATCTCCGCGATTCCTCTGGTGATCAGAGCCGCTTTGGTATTATCTCCGTAGCCCAGACCATCTGCGGTACCCGCTGCCAGGGCAATGACATTTTTCAGAGCGGCGCCCAGTTCCACGCCCAGGATATCCGGCGTTGTATACACCCGGAACACCGGACTCATAAAGATGCCCTGCAGGTACTCCGCTGTTTTTCTCTTATGGGCGCTGACCACACAGGTGGTGGGAAGTCCCCGACCCACTTCCTCTGCATGACTGGGTCCGGACAATACCGCAACCTCTGCCTGCGGGATTTCCTGCTCAATGATCTCGCTGAGGGTCATCAGGCTGTTCTCCTCCACGCCTTTTGCCACATTGACAATGATCTGCCCGTCCTTCACATACGGTTTCATCTGATGAGCGGTACTTCTGGTAAAAGGAGAAGGCACTGCCAATACCGCCACATCCACTGATTTCAGGCATTTTTCCAGATCCGCCGTAATATCCATATCTTCCGGAAGCTTCACGCCGGGAAGCTTGGAGGCATGCTCTCTTTTTTCCCGGAGCATCTTCACCTCATCCTCCAGGGCCGACCATAAAGCCACCTGATGTCCATTCTGATAGAGAAGCAGAGAAAGAGCGGTTCCCCAGCTTCCTGCTCCCAATACACTGATTGTTGCCATATTTTGTCACCTCATATCTTATTTATTTCTTGCCAACTTTACTCAGATACAGTTTATTCTCCGTTCCGTTCATCAGACGGAGGATGTTCGCCTTATGCCGGTAGACTGCCAGAACTGTCATAAGAAACATCACCACATCCATCTCGATCTGTTCCATTCCGTACAACCCGTAATGTCCCATCTGTCCAAAGATCACCAACAGGATAAACGCCGCAATATACGTGCAGATGGAACACAGGGATACATAATGCGTAAAGAAAAATATGATGAAAAACACCACTGCGCAGATCAGAAATATTCTCCAGTCCACAGCAAGGATCATTCCCACAGAAGCCGCAACTCCCTTTCCTCCTTTAAACTTCAGATAAAATGGAAAATTGTGTCCCAGAATACATCCAAACGCAGCGTACATTTCCATGAGATTGAGCATTCCCGGATAATCCTGATAGTTTCCCGCAAAGACTGTTCTTACAATCAGAACAGCCAGGATACATTTGAAGCAGTCCCCGAACAACGTCAGGGCTCCGGCTTTCTTGCCCATGGTGCGCAGCGCATTTGTTGTTCCCGCATTTCCGCTTCCATATTCCCGGATGTCGATCTTATGAAGCTTTCCATACAAATACGATGTCTGAAACAAACCGCACAGATATCCGATCAGTAAACAAACCAGACGTTCCATTTTATTTCTCTCCCCGCTCGCGAACTATAAATTTTAAGGAGGTGCCCCGGAATCCGAATGCATCCCGGATCCGGTTCTCCAGATATCTTACATAGGAAAAATGCATCAGTTCTTTGTCATTGACAAACACCACAAAGGTCGGCGGCCGTACCGCCACCTGGGTCATATAGAAGATCTTCAGGCGCTTGCCCTTATCGCTGGGCGGCTGCTGCAGCGCAACTGCCTCTGCCAGGATCTCATTGAGCACACCAGTCTGAATACGGAGTGTCTGATTCTCGATGACCATATCCAGCACTTCGAACAGCTTTCCAATCCGCTGGCCTGTCCTGGCAGAAATAAACAGCAGTTCTGCATAAGGCATATAGGCCAGTATCTCCCGGATCCGGTTCGTATATTTGTAAATGGTCTTGTCGTCTTTTTCAATGGCATCCCATTTATTCACGGCGATGATCACGCCTTTGCCCCGGTCATGGGCAATGCCGGCAATCTTGGCATCCTGCTCGGTCACACCCTCCACGGCGTCGATGACCACTACCACCACATGGGCTCGCTCCACAGCCGATACGGTACGGATCACACTGTACCGCTCGATCTCTTCTTTTACTTTGCCCTTTCTGCGAAGCCCCGCCGTATCGATAAAGATATAATCCTTTCCATTCCAGGACACCCTGGTGTCAACAGCATCCCGGGTGGTTCCGGCAATATCCGACACAATGACCCGGTCCTCTCCCAGAAGCTTGTTGATCAGCGAAGATTTGCCCACATTGGGTTTGCCCACAATGGCAATATGAGGGATCTCATCTTCTTCCTCTCCGTCTGCTTCCTCCGGAAAATGCTTCACCAGCTCATCCAGCATATCCCCCAGGCCCAGACGGGAAGCCGCCGATATGGGGACAGGCTCTCCGATGCCCAGGTTGTAGAATTCGTAAACATCTACCATATACTTTTCAAAACTGTCTACTTTGTTCACCGCAAGGACCACCGGCTTGCTGCTCCTGCGCAGCATATCTGCCACTTTGGAATCCGCGTCCACCAGTCCCTGGCGCACATCCGTCAGAAACAGGATCACATCAGCCGTATCAATGGCGATCTGGGCCTGCTCCCGCATCTGGGACAGAATCACATCATTGCTGTCCGGTTCGATTCCTCCGGTATCAATCATCGTAAAATTTTTGTCCAGCCAGGATACTTCTGCATAAATCCGGTCTCTTGTCACACCGGGAGTATCCTGCACAATGGAAATGTTATTGCCTGCCAGCGCGTTAAACAGGGTGGATTTCCCCACATTCGGCCGGCCCACAATGGCTACAATTGGTTTGCTCATACATCTGTCTCCTTCTATTCTGATAGACAGCGTCCTCCCCGGTTACTGCCCGCAGCAGATCGCTGCCCGGCGTATCTACGATCCGGATCTCTGTCTGCAGCTCTCTCTGCAGCTCCTCCACTGTCTTATCGTCCAAAAATACATTTTCTCCGCTGCGCAGCATATTGCAGGGCAGCAGCAGCTGCTGGCCCAGATCTCTGCCTCTGAGCTGCTCCAGCAGGTCCGTTCCGGTCAACAGTCCGGATACGGTGATCTGTTCTCCAAAAAACCGGTTTCTTATTGGATAGACCTCCGCCTGCACTCCCGGATACCGCTGGCAGATTTTCTCTGTCAGCCGCCGGATATGAGGCGCCGCCAGCATACCCGTGGCAATGGATACCTGCCGCTGCTCCTCATGAGGCGCACTCTGTTCCAGCGCTTCTTCCACTTCCCGTTCCAGAAGCGTCAGCATCCCCACACCGTTCTCCAGCTGCAGATATCCGTCATAGACTTCCTCTCCAGGCAGAGGTTCTCCTGCCAGAAGATACCATTCGTCAGAAGCATGGATAAAGTGCAGCCCGTATTCGGGATAAAGCTTCTCCTGCCACCGCCGGATGGTCCGCAGCACCTCCCGTGCCTCTTCCGGTGTAAAGGGCTCCAGGGGATACAGGCCCTCCCGGTAGCGGCTCAGGCCCACCGGAACCACAGACACACTTTTCAGCAGGGGAAGATAACGGGTCAGATCCCGGATGCTCCGCTCCAGCTCCTCTCCATCATTGATCCCCCTGCACAGTACGATCTGACCATTCATCTCAATTCCGGCTTCAAAAAGTCTGTCCACCTTCTTCAGTGCCTCTCCCGCGAACCGGTTGTGCAGCATCTGGCAGCGCAGCTCCGGGTTCGTGGTCTGAAAGGAAATATTGATCGGTGACAGGTGATACCGGATCACTCGTTCCAGATCTTTCTCTTTCATATTGGTCAGCGTCACATAATTCCCCTGCAGAAAGGAAAGCCTGGAATCATCATCTTTAAAGTACAGTGTCTCCCGCATTCCCGGAGGCATCTGATCAATAAAACAGAAAATGCAGTGATTGGAGCAGGAACGATATTCATCCATCAGGCCGTTTTCAAATCCGATTCCCAGATCTTCTTCATATTCCTTCTCCACTTCCAGCAGCCATTCCTCCCCGTTGGGCTTCTCGATCAGAATTTCTACATATTCTTCATTCATCAGATAATGGTAATCGAAAATATCCTCCACCGGTGTATCGTTGACTGCCAGCAGCACATCCCCCGGCTCAATCCCCAGTTCCCGGGCAATGCTGTCATCTGCAACTTCTGTTATGATATGTCTCTTATCTTTCATTCTCTTCTCTCCAATTCTCCATTATCATAACAAGTCTTCCATTAAAAAGCAATAAATTCCTTGACTGCCACTACAACAAAATGATATAACCATTATAGGATACATAAGAAAATTGTATGTGGAGGTCTACTATGCTTAATATCGAATTACTGGAGAAATCAATTCCTGTGGCGCCTATTAAGATCCTGGCACTGGAAGGCTGTAAGGATCTCGCCCAGGCAGTTGACAGTCACCTGGTAAAATTCCGTAAAGAACTTTCCGAACATAACAAATCCGGTCTGAATCCTCAGGGATATTCCGAAGAATCCTTTATCGTGGAATGCGAATGCCCCCGTTTCGGCACCGGTGAAGGCAAAGGCTATATCAGAGAATCCGTCCGCGGCTGCGATATTTTTATTATGGTGGATATCACCAATTACAGCGGTACCTATACTGTCTGCGGACACGAAAACCATATGTCACCGGACAACCATTATCAGGATCTGAAGAGGATCATCTCTGCTGCCACAGGCAAGGCACACCGTATCAACGTGATCATGCCTTTCCTCTATGAAGGCAGACAGCACCGCCGCACCTCCAGGGAATCTCTGGACTGTGCGCTGGCCATGCAGGAGCTCAGCGACATGGGCGTGGCAAACATTATCACCTTCGATGCCCATGACCCGCGGGTACAGAATGCCATCCCTCTGAAGGGATTCGATAATTTCTTCCCGACCTATCAGTTTCTGAAGGCCCTGATCAAGAACGTTCCGGATCTGCGTCTGGACAACGACCACCTGATGGTCATCAGCCCGGACGAAGGCGCCATGTCAAGAGCCGTATACTTCTCCAGTATTCTGGGCGTAGACATGGGTATGTTCTATAAGCGCCGTGATTACTCCCGGATCGTCAATGGCAAGAACCCCATTGTGGCCCATGAATTCCTCGGCGATTCTGTTGAAGGCAAAGATGTGGTGATCATTGACGACATGATCTCCTCCGGCGGCAGTATGCTGGATGTGGCCAAGCAGTTAAAAGAGCGCAATGCCGGCCGCGTATTCGTCTGCACCACCTACGGCCTGTTCACCGATGGTCTGGACAAATTCGACGAATACTACGAAAAAGGCTATCTGCACCGCCTGATCACTACGAACCTGAATTACCGTCCCAAGGAGCTTCTGGAACGTCCTTATTATATCGAGGCAAATATGAGCAAATATCTGGCCAGCATCATGGATATCATCAACCACGATGTATCCGTGGAAAAAGTCCGCTCCAGCAACGATAAGATCATTAAGCTTCTGGAAAAGAACCGCAGAAGACAGAGCGGCAGCTGATTCTTCTGTAAGAACTGTCCGCAATATTTCATAGCACATGTATACAAAAAAGAGGGAATCCCTCCGGTCATCTGAACGGCTGACTTTCGGGAGACCCTCTTTTTGTATTATTTTTATACATGTATTCATTTTCTTTTTCCATAATTGTCTTTTATGGGATTACCGATAACCATACGGACAGTCTTCACCGGCAACAGGAGCGGAATAATATTTACCTGTCTCTCCCTGATCCATCCATTTCTTCTTTCAGCATCAGAAAAGCTCCCAGGTTCCCGCGTTTTCCATGGGAAGCCCGGTGAGAAAACAACAGCTGCGGATTGCAGCAGGTACAAAGATTCGGCATGGAAATATGTTCCGGTAAAATTCCGGCTTCCAGAAGAATGATCTTATTTGCTTCCCAGAGATTCAGCTGGTATTTGCCGTTCTCCTTCCGGTAAAACAATCCCGGCCAGTCCTTCTCTTCAAAGTTCTCCCGGAAGGCCTCGATCACATCTTCGCTGACCTCATAACAGTCCTGACAGATGGAAGGACCAATGGCAGTGATAATATCTTCCGGCCGGCTTCTATAGGCCTTCTCCATGGCTTTTACCGTTTCTGCTCCCATCTTGCCCACTGTTCCCCGCCATCCGGAATGGGACAGACCAATGGCCCTCTGCACCGGATCCACAAAATACAGTGGCACACAGTCTGCATAAAAAGTAGCCAGCGTCACATTGGGGACATTGGTGATCATTCCGTCCACATCCGTGATATCCCGCTCTCTCCAGATGCCCTTTCCCCGGTCAGCCTCCGTCACCGCCTGCACATTTGTGGTATGGGTCTGATGCGAAGCCACAAGACTCTCAAAAGGAAATCCAATGGCACGGGCAATGCGATGATAATTCTCCGTCACCGCATCCGGATCGTCGCCTCTGGAATAACTGAGATTCATGGAAGACCAGATGCCTGTGCTCACGCCGCCCAGACGGGTGGAAAATCCATGCACCACCATTCCCGTCTGCTCCAGAGCCGGGTAAGCCAGATAAACCACTCCTTCCTTTTCTCTTCGTTCAATTCCGGGCTTCTTGCTGTCCGCCCGGATCCAGTGTTCTTTTTCCATTGAAATACTCCCCTTTCATCCGTACATAGATTCCAGCCAGAATGCGTCTTTATGATGACAGACAGCATTCCCGTCAATCCCCACCACATCAAACCGGCAGGGCACTTCCACGGAATGGCATTCCCTCTGCAGATAAATTGCCGCCATCTTTCCCAGAATCTGCTGTTTTCTTCTGTCCACCGCTGCCAGAGAAGATCCCTGGCGGCCATTGGATCTGTATTTCACTTCCACAAATACCACCACTTCGCCATCCAAAGCCACCAGATCCAGTTCTCCCATACGGCAGCGGTAATTTCTGTGTAAAATAGTATAACCCTGTCCTTCCAGATATGCGGCAGCTTTTTCCTCATACTGCGCCCCCAGCTTCCGGCAGTTCATGTCTCACCTGCTTTCTTCCGGACAGATCCCATGAATAAAGCTTCGCCTGTGAATGGGTGTGGGGCCCTTTTCTCTCAGAGCCGCAAGATGGGCGGCAGAGCCATAGCCCTTGTTCGAAGCAAAATCATATCCCGGATAGACCTTGTCATACTCTACCATCATATGATCTCTCGTTACCTTGGCCACAATACTGGCAGCGGCAATGGAAATACTCTTGGCATCTCCTTTGATAATGGGAACCTGAGGAATCTCCACCTCCGGTATCGTCACCGCGTCATTGAGAAGAATCTGCGGCCGGACCGGCAGCCGGGAAATGGCTTCCCGCATGGCCTCATAAGTGGCCTGCAGAATATTGATCTCGTCAATCCGTTCCGGCGGCACACAGCCGATCCCCACACCTATGGCTTCCTGCAGGATTTCTCTGCACAGACTTTCCCGCTTCTTCTCAGTCAGCTTCTTGGAATCGTTGATATAGAGCAGGGAACAGTCCCCGGGCAGGATCACCGCGCAGGCAACCACCGGCCCTGCCAGAGGGCCCCTGCCCACTTCGTCAATTCCGCAGACATAACCCAGATGTTCATACTCCCGTTCATAGACTTTCATTGCCTCGGTGCGTTCCCTCTCTTTCTGCAGTGCCTCAGCCTTTCTTCTGTACTGCTCTACCAGCTTCCGGACTCCTGCCCGGGAATCCGTTTCATACTGCAGGCACAGGGACTCCCACTGATCTTCCCCGGCCTGCTCCAGTTCTTTTTTAATTTCCTGAATTGCTTTCATTATATTCTCATCGTCCTTCGTCTTCTCATCTGCCCCGGCCGCTTTTTGTCTGTTCAGTCACCGGGCCGTATAAAAAGTCATGTAGGTATCATATACGAACCGGCCTTCCCCCGTCAACTCTTCCCGGAGGATTTATAAAACTTTCACTTTCTCAGGCAGACAGCAGGTCTGCAGAGGCAATCTGAAGCAATACGCATTATAAAAGCTGAGAAGGCTTTTCCACCTGATAATCTGCCCATTCGGTAACCTGAACAGCTTCTGACAGATCCACCGTTTCCTGATAGGAATCCACCGTAATGGTGTACGGGCTGCTGCCCTGCACATAGACCGTTCCATCGGTTCCCTGCACCGTCACCGAATTTCCGTCCGCATCCCGGATTTCTCCTGCACAATACAGATTTGTCAAAGTGCTGTTTCCGGTTACTATCCAGCTGCAGCCATCAGCCAGATATAAACTGCTGTAACCGTCACCGCCGTCTCCGGCGCAGCTTTCATCCTGCACCACTGCCCCTGTAAGACTGCTTCCTGCTGTCAGATAGAAATCCAGCTGACTGATGCTGTCCCAGATAATGTCTCCCTGCATCTCCTGATTCACTGCGGTAAACAGACAGTCTGCTCCATTTTCACCGGCCTGTCCCCATCCTCTTTCATTGGAGTTGCCGGTACAGCGCAGGAAAAAGGGATTGTCTTCTGCATAGGTAATGTCTACCCCTGACAGGATAAATGTGGATTCCGTGTTGGTTGTATAAAACATACCGCCATTTTTCGCTGTCAGAGTTCCCCCGTTCATCTCAAAAGTACTGTTGCCGACTTCCGAATCTCCGGACATGCTCTGGTACAGAATCACATTCCAGGTACAGTCGTTCTGCTCATTCTCACTCATATTGCCCTCCAGGTCCGAATCGAACAGACGCAGTTCATTAAGTCCCTCAATACATACCGCTTCAGATCCGGTGGCTATCAGTTTTGCGTTGTTTACGGCAATCTGAGCAGTACTGTATACCGCCGGAGAATTCACTCCATTCGATACATAACTGCCGCCGTCCACCACCATGGTGCCGCCTCCTCTGTCACTGCGGATGGCCGCCGAAGACTCTCCGCTGGTATCCACATCCAGATCCCATGCATAGAGCGTACCGCCTCCTGCCACATGCATTCCCCCGGAAATATCTTTCTGGGTGGTGATCTCCGTATCCGAAACCCACGTTTCCCCTTCTCCATAAGAAAAGATTCCGGTTCCGCCTGCCGCATCCGTATTGATGGTGCTGTCTGTAAGGTACAGAGAACCGTCAATATTTAACAGAGCAGCCCCCACTCCATAAAAACTGGCGGCATCTCCTCCTTCACTGTCTTCTGACATCCGGGATACCACCAGATCAGAGAAGGACACTTCTGCGCCTTCTGATACGAGCACCGCATTTTCATCCGTTCCTTCGGAACTTACTGTTTTATCCGTTTCCTGAGCATCTTCCGTATAGGAATCCACTGCTTCGTAGCTGTCAGGCGCTTCCGTCTGACAGCCCGTACCACCGCCGGCGCCTCCGCCCATCACGGCAATTTCCGCAGCAGATCCATCTTCATTCAACAAGATAGAGACTGTATCCCCTTCTGCCAGATCTTCCAGGGTCAGTTCTTCCTGTTGGTTACCGCCCTCCGCATTCTGTCCGTCTGGTTCCTCAGGGCCATCTCCATCCGGTGGCTGCTGTCCTTCTTCTGTACTGTCCTGGCCCGCTGCTTCCTCTCCTGTCTCCTGGCTCTCCGGCTTTTCTCCTGTCTCCTGGCTCTCCGGCTTTTCTCCTGTATCCTGGCTCTCCGGCTCCTCTCCTGTCTCCTGGCTCTCCGGCTTTTCCGGGGCTTCTCCCATCTGCGGACCGCCCTGGTCTCCGCTCATGATTTGTCTGGTAATCTGTGTTTCTTCCGTTATAGACACTACAAGCTCATCTCCGGTCAAATCCAACATAGAGGGCATTTCTCTTTCTTCTCCTTCAGGAGCATCCGGTACTTCGTCTCCGTCCTCCACGGATGCCGTATCATCTGTCTCCCGGCTCTCGTCTCCGTCCTCCGAAGCTTTCTGCGCATCCTGCTCTTCTGACACTGTCTCCGAAGTTGCCTGCAAACTCTCCTCTTCCTCTGCTGTCTGGGAATCTCCCGCGTCTTTTACTGTCTGTACTGCCTCTCCGATTTCTCCCCCGATATCATCCTCTGGGAAGGTTTCCTGGTTCATTTCCCTGAGAACGCCAATTTCAATTGTAATAGAATCTTCTCCAACTTCCAGAATTTCTCCATATGTTCGGTCTTCCTCCTGACCTTCTTCTGATTGGAATGCGGTCTCCTCCGTCTGTGCAGTATCTTCATTTGTATTGCTGTCCACGCAGCCTCCCAGTACGGAAATGCTGACTGTAAGACTTAAGATCAATGCCAGATGTTTTCGCTTCATTCTTATATCATCCTTTCCTGTTTCTGTCAGACAGTCTTTACTGTCCAAACTGCTTTCTGTTTTTCCGAAAACAATTTTTCTACAGTATAGGCATCCCACTTTAAATCAACCTTAAATCTTTCCGCGAATCCTGTGAAAATTCTGTGTATATGGCAGATTCCCTTCATTTTACTGCTCCGGCACAGAACCGCAATTTACCCGGCAGTCTGCTTCTTTCTCCTTCATCTGTCTGCCCTTTCAGTGTTCATCTGTACAGTATAATTTTTCTAACACGGTATAGCTGGAGGTTCCCGGAATTACCACTGTACAGTATACTTTGGAATTACGGGTGTAGTTTCCGTATGTTGTTACTCTGCTGTACTGACGACCTCGGAATTACGGGCGTAATTTCCATATGCTGGAATCCTACCGTATTGACTGCTTTGGATTTACGGGCGAATTCTTCACTTCTGCTTTTTTCACCGTATCTTCCGGCATGGGTTTACGGGCAGATTTCATACTTTTGCTTTTCCTGCCGTATTCCCTGCCAAAATCTTACGGGTAGTTTTCACATTTCTTCTTTTTCTGCCGTATTCCCTGCCAAAATCTTACGGGTAGTTTTCACATTTCTTCTTT
>UQMI01000067.1 GCA_900542045.1 uncultured Blautia sp.
TTCTGGAGAATTATCCCTATGAAGCAGAAAGCCTGGATCCCTATCTTCCGGAAGAACTGCACAGTGAGACGACGGCAAAAGGATGGCTTCAGCTTCTGCCTGGGGTGCACAGATGTGACGGCTTTTTTATCGCCAGATTCCGGAGAAAGTAGGTAACAGATTGATTGCAGAAAAAAAGACAGAAAGCATTCGTCCCGTCCTGAATGGTGAGATTCCGGATATAAAGTCCATGTATGTGGAAGAAGTGAAGGATCTGGTAACCGAACTGGGCGGGAAGGCATTTCATGGAAAACAGATCTATCAGTGGCTCCATGAAAAACTGGCAGATTCTTATGATGAGATGACCAATCTTTCCAAAGCATTTCGGGAGACACTGAAAGAAAAAGCGCCTCTGGAAGGACTGCAGCTTCTGCAGGTCCAGACTTCCCGGATTGACGGGACGCAGAAATTTCTGTTCCGGCTGGCAGACGGTAATGTGATTGAAAGCGTTCTGATGAAATATAAGCACGGCAATTCCGTCTGTATTTCTTCCCAGGTGGGCTGCCGGATGGGCTGCCGTTTCTGTGCGTCCGCCATCGGCGGCCTGACCCGGAATCTGAGAGCCGGAGAGATGCTGGAGCAGATCTATCAGATTCAGAAATATTCGGGGCAGCGGGTTTCCAATGTGGTGGTGATGGGTACCGGGGAGCCCCTGGACAATTACGAAAATCTTCTGCGTTTCCTGGGAATACTCACCGGGGAAGGCGGTCTACATATCAGCCAGAGAAATATTACGGTGTCTACCTGCGGCCTGGTTCCCCGGATCTATGATCTGGCAGAAGAAGATCTGCAGATCACTCTGGCGCTGTCCCTTCATGCACCCAATCAGAAGAAGAGAGAAGAACTGATGCCCATTGCCCGGAAATATGAGCTGGGACAGGTCATGGAGGCCTGCAGAGATTATTTTCAGAAAACCGGGAGAAGGCTGACATTTGAATACAGCCTGGTGGCAGGTGTCAATGATACGGATCAGGATGTGTCAGAACTGGCGGTTCTTCTGAGAGGAATGCACAGCCATGTGAATCTGATCCCGGTAAACCCTGTCCGGGAACGCTCATTTGTACGTCCAACCCGTCAGGCAGCGGAGAATTTCAAAATAAAACTTGAAAAATGCGGAATTAATGTTACTATTAGAAGGGAAATGGGAAGCGATATAGATGGTGCCTGCGGGCAACTGAGGAAGCGTTTTCTGGAAGAGACGCCGGAGGATGCTCAGCCAGGAGCCGGGAACAGCAGGAAGAAAGCGAGAATTGAAAAATGAAAGTGTATTCGGTTACTGACATAGGACGGAGACGCAGGGTCAACCAGGATTATGTTTTCGCCTCAGAGACTTCCGTAGGGAACCTTCCCAATCTTTTTGTGGTTGCAGATGGAATGGGAGGACACAATGCCGGAGATTTCGCGTCATCCTTTGCAGTGGAGACGGTGGTGAAGACCATATCTCAGGATGCGGATTATAATCCTGTAAAGATCATACGCCATGCCATAGAGCAGGCCAATGACGCGCTGCGTCAGGAAGCCAGGAAAGACAGTGCGCTGGCAGGGATGGGGACAACGATTGTGGTCCTTACCATAGCGGGACGATATGCTTATGTGGCCAATGTGGGCGACAGCAGGCTGTATGTGATGAACGGAGAGATCCGGCAGATCACCCGGGATCATTCCCTGGTACAGGAAATGGTCAGACTGGGGGAGTTACGTCCGGAAGAGGCAAGAAATCATCCGGACAAAAATATTATCACCCGGGCTCTGGGAGCCAGGGAGAATATCAACATTGACTTTTTTGATCTGAAACTGGAAGAAGACAGTCAGATTTTGATGTGTTCCGATGGTCTGAGCAACATGCTGACAGACGAACAGATGCAGGAGATCCTTGCTTCCGATAAAGACATTGGTGCAAAAGCAGGAGATTTGATCCTGGGCGCCAACCGCAACGGCGGAAAAGATAATATAGCAGTGATACTAATAGAACCATTCACGAATGAGGTGTGAGAATGTTAAAAACGGGAATGTTTATTGGCGAACGTTATGAAATCGTCGGAAAAGTGGGAAGCGGAGGCATGGCCGATGTCTATAAAGCAAAAGACCATAAGCTGAATCGCTTCGTTGCAGTAAAGGTACTGAAACAGGAATTCCGGGAGGATACCACATTTATCCGGAAATTCCGGACAGAGGCCCAGGCGGCGGCAGGGCTGACCCATCCCAATATTGTAAGCGTATTTGATGTGGGAGAGGATGGAGACATCTATTATATTGTCATGGAACTGGTAGAGGGAATCACCCTGAAGGAGTATATTTCCAAGAAGGGCTGTCTCAGTGTGAAGGAAGCCACCAGTATTGCCATTCAGGTATCCATGGGTCTGGAGGCGGCACATAGCCACGGGATCGTTCACAGAGATGTGAAGCCCCAGAATATCATGATCTCCACAGACGGTAAAGTGAAGGTGACGGACTTCGGCATTGCCAGGGCCGCATCCTCCAATACCATCAGCTCCAATGCCATGGGGTCCGTGCATTACAGTTCTCCGGAACAGGTGCGCGGCGGCTACAGCGATGAGAAGAGCGACATTTATTCGCTGGGTATCACTCTGTATGAGATGGTAACCGGACGAGTTCCCTTTGACGGGGAGACCACAGTGGCTATTGCCATCAAGCATCTGCAGGAGGAACTGATCCCGCCCAGCACATATACGCCGGATCTGCCCTACAGCCTGGAGCGCATCATTGAGAAATGTACCCAGAAGAGTGTGGACCGCCGGTACAACAATATGGAAGAAGTCATTGCGGATCTGAAGCATTCGCTGATCGATCCCCAGGGAGATTTCGTGAAACTGGTTCCGCTTTCCAATCACGCGCAGACCGTGGTGATCTCCGATTCAGAGAGAAATGCCATCCGCAGCGGGGGGAATAATTCCCAGAGCACAGCATCGAAGGTAGACCGCCTGGAACAGGAGGAGGCATCCTACGATGACGGCTATGACGATTACGACGATGACGAGGACAATAAACGGGGGCTGAACCGGGGCCTGGAAAAGGCCATGACCATAGGAGCGATCCTGATCGGAATCCTGATCATCATCATCCTGATCATTTTCATCGGCAACCGTTCCGGTCTCTTTGCTTCCGTGTTCGGCGGAAGGAGCAATACACAGACCGAAGAGCAGGACAATACGGATGACAGCCAGGATACGGCAGACAGCGAAGATCTGGTAGAAGTTCCCAATCTGGTAGGCAAGACCGAGGATGAAGCCAGAGAGCTGCTGACCAGCCGGGGACTGGGTATGAGCTGGCAGGGGGATGAGGTATCCGACCAGCCCAAGGGAACCATTTCTTCCCAGGAGATCGAAGCAGGAACCATGGTGGAGATGTACAGCACCATCAACTATAAACGAAGCAGCGGCAATCCGACGGTGACCATTCCTTCTGTAATCGGACGGACACAGGTAGAAGCCCAGGAGCTGCTGGAAGAATCCGGCTTTGTGGTGGAAGTGACCCAGAGCTATGATAACGACTATAACTACGAAATCGGCCAGGTTATGGCAGTGTCTCCGGAAGAGGGAACCGAAGCGGAGACCGGCTCCACGGTGACGATCACTGTCAGCCTGGGCATCGAGGGCTATACCTCTTCTGTTCCGTATGTGGTAGGTATGACAGAGAATGAAGCCAAAGATGCGCTGGCCGGCGCAGCATTAAACTGTGTGGTTACCTCTGCCATGAGCGATACAGTGGCAGCGGGAACTGTAATTTCTCAGGATGTGGAAGCCTATACGGAAGTGGAGAAACAGACCACAGTGACCATTACAGTCAGCACAGGCAATACCACTCCGACTCCTTCCGTAACTGCCACACCGGTGGCGGACGGCACCTGGAAATGTACCCAGATGCTGGATACACCCGATGGCTACAACGGCGGTGTGGTCCGGATGGAACTGGTGCAGATTGTCAACGGAGATCCGGTGGCTACAACAGTTGTGGACGGCAAGGAAGTGGAATTCCCCTACCAGCTGAATCTGGATGGTGTTGCGGGAGTAACCGAAGGTACCCTGTATCTGTCAGAACTGGTGGGAAGCGACTATGTGGAGCTGGGACACTATCCGCTGACATTTGAAAAGGTAGAGTGATCCATGAGAGGTAAGATCATCAAGGGAATCGCCGGGTTTTATTATGTAACGACCGGAACCAAATATCTGTACGAGTGCAGAGCAAAAGGAATTTTCCGGAAAGACGGCATCAAACCTCTGGTGGGTGACGAAGTAGAGATAGAAATACTGGATGAAGAAGAGAAAACAGGAAATGTAACGGAAATCCTGCCGCGGAAAAACGAACTGATCCGTCCGGCAGCAGCCAATGTGGACCAGGCGCTGGTGATCTTCGCGCTGGTGCAGCCAAAGCCCAACTTTATGCTGCTGGACCGGTTTCTGGTGATGATGGCCCGGGCAGGAATACCCGCCACCATCTGTTTCAACAAAAAGGATCTGGCAAAGGAGGAGGAAATGGATTTCCTCCTCCGAACCTATACAGGCTGCGGATATCCGGTGCTGTTCTCCAGCGCATTGGAAAAAGACGGTCTGGAGAGACTGCGGGAGTATCTTCATGGAAAGACCACAGTGGTGGCCGGTCCCTCCGGCGTGGGAAAGTCTTCTCTGACCAACTGCCTCCAGTCCGGCATTCAGATGGAGACCGGCGAGATCAGCCGGAAACTGGGCCGGGGAAAACACACCACCCGTCATGCGCAGCTGATCCCGGTGGATCAGGATACGTATCTGATGGATACGCCGGGATTTTCTTCGCTGTATCTGGAAGATATGGAAAAAGAAGAACTGAAAGAATATTTTGCGGAGTTCCATCCCTATGAAGGAAAATGCAGATTCCAGGGATGTGTTCACATTCATGAACCGGGATGTGCAGTAAAAGAAGCACTGGAAGACGGTCAGATCAGCAGACTCCGCTACGAAAACTACATGGCGCTTTATGAAGAATTGGAAGAGAAAAGGAGATATTAAAAATCATGGATCAACTATGCCCTTCAATATTGGCGGCAGATTTTAACTGTCTGGGAGAGCAGCTTAAGATACTGGAAGAAGCAGGTGTAAAATGGCTTCACATCGATGTGATGGATGGAGAGTTTGTTCCCAGTATTTCCTTTGGAATGCCTGTGATCCAGTCCATCCGGAAGAAATCAGGCCTCTTTTTTGACGTACATCTGATGATCGTGGAGCCGGAACGCTATATCCAGGATTTTGTGGACTGCGGCGCAGATTCCATCACGGTGCATGCGGAGGCATGCGAAGATCTGGAGCGGACGGTACAAAGGATCAAGGCGGCGGGAGTAAAAGCAGGGGTATCCCTGAAACCTGCTACACCGGTCAGTGAGATCAGCTATCTGCTGAAGGATCTGGATATGGTTCTGATTATGACGGTGAATCCGGGATTTGGCGGCCAGAAATACATTCCGGAGTGCACAGAGAAAATCAGAGAGCTGAAAGAACTGGCAGAGCAGGAAGAGCTGGATCTGGACATCCAGGTGGACGGCGGCATTAATGACGAAACCCTTCCGGTGGCCATGGCGGCGGGAGCCAATCTCTTTGTGGAGGGATCTTATATTTTTACGGGAAATCTGCGGGAGAACGCGCGTAAGGTCATGGAGGAGATCCGGGAATGCAGAGCATCTCTGTCCTGACAGTTTTCCAGGACAGACAGCAGAAGAAGGAGCAAAAATGGATACAGTGATCATCAGCGGGGGCAATATCAATTCTGATTTTGCCCTTGATTTTTTAAATACAAAGACAGAAGCGCAGATCATAGCCGCAGACAGAGGTTATGAATTCTGCAGGAGAAATGGGATCGTACCGGAACATCTGGTGGGGGATTTTGACAGTATGTCGGAAAAGGCTGCCGGGCAGATCCACGGCGATGTGATCGTACACCGGCTGCAGCCGGAGAAGGATGATTCCGATACCCAGTCGGCAGTGAACCTGGCCATCTCTCTGGGAGCCAGCCGGATCTGGATTCTGGGAGGCACCGGGACCAGGCTGGATCATGTGATAGCCAATCTGGAGCTGCTGGAATATGGTCTGACCAGAGGCGTGAAGATCTGGCTTCTGGACGAACACAACCGGATTTCCGCGGAAAAAAAGAATTTCCGTGTGAAGAAAAAAGAACAGTTCGGAAAATATGTCTCCTTTTTCCCCATGGGAGGACCGGTGGAGAACCTGACCCTCCGGGGATTTAAATATCCTCTGACAGAGCATTTCCTGCAGTCGGTGGATACCGGACTGACGGTCAGCAATGAAATCGCAGAAGAAGAGGCAGAAGTCTGTTTCACAAAAGGGTGCCTGCTGATGATCCAGTCCAGGGACTGAAGAGGCAGCAGACGGCAGAATAAGAAGCAGCGGCATTCCAGACCAGGGTTGCCTGTGAAAATATTCTGTGATAAAATCTTTCTGAAATTAGTAAAAGGAGAAAGATGTGCTTTTGAAAAGCACATGCCTGTAAAGGCTTGTATCCGGAGGATGCAAAGTCTGTAAGGAACATAGATCCGGCTGAGAAAATGATCAGATACAGATCTGATGCCGGAAGAAGATAAAGGAAAATGGAGGAAACAGGAATGAAGCTGGGCATAGTGGGACTTCCCAATGTGGGAAAAAGCACCTTATTTAATTCGCTGACAAAAGCAGGGGCGGAATCCGCAAACTATCCGTTCTGTACCATCGATCCCAATGTGGGAATCGTGGCCGTGCCGGATCACCGTCTGAAGCTGCTGGGAGATTTTTACCATTCCAGGAAGGTAACACCGGCAGTGATTGAATTTGTGGACATCGCCGGTCTGGTGAAAGGCGCATCCAAAGGAGAGGGGCTGGGCAATCAGTTTCTGGCCAATATCCGTGAGGTAGATGCCATTGTACATGTGGTACGATGCTTTGAAGATGAAAATGTGGTGCATGTGGATGGAAGTATTGATCCTCTGCGTGATATCGAAACCATTAATCTGGAACTGATTTTTTCGGATCTGGAGATCCTGGAGAGAAGGATCGCCAAGACCACTAAAGTGGCGCGCAACGATAAAGAGGCTGCCAAAGAACTGCAGTTCCTGGAGAAAGTAAAAGCCCATCTGGAAGATGGCAAGATGGCCATTACACTGGAAATCAGCGATGAGGATGAAGAACAGTGGATCGGGGGCTATAATCTGCTTACCTGGAAGCCGGTGATCTACGCCGCCAATACGCTGGAAGAGGATCTGGCCGATGACGGAGCATCCAATCCTCACGTGCAGGCAGTGAAGGAATACGCAAAGGAACAGAACAGCGAGGTCTTTGTGATCTGTGCCCAGATTGAGCAGGAGATCGCAGAGCTGGATGAAGATGAGAAAAAAATGTTCCTGGAAGATCTGGGACTTTCCGAGTCCGGTCTGGAAAAACTGATCAAAGCCAGCTACCGTCTGCTGGGGCTGCACAGCTTCCTGACGGCAGGGGAGGATGAGACCAGAGCCTGGACCGTGAAACTGGGGACCAAAGCGCCTCAGGCCGCAGGTAAGATCCATACGGATTTTGAGCGGGGCTTCATCAAAGCAGAGGTAGTTAACTATCAGGATCTGCTGGACTGTGGTTCCTATGCAGGCGCCCGGGAGAAAGGTCTGGTGCGCATGGAAGGAAAGGATTACGTGGTAAAAGACGGAGATGTGATCTTATTCCGGTTCAACGTATAAAAAGCAGGGGCAGAGGGTGGAAGGTATCAGGTGGAAAAGACAGTTTCGTTATTGGGGTTTGAAATTTCTTATTACGGGATCCTGCTGGCTGTGTCCATATGGGCAGTCGCCTGGTCGGTGGTTTTAAAGGCTAAGAGGTCTGATCAGGATCAGGACTTTTATCTGGGCATGCTGCTGGTGTCTCTGGTGACTGCCCTCCTTGGGGCCAGAGCGTATTATGTGCTCTTCTCCTGGGAGTATTACAGCGGGCATCCGGATCAGATCTGGAGGATCTGGGAAGGCGGCCTGGGGGTCTGGGGAGCAATCCTGGGCGGCGCGCTGGGCGCGTTCCTGTTCTGCAAATGGAAAAAAGCAGATTTTGGCATGGCAGCAGATACCTGCGCGGAGGGCCTGGTCATCGGGCAGATGATCAGTTTCTGGGGCGATTATCTGAACGGGGACAGTTTCCTGTATGAATTTCTGTGGTATCTGGGGCTTCTGCTTGTACTGGGCTGGCATAGAAGCCGGGCAAAATTTCACGGAGAATCTTTTGCCGTGTACCTGACAGGATGCGGGGCCGGACAGGTGTGGATGGAAGCGCTTCACGGAGATGGGCTGCATCTGCCGGGAACAGGGGTCCCGGTGACTCAGGTACTGTCTGCGGCTCTGGTGCTCCTCTGCGGTGCAGTGATACTGCTCAGGAGAAGAGTGGCCGGCAGGAGAGCGGAACTGGCCAGACACAGAAAAGAAGAAAGGCTTCGCAATGAAATCGAGAGAGAAGATACTGCTGGAGGAGATACGAATGATGCAGAAGGAGCTGGATGGCAGGATACAGAGCCGGGAGGATCTGAAGGACTGCCAGAAGCTGAGCGAGGAGCTGGACAGCCGGATCGCGGAATACCAGAGCCTGAAGAACCTGCAGAAGAAAACGGACAGGAAATAAAAGAATAGTGGGAAATGATCCCCCACTTCTCTCCACCATTTATGGAAAAAAATATAAAAACAGAAAAATTTACCGGAAAAAACTGAAATACCGGTAAAATCTGGAAAGGGCCAGCGGAAAAAAACATCCGTTTGGCCCTTGTTTTTTTCAGTGGTATGGTATAGAATAAACACATAAGTGGTAGAAAGTGGTGAATAGTGGTGTCAAATGGAGGGAGAGTGGCAGACCCCTCCCATTTGTAATCGCTGGAGATACGCAAGGGGAGAAGTCGTATCTTCCGAAAGAGAAGGTGACGTTCATGTTCATGGGTGAGTATAATCATACAATTGATGCGAAGGGGCGACTGATTATTCCATCTAAGTTCCGCGAACAATTAGGGGAAGAGTTCGTGCTGACAAAGGGATTGGACGGTTGTTTATCAATTTATCCTATGGACGAATGGGAATCTTTTGAAGAGAAGCTGAAAGCCTTACCACTTACCAATAAAAATGCCAGAACCTTCTCACGATTCTTTGTGGCAGGTGCAACCTGCTGTGAACTGGACAAACAGGGCAGGATCCTGGTTCCTGGTACGCTAAGGGAGTTTGCGGGCCTGGATAAGGATGTGGTTTTGACGGGGAACCTGAACCGGATCGAAGTCTGGAGCAAGGAAAAGTGGAGTGAGAATTGTAATTATGACGATATGGACAGTATTGCAGAGGCAATGCAGGATGTCGGAATCGTGATATGACATTACACTCAGGTTGCTGGTCCAACAGGAGAATACTATGGAGTTTAAACACACATCTGTATTGCTTGAAGAAACCTTGGACGGTCTTAGGGTGAGGCCGGACGGTATCTACGTGGATGGCACTTTAGGAGGCGCAGGTCATGCCGTTGAGGTATGTAAGAAACTTTCTGCCAAGGGGAGATTTATAGGAATAGATCAAGACCAAGATGCAATAATTGCTGCGAGTGAACGATTAAAGGCGTACAGAGAACGTACCACAATCATTCGCAGCAATTATTGTTACATGGTGGAAGAACTGCACAGGATCGGAATCACAAAAGTGGACGGAATCCTGCTGGACCTGGGCGTATCCTCTTATCAGCTGGATCAGGCTGAGCGGGGATTTTCCTATCGGGAGGATGCTCCTCTGGACATGCGGATGGACCAGAGACAGGAGCGTACAGCGTGGAATATCGTCAATGAATACGAGGAATCAGAACTATACCGTGTCATTCGTGACTATGGAGAAGATAAATTTGCAAAGAACATTGCCAAACATATTGTGGCAGCGAGAAAGGAAAAGCCTGTTGAAACCACGGGAGAACTGGCAGAGCTGATCAAGCAGGCCATTCCCATGAAAATGCGGGCTGTGGGCGGACATCCGGCAAAAAGAACGTTTCAGGCCATTCGAATTGAACTGAATCGGGAACTGGAGGTGCTTTCGGAGTCTCTGGACGGGATGATCGATCTGTTAGATGACGGCGGAAGGCTGTGTATCATAACTTTTCATTCCCTGGAGGACCGTATCGTCAAATCCAGCTTTCGCAGAAATGAGAATCCCTGTGTGTGTCCCAGCAATTTTCCGGTATGTGTTTGTGGGAAAAAGTCCAAGGGAAAAGTAATTACGAGAAAACCTATTCTTCCGTCTGAGGAGGAACGGGAGGCGAATCCGCGCTCAAAAAGCGCAAAACTGAGAATCTTTGAACGCAGAACAGGATTTTCTAAGGAGACGAATCAGTATGGCGAATGCAGGGAGAACCAGAAACAGAAGATCGGCAAATAACCGGGCTGGCGTCTATGTGGACGGCAATACCGTACGCCGTGTCCAGGCTTTGCCCAAAGGCAGGCCGGAGAGAAAGGCAAAAGTCCGGCCGGCCAGAAGAAAAGTGAGCCGGAAGACACAGCAGAACCGGGCTAAGGCCCAGGGAATGAACATGGGATTTGTGATCTTTCTGACTTTGATCTGCGGAGCAATTCTTTTCACCGGTGTACGGTTCCTGCAGATGAAATCAGAAATTACTGCTAAAGCAAAGGTAGTCACAAATCTGGAAACAGAGCTGAGCGAACTGAAGGCAGACAACGATGCCTACTACAGCCAGGTGACAGCGTCCGTGAATCTGGATGCCATCAAGAAAAAAGCCATTACAGAACTTGGAATGAAATATCCTTCAGAGGAACAGATCGAGTATTATGAGACACAGAGAAGCAGTTATGTAAGGCAGTATCAGGATGTACCGGATGCTGAATAGGTGGTAATTTGAGTACAGATAGAAGAAAGAGAAAACCTGACAGAAAACTGAATATGCAGATGCGCAGAAAGCTGGTAGGACTGTTTGTTGCAGTCATACTGGCTTTAGTCGGTTTGACCCTGCGTATTACCTATATCAATGCGACCCAGGGTGAGAAATACCAGAAACAGGTATTGAGCCAGACACAGCAGCAGTATACCAGCAAGACGCTGCCCTACAAGCGGGGAGATATCTACGACAAAAACGGGAATATCCTGGCTGTGAGCAATAAGGTCTATAATGTGATCCTGGACTGTAACGCAGTGAATTCCAATGAAGATTATGTGGAGCCAACCATTGCCGCTCTGGAGAGTATTCTGGGGATTGACGGCGATACGGTACGGGAACTTCTCACATCGGAGGAGACCAGTGACAGCCAGTATCAGATACTGGCCAAGGAGATTTCCATTGATGAAAGAAAGGCTTTCGAAGAATATCAGGAGATCCCGGAGGATCAGGAACTGACAGAGGAAGAAAAGGCTGCCAGAGAAAATGTCACAGGCGTATGGTTTGAAGAGACCTATGTCCGTTCTTATCCTTTTAACAGCCTGGCCTGTGATACCATCGGCTTTACTTATGACGGAACTTCTGCGGACTGGGGGCTGGAAGGGTATTACAGCAGCACTCTGAATGGGGTGGATGGCCGTCAGTATGGATATTTCAATGAAGATTACGATGTGGAGCAGGATATCATCGAGCCCACAGACGGTCAGAATATTACCACCACACTGGATGTGGGCGCCCAGCAGATCGTAGAAAAATACGTGGATCTGTTTAATAAGAAGATGGGTGCCAAGAATGTGGCGGTCATTGTAGAGAATCCCAATACGGGGGAGATCATCGCCATGGACGGCGGAAGCCGTTATGATCTCAATGATCCCAGAGATCTGAGCAGCGTATACAGCGAGGCAGAGATCGAGGCCATGAATGATGAGCAGACTCTGGAAGCTCTGTATGAGATGTGGCGGAATTACTGTGTAACCGATGCCTATGAGCCGGGAAGTGTGGCAAAGCCCATGGTAATGGCGGCGGCTCTGGAAAAAGGAGCCATATCCGAGGACGATACCTTTGTATGCGACGGATATGAGATCTTCGGAGCAGACGAGACCAGGATTAACTGCGCCAATACGTCCGGACACGGGACACAGACTCTGGAAGAAGTGATTGCCAATTCCTGCAATGATGCCATGATGCAGATTGGCGCCAAAATGGGAATTGACAAGTTCCTGAAATCCCAGACACTGTTTAATTTTGGAACCAGGACGGGTATTGACCTGCCGGGCGAGGGAACCGGCATCATTCACGATGAGAACTCCATGGGTGTGGTGGAGCTGGCATGTTCAGCTTTTGGACAGGGCTACACCTGTACAATGATCCAGGAGATCAATGCCATCTGTTCCGTTATCAACGGCGGCTATTATTATCAGCCCTATCTGGTCAGCAAGATCCAGGACAGCAGCGGCAGTGTGGTAAAGAACATTACCCCTACTCTTCTGAAACAGACCATATCTGAAAATATATCTGCGGATATCCGCTCTTACATGCAGGCCAGTGTGGAATACGGTACCAGCCAGAAGGCAAAAGTGCAGGGCTACAGCATGGGCGGAAAGACAGCAACAGCTGAGAAGCAGCCTCGCGGCAATGGAAAGTACCTGGTGGGATTTATTGGATTTGCTCCGGTGGATGACCCGCAGGTCTGCATTTACGTGGTTGTGGATGAGCCAAATGCAGAACGCCAGGACGACAGCTCCTATGCACAGTACATTGCCCAGGGGATTCTTTATGAACTGCTTCCTTATTTGAATATCCAGCCCGATGAGGCCACAGACGGCTATGTTCCGGAAACAGTCCTCTGGGAAGGATTTACTTCTGAGACCACAGAGGAAGAAGAGGAACAGGAGGAAGAACTGGACGGCGTAAGCGATACCTGGGGAGAGGATGACAGCGAAGACGGCGCTGATGAGTCCGCAGACGAAAGTTTCAGCCTGGAAACCCCGGAGGACGAGATCGTACAGGACAACATCTCCAATACCAGTGTGCCGAATCCGCCGGAAGATGATACCAGTTCAGAGGACTGGATGGGCAATGACCAGGACAGCGAAGGAATTACAAACGAAGACGCCGGACTGGAAAATTAAGAAACACAGAGACTGAATAAACCCACAGAAGATACCATAAATTATAAGGAGACTTCTGTGGGGTTTTTTTATGAAAAAGAATAAAACTTTTCATAAGAGAAAAGTGCTGGTGGTATTTGCCTGCTGTGTCTGTCTGATGCTGGGGCTGATCGGACGGCTGGTATATCTTATGGTATTTCGCGCCGGATATTATGCAGAGAAAGCGCAGGAACTCCATGAGAGAGAGAGGGAGATCAAGGCGGCCAGAGGAAGGATCATTGACGCCCGGGGGAATGTGCTGGCGGATAACCGTACAGTCTGTACGATTTCTGTGATCCACAGCCAGATACAGGATCCGGAAGCTGTGATCTCCATGCTGTCCCGGGAACTGGAGATGGAAGAAGAGGCAGTGCGGAAGCGGGTGGAGAAGGTTTCCTCCATTGAGCGGATCAAGGCTAATGTGGACAAAGAAGTGGGAGATCGGATCAGGGATCAGGAAATGCCGGGTGTGAAGGTGGATGAGGATTATAAACGTTATTACCCATACGGAAGTCTGGCATCCAAGGTGCTGGGCTTTACCGGAGGCGACAATCAGGGGATTGTGGGACTTGAGGTAGTCTATGAAGAGTATCTTCAGGGAATTTCGGGAAAGATTCTTACCACAACGGATGCCCGGGGTGTGGAAATTGACGAGATTGGAGAGAGCCGCGTTGATCCGGTGGAAGGGTATGATCTTCGTGTCAGTCTGGACAGCAATATCCAGAAGTTTGCCGAACAGGCAGCGGCTAAGGTGATGGAGGAAAAGGAGGCGGAGCGGGTTTCCATACTGATGCTGGATCCCCGGGACGGAGAAATCCTGGCTATGGTCAATGTGCCGGAATTTGATCTGAACGATCCCTTCACACTGCCGGAGAATGTGGATACTTCCAATATGACGGAACAGGAGCAGCAGGATGCCCTGAACCAGATGTGGAGAAATCCCTGCCTGAACGATACCTATGAACCGGGATCCACGTTTAAGATCATCACCATGTCTGCGGGACTGGAAGAAGGGGTGGTGAGTCTGGAGGATACGTTTACCTGTCCGGGATTCCGTGTGGTGGAGGACCGGCGGATCCACTGCCATAAGAGGCAGGGACATGGGGCGGAGACGTTTCTGGAAGCAGCGGAAAATTCCTGCAATCCCGTGTTTATTGATGTGGGGCTTCGTCTGGGTGTGGATAATTACTATAAATATTTTCAGCAATTCGGGCTTCTGGAGCTGACAGGGATCGATCTGCCGGGGGAAGCAGGGACCATCATGCATGAAAAGAAAAACATCGGACAGGTGGAACTGGCTACCATTTCCTTTGGGCAGTCTTTTCAGATCACACCGATCCAGCTGGCAACGACGGTGAGTTCGCTGATCAATGGAGGAACCCGTGTGACGCCTCATTTGGGCGTGGCGGTACAGACAAGAGACGGCAGTTATGTGAAAAAGCTGAAATATGACACCGAAGAAGGGATCGTTTCTCCGCAGACATCGGAAACCGTGCGGTACATACTGGAGAAGGTAGTGTCCGAAGGTTCCGGCAATAAAGGGGCAGTGGAGGGGTATACTATTGGCGGAAAAACAGCTACGTCCCAGACCCTGCCCAGAAGCGCCAACCGGTATATTTCCTCATTTCTGGGATTTGCACCTGCGGAAGATCCCAAGGTCCTGTGTCTCTGCATTATCCACGATCCCCAGGGGATTTATTATGGAGGAACCATTGCGGCGCCGGTGGTGCAGAGTATTTTTGAAAATGTACTGCCCTATCTGGGAATAGAGAAGACAGCGGCGGTGACAGAAGGAGCGGAAGAGGGGACAGGAGAATAAAGGCAGGAAGTGGTTGCACTTCTGCAGGAAAAGCTTTATACTGTAATAGATATGCGGGCGGCCCTGGCCGCCCGGAAACGAAAGAACAAATAGAGGTGTATTATGGACGCGAAAGTTGTGATACCGGTGCTGATCGCTTTTGCGATCAGCGTCATTTTAGGACCGATCATCATCCCGTTTCTCCGGAGACTGAAAATGGGACAGACAGAACGTGTGGATGGAGTACAGTCTCATTTGAAGAAGGCAGGAACCCCCACTATGGGCGGAATCATCTTTCTTCTGGCAGTGGTGATAACCTGTCTTTTCTATCTGAAGGATTATCCGAAGATCATTCCTATTTTATTTCTGACTCTGGGGTTTGGACTGATCGGATTTCTGGATGACTATCTGAAGGTGGTGCTGAAACGGTCGGACGGACTGCTGGCCTGGCAGAAATTTCTTCTGCAGATTCTGATAACGGCAGTATTTGTATTTTACATGTTGAATTATACCGATGTTTCTCTGCGGCTGCTGATACCGTTCTGGAGCGGACATTATCTGGATATTGGCTGGCTGGCTGTTCCTCTGTTGTTTGCGGCGGTGATCGGGACGGTCAACGGTGTGAACTTTACCGACGGTCTGGATGGGCTGGCGGCCAGTGTAACCATCATGGTTGCCGTATTTTTCACCGTGGTCTCCATTGGGACAGGCAGCGGGATTGAGCCCATTACCTGCGCTGTCGTAGGTGGACTGATGGGATTTCTGTTGTTTAATGTTTTTCCGGCTCAGGTATTTATGGGAGACACAGGCTCTCTGGCTCTGGGCGGCTTTGTGGCGGGAGCGGCCTATATGATGCAGATGCCGTTGTTTCTGCTGCTGGTAGGACTTATTTATCTGGTAGAAGTGCTTTCAGTTATCCTCCAGGTGCTGTATTTTAAAGCGACACATGGAAAACGGATCTTTAAAATGGCACCTATCCATCATCATTTTGAACTGTGCGGATGGTCTGAGACAAGAGTGGTAGCTGTGTTTTCTATTATTACGGCGATCCTCTGTCTGATTGGACTGATGGCCCTGTAAAACAGTCAGGAAGAGGGCCAAAGGAGGAAAAAATGGAACTAAAAGGAAAGAATGTGCTGGTATTTGGTTCAGGGATCAGCGGGATCGGCGCGGCAGACGTGCTGGGAGCAATAGGAGCATATCCGGTGATCTTCGATGGCAATGCCGGGATAAAAGCAGAGGATATCATACATAAGACCAGGGGAGATTATCCGGTGGAAGCCTATACAGGAGAGCTTCCGGAGAAAGTATGGGAACGGCTGGATCTGGCAGTGCTGAGTCCGGGAGTCCCCACAGATATTCCCATGGTAAAGAAGTTTTTTGCGCAGGGACTGCCGGTATGGGGCGAAGTGGAACTGGCTTATCAGCTGGGAAAGGGAAGAGTGCTGGCCGTGACCGGAACCAATGGAAAAACCACTACCACAGCTTTGCTGGGTCAGATCATGAGGGATTATTGTCCGTCTGTATTTGTGGTGGGAAACATCGGAACACCCTACACAGAGGAAGCCCTGAAGATGCGGGAGGATTCTGTAACTGTGGCTGAGATCAGCAGTTTTCAGCTGGAAACCATTGATACTTTTGCGCCGGAAGTCAGTGCGATCCTGAATATCACAGAGGATCACCTGAACCGCCATCATACCATGGAAGAATATATTCGGGTCAAAGAACGGATCGCGGAGAATCAGACGGCGGCCAATGTCTGTGTGCTGAATTATGAGGATGAAGTACTCCGCCGGTTCGGAGAGGACCTGACACCCAGAGTGATCTATTTTTCCAGCGCCAGACGTCTGGAAGAGGGGATCTTCCTGGAGGATGGAAAGATCATCCTGCGGCTGGACGGAGACGAAGAAGTGGTGGTGGATGTGCAGGATCTGAAGCTTCTGGGCCTGCATAATTATGAAAATGTGATGGCAGCGGTCGCCATGGGATACAGTGCCGGGGTACCGCTGGAGAGCATCCGGAAAAGCATCTGTGCCTTCACGGCCGTGGAACACCGTATCGAATATGTAACAGAGAAAGACGGTGTGGCATACTACAATGATTCCAAGGGAACCAATCCCGATGCGGCCATAAAGGGAATCCAGGCCATGAACCGGCCCACGCTGCTGATCGGAGGCGGCTACGACAAGGAATCCAGTTACGATGAATGGATCAGCGCTTTTGACGGCAAGGTGCGGTATCTGGTACTCATTGGCCAGACCCGTGAAAAGATCGCCCAGGCAGCCCATCGGCTGGGATTTCAGGATACGATCCTGGCAGACAGTCTGGAAGAGGCGGTGCAGATCTGTGCCGAAAAGGCCAGACCAGGAGATGCGGTACTGCTTTCTCCTGCCTGTGCAAGCTGGGGACAGTTTGACAACTATGAACAGCGGGGACGCAAATTTAAAGAATATGTACATCAGCTGTAAGATACAGCCGGATATCCGTTTTTTTAGCTGCAGCGGTTCCAGTGCCGGAAGGTACTGGAACCGTAGTTTTTGGAGGCGGCTATCCTTTTTATACAGAAAGAATCTTCCCGGGAAGATTCTTTTTTTGCTTTATAGGGTGCGCCCAGCTAAGGGCTTGAAATTCGGTGGGTGAAAGTCCCACTGTGT
>UQMI01000068.1 GCA_900542045.1 uncultured Blautia sp.
GTACGGGAAGGCGTGCTTATACGGTGGAAATCCCAGATTTCATGAATCCCACCGTACGGGAAGGCGTGCTTATACGGTGGGAATCCCGGATTCCATGAATCCCACCGTACGGGAAGGTGTAATTATACGGTGGGAATCTCATGTGTAGAGATTACTCCCGTATGAAAAGCTATATTGATACGGTACAGATAGAGCATTTCGGGTTTGTTGCTGTATAGAAGGATTAAAGAACAGATAAGATTAAACAGAGGCAGTGGGGAAATAGATAATCCTGTTCAGAGGACGGATGATTCATTTGAATCACATCGGCCCCAGAAATTCATCCTCGGAAAAGATGGTTAACGACACCCACCTTTTTCTCCGCTTCATAATAGGACTATACGACAATTAGATTATTATAACGACTTTCTTAAAATTTGGAAGCAAAAATTAACTTCAGTTTCTTTGAACTGGGCCTGTGTGATAAAGATTCAGCCTATATCCTGAAAATCGTAGTGGAAGAATTAGATTTTTCAAGCTATTGCTTTGTTATTTAGAAAAAGGGCTTTTGTTTCCCGAAATAATGGTTATAAAAAGTAAGAGACAGTTCAGTAGAAAATTTGGTTTTTAAAAGTCCGAATTCTCTGTGATTGTCTCTTTCCTGCATGTCAGGGGTTAAAATTTGATATTAACGACACCCCCTTTATGTAGAATGGTGAGCGGGTTTTTTTGATGTTATTCTTTAAGCATTGCTTTGTATTCCAGGCCCCAGCTCTGCAGGGCGTCCAGGATGGGCTTCAGACTTTGCCCAAGTTCCGTGAGAGAATACTCGACTCTCGGCGGTACCTCAGGGTAAACCGTACGGTTGATCAGTCCGCTGTTTTCCATGTCCCGCAGCTGGGCGGTGAGTACTTTCTGTGATACACTTCCCAGTGATCTTTTCAGCTCTCCAAACCGTTTGGTTCCTGTCAGCAGGTCACGCAGGATCAATACTTTCCATTTGTCACCGATAAGAGTTAATGTGGTTTCCACCGGGCAGGCCGGCAATTCTTTTCTTGCTGTCTGTGCGATCATGGCGTTTCCTCCGGAGCATATGTGTGTGGTTCTGTTACGGATAGTTCCCTGCGGGTAACTATCCCACTTTATTGTGCCTACTTTACGTTTGTTTTCAGTGGAATTATTATAGCATTGTAACAAAGAGAAAGCAAGGCGGCGCAAAACCGCCAGATAAAAACGGACGTTCGGAAGGCAGAGAGAAGAAAAAATCAGGAGGATACAATATGTCATTAAAGAATTTATTCCACAGAGAAACCGAAAAGAAAGCAGCCGCAGCGTGCGGAACGGCATGCGGAGCAGGAGACAAAAAGCCGGCAGCGTGTGGAACGGCGTGCGGAGCAGGAGATAAATAAGTCAGAAGACAGACCTGGGAGACAGAGAGCACTGCAAAAAAACAGGGAGCAGCAGGATACAGCAGAGGCGCGCATGCAGGCTCTCTTCACCTGACAGGGTAACTGCACCGGGTTACGGGATTTGGCAAAGGAGGAAGAGTAATGGAATATTTTGCATTTCAATGGCACATTACCGAAGCCTGTGACCAGCGGTGCAGGCACTGTTATATTTATGCATTGGGAAGCCATGCAAAATTTAAAGAAATGTCGCTGACAGATATGGTGACGGTGATTGACAACTGTGAAACCTTCTGTCAGAAAGCAGGGAGAATTCCCTATTTATATATTACCGGCGGGGATCCGATTCTGCATCCCCAGTTCTGGACACTGATGAAAATTTTGAAACTGGCAGAAATCCCTTTTGCGTTGATGGGAAATCCTTTTCATCTTACTGCAGAAGTCTGTCACCGGCTGAAAGAATATGGATGCAGAAAATATCAGCTTTCGCTGGATGGATTAAAAGAGACCCACGATGGCATCCGCCAGCAGCCCGGCTCCTACGATGCAACCATGGCGGCGATCCCGCTGCTGCGGGAGGCGGGAATTGATGTGGCGATCATGACCACTGTATCCAGATGGAATTACAAAGATGTTCCACTGTTGGTAGACGAGGTGGTAAAAAGTAAAGCAGATATTTTCGCCTTTGCCTGGTATTGCCCATCCATGGAGGATCGGGATACCTGCTGTTCTCCGGAGGAATACCATGACATGATGGAAAAATGCTGGGAGAAATTTCAGAAATACGAAGCAGAAGGCTGTGAGACCACATTTAATCTGAAGGATCATCTCTGGACCCTGTTCCAGTATGAAAAAGGGATCTTTGATCCCAATGCATATCCGGATGATGAATATGTGTACGATGGCTGTAACTGCGGAAACTGTCATTTGACAATTCTGTCGGATGGGGCCGTCTATGCCTGCCGCCGCATGGAGAGAAGGTGGGAAGTGCATTGACGGATGATCTTTATGATCTGTTCACCAGTCCGGCTTTTGATAAATACCGTACCTATGAAAACTTTGAAAAATGTTCCCGGTGTGAGCTGCTCCGTTTCTGTCGGGGATGTCCGGCAGTGGCAGCCGGGTATCATGGCAGTATGTATGCGCCGGATCCCCAATGCTGGAAAGAGATAGACATATGTCCGGTGTCGGAGGGAGTGGAGCAGCCAGATGCCGGGATGCACAGACCTGTCTGAAAAAGCTGAGTTATGTGGGTGTACTGGCCTTTGCCACAGTGGATGCGAATGGCGATCCGCAGATCCGCAATATCAGTGCAATCCATTATGAACAGGACGCGATTTATTTTTTTACAGCCAGGGGAAAGGACTTCTGTAAAGAACTTCTGGCATCTGGCAAAGTACAGATTCTGGGGTATACCATGTATAAAGAAATGATCCGTCTGACCGGAATTGCCAGATCGGTGCCGGAGGAAGAGCAGAAGCTCTGGATGGACAAAATATTTGAAGAGCAGCCTTATCTGTCCAATGTATATCCTGGAAATACGCGGAATATTGGTATTGTTTTTGCTGTTCATGATATGGAAATCGAATATTTTAATCTTGGGGTCAATCCCATATTCCGGGAGAGCTATACCATAGGAAACGGGAAAGTACATCCCAAAGGTTATGAGATTACGGATGCATGCATTGGCTGTGGAGAATGTCTGGGTGTGTGTCCGCAGAATGCCATTGAAACGGGAAACCCCTACAGAATCCGGCAGGAAAACTGTCTGCACTGCGGAAGCTGTTTTGAAAATTGTCCGGTTTCTGCGGTGATACATAGAAAAAGAGATGCTCTTTACGGGAAAATGTGGTAAAATAACAGACAGAGAAGAAGTGTCCCGCAGCAGACGGGAATAGATGATGGGAAAGGAGATTTCTGATGAGCAAAGAAGTAGTAAGCTATGTTGTGGAAAAATCAAAAGAACTGATGAATGCCGCATCCTGCAGCAAAGAGGCAAAAGATGCTGCGCAGGCCTGGATCGATGCTGTGGGAACCGATAAGGAAGCAGAAGCAACCAGAGCATATATCGCAGAGCTGGAGCAGGATATTATGCCTGTAGATATGCTGATCGGATTTGCGGAATCAGAGGCCGGTGTCAAAGTTTTCGGCGGCGAAGAGGCAGCCAGAAACGTGGCAGAGCATGGAAAAGCCATCAAAGCAGCCGGCGCCAAATACTGCGACTGCCCGGCATGTGCAGCAGTAGAAGCCATTCTGGCCAAGAAAGATGAACTGCTGGCTTAAAACAGAAAAAGAATAGAAAATGGGAACTCCGTACGGTGTCAGAAAGAGATGCTGTACGGAGTTTTTTTGAGCATAAAAGAAAAAGTGCGAAACAATTTATCAGTTATTTTTGAAACCCTAACTTGGATTAAAAAGTAGAGTTGGCAGCCATGTTCTTTTTGATGAAAATCATAAAAAAATTAATGAAAAACATTAATATATGATTGACATATCTCAGCCCACTCCTGTATACTGGAAGCATGAAAATCAGTCACAGCAGCGGAAACAGGCAGGATAGCTATTATTTCGCGGGAATTGATTGGGAGGTGTGGTAATGGATACTTCAAGAAATGTCCTAAAAGCCAGGTGTGACAGTACCGGTTTAATGATTCGGTTCATCTTTTGGGCATATGCCATTTATCTTGTGGCGATGACGGCAGTAGGGTTGGTTCTGGTGTTTCGTCCGGAAGGAGACTTTTCTCTCAGTCTGGCATCTGGCAGAGATGGCATGGGCGGATATGGATTTTTTTATGGAGGGCTTATGGTACAGTTTCCCTGGAATTCTCTGACAGAGCAGGCGGTGAATGCGCCCAAGTTGGTGTATCTGATTGGTTATTTCTGCGGTATCGCTGTGAAGATTTGTTACCTGGGAATTTTGTGGCAGGTAGCGAGAATTTTTAAAGGTATTGATGAGAATAGTTCGCCTTTTGTCCATGCAGGATGCCGGAGAATTAGCCGGATCGGCATTCTGGTGATTGCTTCCGGGCTGATACAGTACGGGCTGCAGGCTACGATTCTGGGAATTCTGGATCTGGGCGGAGGAGGCGGAAATACTGCCTGGTTTGGCATACTGTTGGCCGGTATCGTGATCATTGCTTTATCATATATCTTTGAGTATGGCACAGCACTGCAGATAGAATCGGATGAAACCCTGTAGAAGGAGGATGTTATGGCGATTATTTTACGTTTGGACAGAGTGATGGCGGACCGTAAGATGTCTCTGAAAGAACTTTCGGAGAAGGTTGGGGTGGCTAATGTAAACCTGTCCAAATTGAAAACAGGAAAGGTCAGCGCCATTCGGTTCTCCACCCTGAATGCAATCTGCGATGTACTGGACTGTCAGCCGGGAGATATCCTGGAATTTCAAAGGGAGGAGGAGTGATCAGGTGAAACGGATCGGGCTGGAAGAAGTGCTGAGAAAACAAAGAGATCTTCCCTACGAAGAGCAGTACCGGTATGTGCGAAGGCTGCTGAAAGAAGAGCGGATCCGGCCGGTAAAGGCCTCGGGAACTAATGGAAAGAAACCGGCTCTTTACCGGGAATACTGGCTTCTGGAAGAAGAAAAGGAGTATGGAGCGCTGCAGGAAGAGCTGCAGTTTCAGATATCACCCTTGATTTCTGTGGACTATTATCTGAAGCATCTGGATATATATGCCGGGGACCGACCGTGGGTGCTGCTGCTGAACCAGTATCTGAAAAACCATCGGGAAAATCTGGAGCACCCGGAGTCTGTTAACGAACGGAGCTTTGAAATCTGGGGACGGGAGAAATTTCTCTCCCGGGAGCAGGGCAGGCGGATCCTGAAGCGGTGCGGACTGGAAGAAGAATTTCTGAATGTGTACCATACATCGGAACCGCTGGCTTACTATTCTCACACCCGGGAAGTGCCTCAGAATCTGCTGATCCTGGAAAACAAAGATACATTTTACAGTATGCGCAGTCATCTGCTGGCGGGCAGAGATACCATTCTGGGAATGAAGACAGGAACCCTGATATATGGAGCCGGAAAAGGAATTTTCCGGTCTTTTGGCGATTTTGACCGCTGTGTGGAGCCTTATATGAAGGCGCCGGGAAACCAGATTTATTATTTTGGCGATCTGGATCATGAGGGCATTGGAATTTATGAAAAGCTGGCCGGGATGTTTGAAAAATCCTGGGAAATCCGGCCGTTTCTTCCGGCATATCTCTGTATGCTGGGAAAGGTAGAAGATGCGGCGGCGCTGCCGGATACGAAGGAGAAGCAGAACCGGAACATGGACGGCCGGTTTTTCTCCTATTTTCCGGAAGACGTGTGCAGACAGATACAGGTAATCCTGGAAGAGGAAAAATATATTCCCCAGGAGATATTAAATATCACCGATTTCTGATACAATTATTGGAAGAAAATGGAAGGACAGGAAACAGGAGAATTTTATGCAGTACGAATTTCTGAAAAATTTCCCCAGAAGAATGAAAAATGTGGGACTGTATGCGTTGTTAGTGCAAAACAGCAGTCAGAAACTGACCTGGAGGCAATATGGATTCCTGAAAAGTGATGAACAGCTGAACCTGATATTTGCAGTGCTGCTGTATATCATGGAGCAGTCTCTGAAGGAAGAAAACTGCACGATGGATGATATCGGCGCCTATATCGACACATTGAACGTACAGTATTTTGAAAAAAACATGTCGTATGAGGACTGCCGCAGTCTGGGAGATTTCATCGTAAATGTGATTCTCTCCAATGAAGGCCGGCCCATGTATTTTGACGGTTTTCATTTCGAGCAAAAAGCATATCAGATCATGCATATCAGCTACGTGGCTAATAAAATTGTTTATATTGATCAGGAAGTGCGCAGGACTTCTTATTATCTTACCGATGACGGCTACAATCTGCTGCTCTCTACTCTGGAAATTGAAAATAACATGAAGCTTACCATCCATGAGATGATCTTTCAGATGCATCTGGAGAAACAAAGTTACGATAGAGCCGTGGATGAGATCAAAAATGTATTCAATCTGCTGCGGATCCAGCTGCAGAAAATACAGGAAGCCATGAACCGGATCCGGCGGAATGCTCTCAGTTATTCGGTGAAGGATTACCAGGAGATTCTGGTGGAAAATCTGGATACCATCAGTGAGACAAAGGAGAAATTTCAAAATTACCGGGAGATGGTAAAGAACCGGGCCAAAGAACTGGAGGAGGCAAATATCCATGTGGAGCGGCTCAGTCCTGGCGATGAGGAGAAATTGAACAATCTTCGTGAAATCGAGAAATATCTGAATCAGACCATTGATGAGCATCAGAAGATCCTGAACAGTCATTTTGACCTGAAATCTCTGTATACCAGAGAACTGGAACTGCTTGCCCAGATGTCGCTGATCAAACGTTTTTCTCTGCGGACAGATTTTTATAACCAGGTATTGGAACATCCGGAGGCTCTGGGGAAACTGGATTATTTTCTGCGTCCTCTTTTTAACCGGGATGTGGACAAGGTTTACAATCTGAATAAAGCGTTTCAGCTCCAGCGGCCGGAGAGAAGAAAAAAAGAGGAGGATGCTCAGGAGATACTGGATTTTGATGAAGATGCATGGCAGGAAGAGCAGGAGAAAAGACGCAGGGAGAAGCAGAAAAAATACAGGGACAGTCTGAGTTGTATTCTTGCCCACGGAGTGGAAAAAGGCAGGATTTCTCTGAAGGAGCTGCAGGAAATCACTGGGGAGGAAGAACAGGCGCAGCTGATTCCCAATGTGGAAGTGTTTAAGGAGATCATGGTGGAGCTGATCCGAAACAGAGAAATTGATATCCTGCATTTGAAGAAAGAACGCAGCGCCTATATCCAGGACCGGCCGGAGGAATTCCAGCTGGGAGACATGCTGCTGCAGCTTGTGGAAGAAAATCCGGGAATGGAGCGGATCATTCGGGTAGAGACTGTCAGACTGCCGGAGGAAGATACGGTGGTCTTCGAACATGTGAGGGATGAAAACGGGAATGAGAAGAGTATTCGCTGTTCCAATGTACAGATCCAGATCATACAGGAGGCAAGAGGATAATATGGCATATGAAATAGAGCAGATCAGAAAAAGTCAGGAAATTTTTTATTATCTTCTGGAGCATCACCAGCTTCGGGAAGAGGAAGAGAGCCTTCTGTATAAGGCATACACGGAAGAGGAGGAAGTACAGAATCTGGTAAAATCTCAGGGAGAAGCGGCAGACAGCAGTATTGAACGGTATGGAAATGTGATCTATCTGATTCCCAATGAAGAGAACAATTTTCTGGGATTTTCCAAGGGACAGCTGCGGGCGGTATTGTGTAAATCCACGGCCACAGACCGGGATTATTATCTGTCTCAGTTTGTGGTGCTCACTTTGCTGGTGGAATTTTATGATGGACAGGGAAGCAGCAGCAAAGCCCGGGAATATATCCGGGTGGGAGAACTGCAGAACTGTATTTCCCAGCGGCTGCGGGAAGGGGCAGAACAGACCCGGGAGGAACAGGAAGAAGGAGGGGTGGCATTTTCCGATATGCTGGAAGCCTATGAAGCGCTGAAATCGGATGACAGGGGATCACGGGCCCGTACCACCAAGGAAGGATTTCTTCATGGAATCCTGCTGTTTCTTCAGAAACAAGGGCTGATCGAATATGTGGAGCAGGATGAGATGGTCAAGACCACGAGAAAGCTGGATCATTTCATGGACTGGAATCTGCTGAACCAGAATAATTATTCCAGAGTGCTGCGGGTATTGGGGGTGAAAGAAGATGAGTAAGATCCATGCTGTCCGGCTGATCAATATCAATTATAATAACAACGCCATCCGTATCAGCGATGAGTGTTTTCATTTCAATGGAGAAAGCACACTTCTGTCTCTGCGAAACGGAGGCGGTAAATCCGTGCTGGTGCAGATGATGACGGCCCCCTTTGTACATAAACGGTATCGGGATGCCAAGGACCGGCCCTTTGAGAGTTATTTTACCACCAACAAACCATCCTTTATCCTGGTGGAATGGGCCCTGGATCAGGGGGCCGGCTATGTGATGACCGGGATGATGGTGAGACGGAATCAGAATATGGATGACAGCGGCGGAGAACCGCTGGAAATGATCAATGTGATCAGCGAATACCGCAGCGCCTGTATCCAGGATATCCATCATCTTCCGGTGGTAGAAAAAGGAAAAAAAGAAATGGTCCTGAAAAATTTCGCTTTCTGCCGGCAGCTGTTTGAAACTTATAAAAAGGACCGGAGCCAGTCCTTCTATTGTTATGATATGAATAATTCCGCCCAGTCCCGGCAGTATTTTGATAAGCTGCAGGAATACCAGATCAATTATAAGGAATGGGAGACCATCATTAAGAAGATCAATCTGGAAGAATCCGGCCTCTCCCGGCTGTTTGCCGACTGCAAAGATGAGAAGGGGCTTGTGGAAAAATGGTTTCTGGAAGCGGTGGAAAATAAGCTGAACAAAGAACAGAACCGGGTGCGGGAATTCCAGATGATCCTGGAAAAATATGTGGGGCAGTATAAGGATAATCAGGGGAAAATCCAGCGCCGGGATACCATCCGCCTTTTTAAGGAGGAAGCAGCGCAGATCCGGGAGAAAGGCAGTGAATACCAGCAGTGGGAACTGGCAGAACAGAAGCAGGAGAATCGGATTGCCGGTTTCTGGCAGGAGCTGGAACGCCTGGAGCGAGTAGCAAGAGAGCAGCAGGAAAGGATCCTGCAGGAAAAAGAGATGCTCCAGACTGCTCTGGACCGGGTGGAGTATGAACGGTTATCCAGTGAGATTTATGCCTTGGAGGATCAGAAGCGGTTTCATGTGAGCAACCGGGATATGATCGAGATGGAGCAGGAAAGTCTGGAACGGGAAGCAGACAGGATTTCCGGCATCCTGCATCTGCTTTCCTGCGCCAGAAGTCAGGAAATGCTGGATGAAGAATGCCGGGAGCTGGAGCTGGTGCGTCAGAAACTTCTGACTGTTCAGCAAAAAGAAGAAGAACTGGAACCGGAGAGAAGAAGCCTGGGCGGCCGCCTGCGGTTCTATTATGGCTGGAAGAGCCGGGAAAATGAAGAGAGAAGCAAAGAGAATCTGTGCCTGCAGCAGGAGGAAAAAGAGCGGATGCAGGAATATCAGAGGGCCGATCGAAAGCTGGAACGGCAGATACAGGACAACGCCACGGAAATGGGCGCCCTGGGGAATAAAGTCCGTTCTTATGACCGGGAAGAAGAGGAGTATAACCGAAGATATCAGGGAAACCTGGCGAGGAATATTCTGGGAGAGTATGAGCCGGGAAGCCTGGAGATCCTTCTGGATTCACAGGCAAAAGAACTGGAGGAAAAGCGCAGAGAGAAAATTCGGAAAAAGAATGAGCAGGAACGGGGAAAAGAGCAGCAAAAAGTCCTGGAGCGTACTCTGGAAGATCTGCGCAGCATGCGGATCCGGCAGGAAATGGAACAAAAGCAGCAGACAGCGGTGCAGGAGCATTATGAGGAAGAGCTGAAAGTACGCCGGGTGATCCTGAAATATCTGGATCTGGAAGAAGAGCAGCTGTTTGACAGAGAGGGAATTTTAAGGGCCGCCGGAAGTAAGCTGCAGGAGATTGCGCAGCACAGGAGAAATCTGGAGAAGGAAGAAGATATTCTGCAGAAAGAGTATCGAAGGCTGACCCAGGGAAAGACCCTGGAAATACCGGCAGAACTGGAAGAAGAGCTGGAAAAAATGGGAATCCATCCGGTCTATGGTATGGAGTGGCTGCAGAAAAACGGCAATACAGAAGAGGAGAACCGGCAGCTGGTGCGCCGTCATCCGTTTCTGCCCTATGCCCTGATCCTTACCAGACAGGAACTGGAGAAATTAAAGGAGAATCCCAGGACGGTATATACTTCTTTTCCGATTCCGGTGATCGTGCGGGAATCTCTTTCAGAGAAAAGAGGGGCGGAAACAGGCAGTGTGATCTCTTTGTCAGGGATCAGTTTCTATCTGTGGTTTAATGAGAACCTGCTGAATGAGGAAAAACTGCGGCAGATGGTCCTGGAAAAAGAACAGCAGATACGGAAGAAACAGGAAGCCATTGCTATTCGTCAGCAGGAATATGAAGCATATTTTAAAAGGCAGGAAATCATTGAAAACCAGGAAGTAACGAAAAAGAACTATGAAAAGCAGCGACAGCAGCTGGAAGAGCTGGCAGAACAGCTCCGGGAACTGGATGAAAAAACCAGAAAAACAGATGCGGAGAAAAATCAACTGGAAGAGCGTCTGGATAAACTGGAGGAAGAAATCCGGGCAGTGGAAAATCAGATCGTATATGGGCAGCGGCGGCAGGAAGATCTGGAAAGACTGAAGGAAATCTATGAAGAATATCTGGAGAACCGCCGGCAGCTGGAACAGTGTAAAAGACAGGCTGAGCGTCTGCGGGAGAGCCGCAAACTGGTACGGCAGGATCTGGAGAAGTCCGGGGAACGCCTGAGAACGCTGGAACTGGATCATGACCGGCTGGAGGAAGAAGGACGGAAGATACAGCAGCAGTGTCTGGTTTTTGAAAAATATGAGGAAGAGGAATTTCAACCGGATCCGGAAGAGGTGGAGAAGATGGAACTGCGGTATGAGGCGGTCACCGGAAATCTGTCTCTGGAACTTCAGGAGCTGGAACGCCAGGAGAAACAGGCGGCTGGCCGGGCGGAGCGGGCAAGAGGTGATCTGGAGCGTCTGCAGGTGAAATATCATCTGAAACCGGGAGCATGGAAAGATACGCGATACAATGCAAAGGAAGAGACACACCAGGAAATACTCCTGGAAGACTGCAGAAAAAAAATCGAAAACCGCCAGATGCTGTGGCGGGAAGAAGATAAACAGATTGCAGTGCTGGGACAGCAGGAAACAGACCGGAGAAAACGGATGCAGGAAGAATGCGGCCAGGAAAGCCCGGTACCCAGAGGAGAAATCCAGGAGCAGGATTTTGAGGCACGGAAGAATCAGCTCCGCTATCAGAAGACAGAACTGGAAAAAGAACAGAAAAAGTGGGAGCGGAAGCTTCACAGTTATGAAGAGAATCTCACCGCTTTGTCGGAGTTTTCCGATTTTGTCTGCCGGGAGCCGGTGGAGTGGGAGCAGGAGCCGGCATCTATGGACAGCAGAGAACTGCGAAATTTCAAGGGAATTCTGGTTCGTGACTATAATCAGATCCTTCGGGATAAGCAGGGGGCCAGAGAGCGGCTGCAGCAGGCAATCCATCAGATGGTCAGAATGGAGGCTTTTCAGGATGAATTTTACAAAAAGCCTCTGGAGGCGCTGTTGGAAGTGTCCCATGACGGCGGACAGGTTCTGGGGCAGCTGGCGCTGACCATTCAGTCCTATGACAGTCTGATGGAGAAGCTGGAGGTGGATATTTCTCTGGTGGAAAAAGAGAAGGCAAAGATTGTGGAGCTGCTGGAAGAGTATATTCGGGAGGTGCATCTGAATCTGGGAAAAATTGACCGCAATTCCACCATTACGATCCGGGAACGGCCGGTGAAAATGTTGAAGATTCAGCTGCCGGACTGGGAAACCGGCGCAAATCTGTACCATATCCGTCTGGAAGATATGATCGATGAGATTACTCAGAAAGGTCTGGAAATTTTTCAGAAAAATGAGAATGCCCAGGAGTATTTCGGAACCCGGATCACCACCCGGAATCTGTATGATGCTGTGGTGGGAATCGGAAATGTACAGATCCGGCTGTACAAGATCGAAGCACAGCGGGAATATCCCATTACCTGGGCGGAAGTGGCCAGAAATTCCGGCGGGGAAGGCTTTCTCTCTGCTTTTGTGGTGCTGTCCAGCCTTCTGTATTATATGCGCAGAGATGAGACGGATATCTTTGCAGACCGCAATGAAGGGAAGGTGCTGGTGATGGATAACCCCTTTGCCCAGACCAATGCGGCCCATTTGCTGAAGCCGCTGATGGATATGGCGGAAAAGACAAATACCCAGCTGATCTGTCTCACTGGCCTGGGAGGAGAGTCTATCTACAGCCGGTTCCAGAACATTTATGTATTGAATCTGGTGACGGCAAGCCTGCGAAACGGCCAGCAGTATCTGCGGGCGGATCATCTGCGGGGCAATGAGCCGGAAACCATTCTGGCATCCCACATTGAGGTGGTGGAGCAGCAGGAGCTGTTATTTTAAACGGAGAGATCAGGAGGAGTCCAGAAAATAAATGAAAAGCCGGTCTTCCAGCATCAGGGAGAAGAACGGCCGGGAAACAGAGAAGAGATCCCGTAGAAGAGATTCTGCGCAAAAGTTCTCTTCTCTGTTTTTTTGCTTTTATTTAACATGGTTTTTAAATAAGGCTGGTAGAAGCATTTTATAAGAAACAATATAATGACAGAACAGGGAAGTGACATTTGCCAAAAGCCGGCGCCATACAACATTACAGAGCATAGAGTCTGTGTCTGTTCAAAACAGGATACAGGCAGAAAGAGGGCTTATGAGAAGAAAAAGGTTTGAAACAGACGGTGGGAAAAATGTGGGAAAAGAAAAAAGAAACAAAGCAAAAACAGCAGGGAGCAGGATGAGGCGCATCTGGATGCCGCTGCTCCTGATTTTCATGGCTTTGTTTTTGGCGGCCTGTGGTTCTTCCGGGGAAGAGGAAAGCGATGCCGATATGGTGCTGGGAGATGGAAGCTCTGTGCTGCGAATCCTTTCCGGTTCAGAGAACGAACAGCTGGAACCGATTCTGGAGGATTTTGCACAGCAGGAGAATGTAAGGATTGAAATGACCTATCAGGGATCACTGGATATTATGCGTCTTCTGGGTGAAGAGAAAATTCCCTATGACGCCGTGTGGCCTGCCAGCAGCCTGTGGCTGAATGTGGGAGATGAAGCACATCGAATCAAACATGCCGAATCTATTTCGGTTTCTCCGGTGGTTTTCGGCATTCGTCAGAGTCTTGCTGAAGAATTGGGATTTGTGAACCGGGAAGTATCTGTGAGCGATCTGCTGGAAGCGGTGCGCAGCGGGAAGCTGCGTTTCTGTATGACAAGTGCCAGTCAGTCCAACTCCGGAGCCAGTGCCTATATTGGTTTTCTGTATGCGCTTCTGGGAAATCCGGAAGTGATCACTTCGGAGGATCTGCAGGATGACAATCTCCGTGAACAGATGAAAGCGCTTTTGTCTGGAGTGGACCGGTCCTCCGGCAGTTCTGACTGGCTGAAGGATATGTTTCTGGAGGGCGATTTTGACGCCATGGTCAATTATGAATGTCTGATCATACAGGCGAATGAAGAGCTGGAGCAGAGGGGAGAAGAGCCTCTTTATGTGGTATATCCGTATGACGGACTTTCCCTGGCGGATTCTCCTCTGGGATTTGTAGATAATGGAGATGAAAAGCAGGAAGAACTGTTTCTGCAGCTGCAGGAATATCTGCTTTCCGCAGATGTACAGAATGAAATTCAGCGTACAGGCCGCCGGTCCGGCTATACAGGGATTGCGGATGAGAACAGGGATGTGTTTCGAACGGACTGGGGGCTGCAGCCGGATCGGGTGCTTTCCACCATGCGGATGCCGTCTGCAGACGTATTGTTTGAATGTCTGGATCTGTATCAGACGGATTTTAAAAAGCCATCTTTGAATGTGTATTGTCTGGATTATTCTGCCAGCATGAGCGGAGACGGAAATGAACAGCTGGTAGATGCTATGGGAGAATTGCTGATCCAGGAGAAAGCCAGGAAAAATTTTCTACAGGCTTCAGAAGAGGAAATCAATATTCTGATTCCTTTTAACGACAGTGTGATCGCTGACTATACAGCAGTGGGAGCCGGTCAGGAGCTGGAGGATCTGTATCAGACGGTGAAAGATCTGGATGTAGGCGGCGGAACGGACATGTATCAGGCAGCAATCCATGGGCTGGAACTGCTGGAGGGGTACGACCTGTCCTGGTATACGCCGGCGATCATTCTGCTTACAGACGGGCAGTCCGGCGGCTGGTTTGAAGATTTTCGGTCTGTATATGAAAGCTTTGACAGCGAAGTTCCTGTTTTTTCTATTATGTTTGGGGACGCAGATGAAACGCAGCTGGAAGAGCTGGCAGTCTATACTAATGCCAGAGTGTTTGACGGCCGGGAGAATCTTACGGAAGCATTTCGCAGCGTGAAGGGGTACAACTGATGAAAGAAATCGTACGTATGTTGGTGTCTGTGGCCGTGGGAGCAGCAGCTTTTCTTCTTCTGTTTCTGGAATTACATTGGAATCTGCTTTTTTGCGCAGTGGCCGGCATTGGTGTTTACGCAGGATTTTTCTGCCTGCTCAAACCAAGCAGAAAGATTGCCGGTATTGATGTGGAAACCATGCGGGACGGAGAAGAACTGCAGAGGCTTCTTGAAGAAGCAGGAAAC
>UQMI01000069.1 GCA_900542045.1 uncultured Blautia sp.
GTGAGGATTTACATTTTTTAGCAAGTTGCACAAAATAGTACAAAATAATTATACTGAAATTCCAAAGGCTACTTGACAATGAAACTTCGCGAAGACCGGTCTGTATTAATGGCAATGGCAACCAGCACAACGATACCATATACCACATCCTGCCAGTATACATTGATACTTGCAATATTCATACCGTTCTTAATAATTGCTACGATAAACACACCTAAAATGGTATTCAGAATATTACCGGAACCGCCGATCAGAGCAGTACCGCCCAGCACTACAGCGGAAATAACCTGAAGGTTAAACTGATCACCTACAGTAGGCGCGCAGCTTTTTGCCTTTGCCATCAGGAAAATAGCACCCAGGCCTGCACAGAAACCGTTAATGGCAAATACAATGATCTTGATCCGGTCTACCGGAATACCTGCGATACGGGAAGCACGTTCATTACCGCCGATGGCATATACCCCCCGTCCAAATGGTGTTCTGGTCAGGATCACAAAATAAACTACGATCAAAACAATTGAAATCAACAGCGGCAATCCAAGTGGACCGATGGATATGCTGTACCAGTCAATGGTCCCCCACAATACTTTCGGAATGGAGATGGGGGCATTGGTGATCATCAGAGCCACAGAATCCCAGATGGACAAGAAGGCCAGAGAAGCGATAAATGAAGGTATTTTCAGCTTCACATGGATCGCGCCCAAAAGGATACCTGCCAGAATGGAAAACACCAGAGTTAACGAAAAAGATACAAACATAATAAACCAGTCCAGATAAATGGAATCCTTGAACTGCATAATAATACTCAGTACCATAACGTTTGCCACAGAGCACAGGGAACCTACAGACAAGTCAATGGACCCCAGCAGGATAACCGGCGTCATACCGGCAGCCATGATCATCAGCGGCGCTGTATCACTCAGCAGGTTATTCAGATTTGCACTGTTGACAAAACTGCTCTCCATCAAAGTGAAGACAATCACCAGACATACGATCACCGCAAGGCTGAAGTATGTGGCAAAATGTGCTTTATTTACTTTAATCTTACTCATTCTTCTTACCTCCTAGACCATCATGCTGACAATTGATACCTGGCTGGGCTTGCCATCCACGGCTGCACTGAACTCTCCAGTAATCAGGCCGTCACGCATAACCAGAACTCTGTTTGCCATACTAATACATTCATCCAGGGTGTCTCCAAGAAGAATAACGGATTTGCCCTCAGCTACCATGTCACGGATCAGGCTGTAAATCTCATCCTTGGCACCTACATCCACGCCACGGGTCGGATGGTTCAGGATCACCACATCTGCCTGGGATGCCAGGGCACGGGCGAATACCACCTTCTGCTGATTACCGCCGGAGAGCTGGATTACCAGTTCTTCTCTGCCGCTGGTCTTGATACGCAGTTTCTTAATCCATTCATTTGCCTGATCTGCAATACTTTTCTTAGATACCAGTCCATGCTTCCTCAGAAGTTTCGCATTGGACAGCGCAATATTATCTTCCACAGACAGTCCACGAACAACGCCTTCCACCAGACGTTCCATGGGAATCATCAGGATGCCGTCCTTCAGCGCAGCTGCCGGGCTGGAATAATTCACAGTCCTTCCTTTTACCATCAGTTCGCCGGAGGTTGGCTTCTCATCGCCGCAGAGTACGGAACAGATTTCCTCTTTACCGGATCCTACCACACCGCAGAAGCCCAGGATTTCACCTTTATGTAATTTGAAGTCCACATGTTTGAACTTGCCCCAGGCGCCCAAATCTTTCGCTTCCAGAACCACTTCCTCTTCCGGCTCTCTCTGCTTGTCCAGATGATAATACTCGGTGGTGGTCTCACGACCTACCATCAGCTCATACATCTTGGATTCTGTTGCATCTGACCGATCCATGTTACCGGCATTCTCGCCATCCTTATAAACATATACACGGTCAGAAATTTCCAGCACCTCATCCAGACGATGGGATACAAAGATAACAGAGTGACCTTTTGCAGTCAGCTTCCGGATTTCCACAAACAGTCTCTCGACTTCTTTCTCACTCAATACGGAAGTAGGCTCATCCAGAAGGATCAGACATTTTCCGTCTGTGGTGGCTTCTTTTGTTACATTTACCACCTTGGCAATCTCGATCATCTGACGGCTGGCGAAGTTCAGGTCGATGACTTTCTTTCTCGGGTTGATATCGTCACATCCCACCTCTGCCAGAACCTTTTTGGCTTCTTCATACATTTTCTTCCAGTTGATGAAGCCGCCTTTCATAAATTCCTTTTCATGTCCGAAGAAGATATTCTGTCCCACAGTCAATGTGGTGATCAGAGACTGTTCCTGATACACCATACCAATTCCCTCTGCATTGGCAGCCAGGGGGTCGTGGGGCTGGAAGGGTTTTCCACGCAGAATCATTTCACCGGAGGTCTGGGGCTGTACGCCAATGATAATCTTCATCAGAGTCGATTTTCCAGCACCATTCTCACCGATCAGACCTACTACTTCTCCCTCATAAACATCCAGGTCTACGCCTTTTAACGCCTGTGTGCCATGAAAGGATTTGGTAATATTTTTCGCACTGAATAATAATTTCTTTTCTTCCATTTTTATCCCTCCACGCACGCTTATTTACTGATAACCGTTGAGCCATGCTCAATCGTCAGAGCAACTGCAACCAGAATGATCACACCCTGGATACCGGTCTTGATGTTGGGGTCCACACCAACCATGTTCAGACCATTTGTCAAAACTGTCATGATCAGTGTACCGACAATAGTATTCACCACACCGCCTTTACCGCCGCTAAGAGCAGTACCGCCGATAACTACAGCCGCCTGAGCCGGGAACATCTGATCTGTACCAATACCTACCTGTCCCTGTCCAAGACGCAGCGCGCCAACCATACCAGCCATACCGGAACAGAAACCTGCCAGTGTAAAGACTTTGATTTTTACAAGATCTACATTGATACCCACTGACTTGGGAATTGTTTCATCGGTACCAACCGCATAAATATGACGGCCGAACGGCGTATACTCCTGAATATAGAAACAGATTGCCAGAACAATCAGTGCGATCCAGGTAATAATCGGAATTCCAAGGAAAGAGCTCTTGGGAATTGCCATCATCAGCGGATCACGAATGGTTGCAGGACGGCCGCTGTAGGAAAGCATACCAATACCGGTACAGATATTCATAAATGCAAAACTAACCATGAAAGAAGGGATCCTCACTTTTACATGGATCAGACCAATCAGAAATCCCACCACTACTGCTATGAAAACAGCCAGTACCAGACCGAAAATACCCATGTTGTTAGAGTTCTTGGAGTTGGCCACAAAGACCGCCACCAGAGAACCGATCATACCAACCAGACCGTCAATGGAAAGGTCGATACTTCCGATCATAATTACAAACGTCAGACCCAAAGCCACCAGCAGGGGCAGAGACCACTGATTCAGGATTGCAACCAGATTGCTGAGGCTCAGAAATGAAGTTCCCTTCAATATCGTAAAGACAATAATCAAAGCCACCAATACACCGACCGGGGCCCATTTCATGATCCGGTCTTTTTGATTGTCGGCTTTTACCTTTGCAGCGAATTCCTCTGTAATTGTCAGAGCTGCATTATTCTTGTTTGCCATGCTATCTCTCCAATCAATTTGTACAAATATTGTGTCAACTTTGCTTTTTTACAATATGTGGGGGCTGACACTGGGTTCAGCCCCCACATTCTTAATCATTGTGAAACAATTTTGAAATTATCAGTCTGCTTTACAGAACCAGATATCGGAGAAATCATACTCCGGAATATTGTCAACGTACTCTGCTACATACTCTTCTACATTGTCAGCAGTAACGATAATAGCAGGTGTCTTAAAGTTTCTGTATTCATCCGGCAGAGTGGTAGGATCGATCAGTCCTGTCCAAGCTGCGTAGCAGATAGCCAGAGTGTATCCACCCTGCAGATAACCATTGGAGGAAACAGTAGCGGTTACGCTTCCGTCCTGGATTCCTTCGATGATATCTGTGTTAGCGTCACAACCAGTTACACCAACTTCACCTTTCAGTCCCTTAGCATCCAGAGCCTGAAGAACACCAGTTGCCATGTTGTCGTTTGCGCACCAGATACCACCAACATCCGGTGTATCGTTCAGCCAAGTCTCAACCAGAGTCAGAGCTTCGTCTGTATTCCAGTTACCTGTATCCTGATGAGCTACTTCGATGTCCGGGTACTCAGCCAGAGCCTGCTCCAGACCTTCTACACGCTCATTGTTAGCAGTATTTCCAAGAAGACCTTCTACTACGAAAATCTTTCCGGAGCCGCCCATGGACTCAAACAGAGCTGTTGCTGTTGCTTTTGCGTTTGCAACGTTATCTGCGGAAGTATGGATTACCCAGTTCGGATCATAATCAGCCGGTTCTACATCATCCGGCTTATTCCATGCTGTTCCGATGTATCCACCGGAGGAAGCCATAGCCTCTGCCAGAGACGGAGCGATTGCAGACTCATTGGGGTCAGCGTATGCGATAGCATTACCTTCAGCCTTAGCTGCAAACTGTCTCATATTGTCAATTTCGACGTCATTGGATCCGCCGGAGTCAAGTACCTGAGACTCATATTTCTGTCCGATGCTGTCCAGATATTCACAGAACATATCCATACCATCAGCAATGGTAGCGATGTACGGATTTTCCAGTCCACGGATGGAGCATGCTACATACAGTGTAGTATCCAGTTTTTCCTGTGGGATCTGAGAAGGATCGATCTTGAAGTTTGCAATGTCGGTTGCTGCTGCGTCAGAAGAAGTATCTTCTGCTGCTGCATCATCGGCTGCCGCATCGTCAGTTGCTTCCGCGTCGTCAGCTGCTGCGTCATCGGCAGGAGCTTCTGTTGCTGCTGCATCGTCAGAAGCAGTGGTTGTGTCTTTGGTACATCCAGCCAGGGAACCAATTACCATAGCGGAAACCAGAAACAGCGCTGTCACTTTTTTCAATTTCATAAGTAAACCCTCCTTATTACTTTTTGCACACATCTGTGTGCTTATTTCAGATAACACTCAGCAATTATGTAACGCACGTACCTTCTTCCTCTTTACCCAATGCCTTCTGGCATTACTTTGTACCTACATAGTAACTTTACTAAGTTGTTATCTTTATACATGCTATTATATTATGTAATTTAGCCAATGTCAATCGCATTTTTTAACATTTTCCCGTTAATTTTATAACATATGTCAAAGAACGCTTGTCATAAATCACCTCCTATTGTTAATTTTTTCTTCTTTTTTGCATATTTTAACTATATTTTTATGGATTTACAATTAATTTCTTCAGGCCTTTTTTATGCAGGAAATCATCCATCATCTCATCAAAATTATCCAGGGTATAGTGTTTTTCAATCAGATCGTCTACTTTTACAATACCCAGTTCCAGATATTTCACTGCGCGTTCAAAGCAGTAAACCTGCGCAAAGGAACCAAGCACTTTCAGCTCCTGGTTAAAGATCTGATAGGGGCTGATGGATACTTTTGCATCGCTGGGAGCCACACCGTAGAATACCACTTTACCGGTAGGTTTCGGGAAGTTGAACAGCTGCTCAATCACAGCCGGTGCTCCGGTTGCATCGATAACGATGTCAAATCCGTGAGGATATTTTTCTTTCAGATAATTGGTATGTTTGCTGTAATCGTTTCTGTCCATCAATACCGTGTCAGTAGCATATTTGTTTTTCTCGATCATATCCAGCTTATCCTGAGAGGAAGCACATACTACCAGATTGGTTGCCCCGCCGTGTTTCAGCAGCTGTGTGAGCAGAATACCGGTGGCACCGGCGCCGAATACCAGGATATCATCGCCGCATTTTGGCTGGATTACATCCATTCCGTGGATCGCACATGCCAGAGGCTCTGCGAAGCATCCCATATCATATGTAACATTATCACTGATCTTCCATACATGGTCATGATTTACCACCACATACTCAGCATAACCTCCTGGCTGGTTGCAGCCCAGAGACAGAAAATCTTCACAGAACAGATCCATGTCCTGGCGGCAGTAATAGCATTCTCCGCAAAGGATCGTATTATCTGCAACCACTCTGTCACCCACTGCAAATTCCTTTACATCGGCACCAACAGCCGCGATCTCGCCGGTAAACTCATGTCCCGGAGTCAGTGGAAATCTGGAAATAAAATCGCCTTCATGGATATGTGCGTCTGTACGGCATACACCGCAGCCCTTTACACGGATCAGTACCTGATTCGCTTTTGGTTCCGGAGTCGGAATCTCCTTTAATTCCCATTCTCTTGGTGCGCTGTAGACAATTGCTTTCATAATTTTGTTCCTCCTTTATCATCCTGTCCGCTGCATACAGCGGGTTATTTTTATATTTTTTTAGATGCCAGACAGCTTCATTGGCGTTTCTGCCTGTCAGTGAATCTTCACCACTGCTTTTACAATATTTGCCTTATCGTGAGTGCTCTTGTCCATGGCATTCTGAATATCATCCAGATCAAATACATCTGTTACAATTCCTTTTAAATTCACCTTGCCTGCGGCCACTGCTTCAATTGCCGTGGGGAACAGGTGGCGGGAACGGAAGATTGTCTGCAGAGTCACTTCTTTGTCCAGAGCAAGGCTCATCATGGTATTGATCATACCTGTCTTGCCATAGCCCACAAGTACGATAGTGGAACCTTTCTTCACTGCCTGGATTGCCTGGTTGGTCGTGATTTCTGTACCGGCAGTCTCAATAGCCAGATCTGCGCCCTTTCCTCCGGTCAGTTCCAGGATCTTTGCAACCGCATCTTCCTTTGCTCCGTTGATCACATAATCAGCACCCAGCTCCAGTGCTTTGTCCAGACGCTTGTCCATAACATCCACCACGATCATCTTGGATACGCCCATGGCCTTTGCCGCCATCATGGAAACCAGACCGATACAGCCGGAACCAAATACTACCGCTGTCTGTCCAACGTGAGCGCCGCCTCGGTTTGCTGCATGAAAACCAATAGCCAGAGGCTCGATCAGCGCGCCTTCCATGGTATCCATGTTGTCCGGAAGTTTGTGGCAGAATACTGCTTCGTGGGCTACATACTCCTGGAAAACACCGTCAACCGGAGGCGTTGCCCAGAATACCACATCCGGACACAGATTGTATTTGCCGCTGCGGCAGAATTCACACTGCCCGCAGGTCGTGCCGGGTTCCAGAGCCACTTTATCGCCTACCTTTAAATGCGATACATTTTTACCAACTTCTACAACAACACCTCCCGGCTCATGTCCAAGCACAAAGGGGGGTTTTACCACATAATTACCGATGGCACCAGTCTCATAATAATGAATATCACTGCCGCAGATTCCTACATAATCCAGTTTTACCAGAACTTCATTGTCTGCCGGAGTGGGAATCGGTCTTTCGGTGAGACCCATCTTGCCAATCCCTTCCATTACGGCTACCTTCATCATGCCTTCCATAATTCTACTCTCCTTTATATTCATCTTTTTATTTAACTTTATTAAACACTTTTAATAAGTTAGGTCTATTTTAATTCTCTGTTTTGCATTTGTCAATTCCTTTGCCGTTCATTTCACAATTTCCCGGCAATTTTGTATCCTTTACTAAAATTAAAAAACAAATTTTATGCATTTTTTTAAACGGAGCGTACATATTGATCAATATAATACAAAGCCGCCCCAAAAGCCGATGCCTCCACCCGGTAACGGCATACTTTAACATAAGAACCTCCATCATCAAAAATATTGTTCTTTTCGATTTTCTTACGGAAATCTTCTATATAAGGTTCCATAAAGCTGCCCACATAGCCGCCAAGCACTACATCACAGTCAAAAGCCATATGCAGATTCTCCACAGCTACCGCCAGGACATCCAGATATTCCTCCCAGGCTCTGCACAGAACTTCTTCTCCTCTCTCCAGCCCTTCGAAAAAATCTTCCAGGCGTCCGCCGGCCAGATCCGCCAGGCGCAGAGCAGAGCAGTAAACATCCAGGCATCCTCTCTTTCCGCAGTAGCACCTTTTTCCCTCCGGATGAATCACCATATGACCGAATTCCCCGCTCCTCCAGTGATTCCCCACATAGATATGCCCCAGTCCGCTTTTCTGATTTCCCCGTTCTCCTCCGGAATAAAAGATCACCGCGCCTCCCACGCTGTTGCTCAGAGAAAGATATACCCTGTGCCGGGTCTCTCCTTCTTCTTCCAGACCTTCCGTACTCCCTGCCGCATTGGCATCGTTGATCAGGGTGCAGGGATAAGGAATATATTTTTGAAAAATGTCCGCATACACATTATTGATCTGCAGTACATGAGAGTGAATGACACAATTGCGAACACTGTCCACCACCCCGGGTATGGAAATCCCGACTCCCAGTATCTTTTTGTCCGCGATCTGAGCCTGTTCCAGAAACTGCCCCAGGATCTCACCGATTTCCCTGTAGTACCCTTCTTCATTCACAAAGGGCTTATAGATCCTTTCATGGCGCAGCACCTGTCCGGATAAGTTGGTTGCCAGAAGCCCGATATGGTTCCTGGTCACATCCAGACCGATGGCGTAACAGGAATCCCAGACAGGGGCAATGGCCTTGGCCTTTCTTCCGCCGGTGGACTGCAGTTCTCCCGCCTCCATAAGCAGCCCCGCTTCTTCTAATTCGCTGACCATCTGCATTACCGTAGGCACACTCATCCCCAGCGCCTCGGCGATTTCCGGCCGTGATATTTTTCCATGCTGATTTACATACCGGAAAACCCGGTTTCGGTTAATTTTTTTTACTTCTATGTTATTGCTCGCTTTCTGCTTTCTCAATTTTTTTCCTCCGAATCACCTGCTTTTCTATGACAGCAGCTTTCTTATTCTGTCATTGCCAGGCATTGTTAAAAACACTTTTTTAATGTGTTTATGAATGTAGTATACCATGCAACAGTTTTCCGGACAATAAAAGACCTTTCGAAAAAATATCTAAAAATTATCAGTCATACTATTAAATTTATCCAAAATCCAAAAAACCCTTTTCATTTTCGAGTTTTTGTGGTACTATCAAATCATAAGTACAAACATCATAATGTAATGACAAAGCAAATAAAAAAAGGTTTTTAAGGAGGGTTTTTATGCAGACGCCAAAATTACTGACACTTCTGCCGGAAGAGTACGTGGCGACACCAGACGGCATGGAAATTGACCAGGAGGGGAATCTGGTTCTGGCGTGTCCTAATTTCGCTGACATGTCAAAGCCCAGCTGTATCTGCAAAATCGACAAAGAAGGCAATGTGAGAAAATGGTTTGATGTACCGCTCCATGAGAAGACACACGAAGCACGCGCCATGGGACTTGCTTTCGGTCCGGACTGGGATCTCTATATTGTGGATAATCAGGGCTGGGGTGGTGATCCCAAACTGGTATTTAACGGACGTATCCTTCGTGTCCGCATGAACGGAGATGAAATCGAGAAGGTAACAGTTGTGGCAGAAGGCATGGAGCATCCCAACGGAATCCGTATCAAGGGAGACTACATGTATGTTACCCAGAGTTCTATGGTCAATGTAAAAACAGAAAGCGGAAATCTGTTAAGTTGTGTGTACCGTTTCCATCTGGACGACGAAAACATTCATATTACCAACACATTGGAAGACAAAAATATTTTTGTCACTTATGAGACCAAAAATCCGGATGATCAGTATGGAGTAGACGGTATAGTCTTCGATCACGAAGGAAACCTTTACATCGGCAACTTCGGCGATGGAGAAGTATTCAAGATCACCTTCAACGAAGACGGCAGCATCAGAAGCAATGAGTCTTTTGCCAAAGATCCTGCCAACCTCCGTTCCACAGACGGAATGACCATTGACGAATACGGCAACATCTATGTGGCTGACTTCGTGGTAAATGCCATTGCCAAGATTGACAAAAACGGCAAAGTAACCAGAATCGCCCAGAGCCCGGATTCCGATGGATTCCATGGGGAACTGGATCAGCCCGGCGAGCCCTGTGTATGGAATGGCAAGATTGCCGTTTCCTGCTTCGACTGTGTCATTGGCGCTGACAAGGTAAACACTGCTCATGAAATTCCGGCAACCATGAGTTTGCTGGAAATTGAACCGTAAACGCGAAATATTTACCTATTATTTTATTTTCTAATACCAAGGGAGGAATCAATCATGTCCAAGTACGAAAAAGCAACTCAACCTACCATGTACTTCATTGGTGTGACAACCGGAAGTTCATCTATCATGCGTGTATTTCCCAAATGGGCAGAGGCTCTGGGATTAAAAGATGCTGTGATCAAAGGAATGGATTTCAAACCCCACTCTGATCCGGCAGAATACAGAGAAGCTGTAGACTTTATTAAAAACGATCCCCTTTCTCTGGGTGCGCTTGTTACCACCCACAAGATCGATCTGTACAATGCCTGCAAGGATATGTTCGAATATCTGGATCCCTTCGCAACCCAGTTAGGAGAAATTTCCTCTATCTCCAAAAAAGACGGCAAACTCTGCGGTCATGCAAAGGATCCCATCACCAGCGGTCTGGCTCTGGAAGATTTTGTTCCAGCCAATTACTGGACTGATTTTGACGGTGACGTACTGATCATGGGCGCCGGCGGAAGCGCATTAGCCATGAGCGTATATCTGACCCAGGAAAAATTCGGCGACAATGTTCCCAAGCATATCATTATCGCCAACAGAAGCCAGCCCAGACTGGATTCCGCAAAGAAAATCCTTGAAAATGTAAATCCAAAAACAAAATTTGAATTCAAATTAGGCCCCGCACCTGCAGACAATGACGCAATCCTGGCTTCCTTAAAGCCCCATTCTCTGGTTGTTAATGCCACAGGTCTTGGAAAAGACGGCCCTGGCTCACCTCTGACTGACGCATGCGAATTCCCGCAGGACAGCCTTGTATGGGAGCTGAACTACCGCGGCGAGCGTCTGTTCCTGCATCAGGCTGAGGCACAGGCCGAAAAGAAAAACCTTCGTGTAGAAGCCGGATGGGTATACTTTATCCATGGCTGGACACAGGTAATTGCCGAAGTATTCCATATTGACAACATCTTAAAAGATGTTCCGAAGTTAAGTGAGATCGCACAGAATATCTAAAATAAAAACAGATTCCGTTCTGCAGCATGGCTGCAGTTTGCCGCTAATATCAAACCATATTTTAACAGGAGGTATACCTATGAATAATTTTAACTGGGACACCAGCTTTGCCGTAGATTTTGACCTGACCAATGGTTTTTCCAAAACCGCTGAAACAAGCAAACGTTATCTTTCTCAGATGAAAAACATGTATCACGATGTGGACGCTGCCGAGGAAATCTTAAAGACAGACGATCCACTCGTATATGAATTCTATGAACTGGGCTGCCCGGAAAGAGCCGGCGACCTGTTATTCGGAACCACGATCCTGTATCCGGGAACCGTTGGCGATGAGTATTTCATGACCAAAGGACATTTCCATACCCAGCTGGCCACCGCAGAAGTTTATTATACTCTGGACGGCGAAGGATACATGGTAATGGAAAATCCGGAAGGCGACACCATTGAAATGCCTCTGAAGAAAGGAGAAGCTGTCTACGTACCCCGCAGATATGCACATCGTTCTGTAAATACAGGAGACAAACCTCTGGTTATGTTCTTTACCTTTGCCGCAGACGCAGGCCATGACTATGGCACCATCGAAGAAAAAGGCTATCACAAGATGGTCGTGAAAAAAGACGGAAAAGCTGCAATTGTAGACAACCCGAAATGGAAATAATCTTATGAAAACAATTACTACCGTACTTGGCAGACAGAATCCCGAAAATCTGGGATTCTGTCACTGTCATGAGCATCTGATGCTCAGTAAGGGCGTTTCCTTTGAACGCAATCCGGCCCTGTGCATGGAAGATGTGGAGAAAAGCACCCAGGAAGCGCTTCTGTTTCGCCAGGCAGGCGGCAAGACCATCATCGAAGCCCAGCCCGGCGGCTGCAACCGTATGGAGAGCGCACTGCATAAGATTGCAGAAGCTTCCGGTCTGAATATTATTGCTTCCACCGGATTTCACAAACTGATCTTTTACCCGGAAGACCACTGGCTCTATACCGCTGATGAAGAATTCTTATATAACTTCTACGTTCATGAACTGACAGAAGGAATGTACACCGATATCGACCATACCTTCCATGATACCACAGCTCCTTTTTGCGCAGGCATTGTAAAAACTGCCCTGGATACCGAAGGCCTCACGCCGGTCTACCGCAAACTGTTTACTGCGGCTGCACGGGCTTCCATCACCGCAGATGTTCCTCTGATGGTACATATCGAGCAGAAGTCCCGTCCGGATGAACTTCTGGCTTTCCTTCTGGAGCTGGGTGTGCCGGCCAAACGGATCATTTTCTGTCATATGGACCGGTCTGTGGAAGATCTTTCGTATTATACGCAGTTTTTGGAGCAGGGGATCACATTAGAGTTTGACACGATCGGCCGTTTCAAGTATCATAGTGATGAAGACGAAGTACAGCTGTTCAGAACCTTGCTGGATCATGGTTACGAAGACCAGCTTCTGTTCTCGCTGGATACCACAGCCGCCCGACTGAAAAGCTATACTCCGGACGCTGTCGGACTGGACTATATTCTCACTGTCTTCCTTCCCGCCCTGAAAGAAGCCGGTGTGACAGATGCCCAGATCCGGAAAATATCTCATGATAATTGCGTTCACGTATTCACTGATTGAAAAGGAGAGTTTATTATGTCACAGAATGAATTACTGGCACAGGTTGCCGAGAAAAAAATTGTTCCCGTTGTAAAACTGGACCGCGTAGAGGACGCGAAACCTCTGTGTGAAGCACTTTGTGCAGGCGGTCTTCCCGTTGCAGAGATTACCTTCCGTACAGATGCTGCGGAAGAGTCCATCCGAATCGCTGTAAAAGAATTTCCGGAAATGCTGGTTGGAGCCGGAACCGTTGTAAATGTAGAGCAGGCAAAACGCGCTCTGGATGCCGGCGCCAAATTCCTGGTTTCTCCCGGATTTTCCTCCAAAGTAACCGAATTTGCAATTGATAATAATGTACTGGTATTCCCTGGAACCTGTACTCCTACCGAAGTAATGGCCGCAATGGAGTATGGCCTGAAGGTTGTAAAATTCTTCCCGGCTAAACAGTACGGCGGACTGGATACCATCAAAGCTCTGGCTGCTCCGTTCCCAAGCATGAAATTCATGCCCACCGGCGGCGTAAATGCCAGCAACATCCAGGACTTCCTGGCTTTTGACAAGATCATCGCCTGCGGAGGCAGCTGGATGGTAAAAGATTCCTTTGTAAAAGAAGGCAATTTCGAAGAAATCCGCAAATTAACAGCAGAGGCAGTAAGCCTGGTAAAATAATTCCAGACTGCAGACTGCAGGAAAGGACAAATCATGAAAATTTTAGTTACTCCAACCTCTCTTCAGCCCGGAAAAAATGCTGAGGCTCTGGAGACTTTACAGAAATTTACCACAGATCTGGTTTTCAACTCCACCGGAAGACCTCTGACAGAGGATGAGCTGATCCCTCTGCTGCAGGACTGTGATGGATATATTGCCGGACTGGATGATGTTACTGCAAAGGTTCTGGCTGCATGCCCCAACCTGAAAGTTGTATCCCGCTATGGAGCCGGCTACGACAGGGTAGATATCCAGGCTGCCAAAGAGCATGGCATCGTTGTGACCAATACCCCCGGTGTGAATGCCCAGGCAGTAGGAGAACTGGCATTCGGCCTGATCATGGCTGCCGCCAGAAACATTCCTTACCTCAATGAAATGACCCGCAAGGGAGAATGGGTTCGTTCTACTGGAATCGAGTTAAAAGGAAAAACTCTGGGTATCATGGGACTGGGCGCCATCGGCAAGGTTGTTGCCCGCTGCGCACAGGGATTCGGCATGAATGTCATTGCCTATGACCCGTTCATCAATGACGCATACTGCAAAGAAAATAACATCGGCAACTGCACCTATGATGAAGTGATCGAACAGTCCAATGTGATCAGTCTGCATCTGCCGTTAAATGATCAGACACGGCACATGATCGATAAAGATTCCATCGCTCGCATGAAAGACGGCGTCATTCTTGTCAACGCTTCCAGAGGAGGCATCATTGATGAAGACGCTGCTTATGAAGGTCTCAAAAGCGGCAAGATTGCCGGCCTTGGACTGGATGCTTTTGAAGTAGAACCTCCCAAGGATTCCAAATTATTCGAATTCCCAACTGTGATCGCCACACCGCATACCGGCGCTCACACCAAAGAGGCTACGCAGAATATGGCAAACGCTTCCGTGAAAAATCTGATTGATGTATTGTCCGGAAACGACTGCCCGTTCATTGTAAATCGCTAAAACCATATGATAAAAATTCCTCTATAACAGAAAGGGGAAGTCGGTTAATACCGGATTTTAACCCCTGATACGCAGGAAAGAGACAATCCCAAAGAATTCGGATTTTTTTAGAAACTGAATTCTCTGTCGGACTGTCTCTTTTTTTTAATCCCTCGTATTTTAGGGCGCAAAAATCCCCTGTTCTGGATTGTAAGGGGCGCTCCATCACTTAAGCGGTTTCCTGTTCCTTTTTCCCTTCGTATTTCTCGATTTCATGATGCAAAAAACGATGGTATTTCATGATATTCCTGCCAATCGCATACAGCATGAATTCTTTATATA
>UQMI01000070.1 GCA_900542045.1 uncultured Blautia sp.
TTTGGATGTGGCAAACGTATCAGCAAACCAGTCCAGAGAAATTCCGGATCCGGAAATATATTTGTGTGCATACATGGTCTTCGTGGAAGGTCCAATGATCCCGTCAAAATAATGCTCTTCCCGGTCCGGACGATAATCTTCCACTGTACAGCTGAATCCGCCATAAGAACCGGCCTCAAAGATCATATCTCCGATATTCAGAATCCCTGCGCCTACACAGCCTGCTACCTTGTCACCTGCTCCTGCCACCAGCGGAATACCGCTCTTTAATCCGGTGATCCTGGCCATTTCTTCACATAGGGTTCCGCATACTGCACTGGAATCCACGATCTTCGGCAGATATTTCTTGTCCATGCCCAGTTTCTCACAGAGCACATCTGACCACTGTGCCTTCCGAATGTCTGCCATACCGGACCAGGCGATCAGAGATCCGTCAATTTCCGCCTCTTCAATGGGAATCTGTCCCAGTTTTCCCAGCACATATCCGCTGATCATCACACATTTGGCAATGCGTTTGGCCTCTTCCGGGAAATCATGGCAGAACCACTCGAACTTGGAACACATCTGCGGTGCATTGGTTCCGCTGATCTCCAGAAAATCCTCTGCAAATTCCTTCATTTGTCTGTCTGCAAACGGCACAAACCGGGTATCTACAGAACAGGACCAGGTGGTCACATCATTCCAGTCCTTATCCACTGCCATAAAGCCAGCCATCTGTCCGGTAAACGCCATTGCCGCCACATTGGCTGCCCGGTCTCCCAGCTGCTCCGTTCCTTTCTTGATGCAGCGCAGCACTGCTTCAAAAATTTCTTCGCCCCGCTGGATAAAAACTCCTGGTCTCGGCCGTTCTTCTTTTACCGGTTCGCTGGCATTCACGATACAATTGCTTTCCGTATCATAAACCCCGGCTTTGATAAAACTCGTCCCCAAATCCACCGTCATAAAAAGAACTTCATTTGTCATATAGGCACTACTCCTCTCCGTATTCTCACTTATTTTCGGCCCGGCAGCCAGTTGGATGAACATCCATCCTGTCCGTACAGCTGGCTTTTCCCGCCTGACCGCAGCTTTCCCGCAGCATCCGCTCCGGTATAGCACACAGGAAGGCCGCCCCAGGCTGCCTCCCTGTTTTTTTCACACACCTTCTCCCAGAGATTTCTTTTTCAAATGTCATTTCCCTTCCGCCTGAAATCCCGTTCATGAAGGTATTCTTTTATTTAGTCCATATTGATAACATTCTTCAGTCCCTCTGCTGCGATGGCTTTCTCAAAGCCCTTATCGATCTCAGCCAGTGGGAATTCTGCGGTAATCAATTTCTTCACGTTGATAATGCCTGCAGATACAAATCCCAGCGATTCTTTGAACTGTCTTAAGCTGGCTCTGGTGGTGCCCGTACAGATCAGCTGTTTGTAATGAATCAGATTTGTATTCAGGGGAACCATCTTGCGGTCTTCCGGAAGTCCGCCGAAGAAGCAGATACGACCGTAATTAGCTGCCACTTCCAGAGCTGTCTGCTGAGCTGCCGGAACCGGGCAGGCAGTGATCACTGCATCCACGCCATGACCCTTGGTTTCTTTCATAACAAAGTTAATCACATCATCTTTCACAGTAATAAAGGAGGGATCAATTTCCTTGCACAGCTCCAGTCTGTTCTCTGCAATATCATTAATGATTACTTTTGTGGCCCCCGCCATTTTTGCGAACATGGCATGCATAATGCCAATGGGGCCTGCGCCAATAATCAGGGCATAGTCACCGGGACGAATGTTGCACTGCTGGCTTCCATTATATACACAGGAAAGCGCTTCTGTAATAGCTGCTTCCGCAAAGGATACATGATCCTCCATAGGAATCAGATTTCCGGCTCTCACAGCTACTTCCGGAACTTTTACATATTCTGCAAAGCCGCCGTCGATAGTTACGCCCAGTGCGCGATAATCTTTACACATATGAGAATTTCCGCGGATACAGTCATCGCAGATACCGCAGCCCATATTCGGAGCTACTGCCACTCTGGTTCCCGGTGTGTAGGCCGTAACATTTTTTCCGACTTTTTCAATCACACCGGCCATCTCATGACCAATGATCAAAGGATGATTCTCATCCACATTTTTTACGCCGTTTCTGTACATACGAACGTCAGTTCCACAGATAGCTGCGCTTTTGATGCGAACCAGTACCTCATTGTCATTGATTTCCGGAATCGGACGCTCTTCCAGTCTCATATCTTCTTTTCCATAAAGTAATGCTGCTTTCATGATTCTACTCCCCTTTTTATAATGTAACGATTCTCTTCTCCACAATGGAAATATTTCCTGCATTTACAACTTTTACTGCCATTTTTCCATCATGTCCGGTTACCTTTGGAGTCGTATCATTCAAAATGGCATCTACAAACGCCATATCTTCACGCAGATAGGCATCTTTGAACAGATTCATCCAGCTTTTCACGATCGGGTAAGTTGCCTGCTTTGTCTCAGAGCTGTAGGTCACCACTTCTGCACCTTTCAGGTCCCCAATCTTAATGCAGCCTTTGGTTCCCAGGATTTCTACCTTAGCATCGTATCCATAGCCAACTCCCTGAGCGCCGTCCAGCATTCCCTGCATACCATTCTCAAAAGATGCCACCATCACCACGTTGTCATAGAAATCAGGAAATTCTGCTTTGGCATCTTCACAGCGATAATTACCGCCAATGGCATATACCGTCTTGAATTCACTTCCGGTAAACCATCTCATGGTATCGATGTCGTGGCTGTTCACTTCTGCCAGAGGTCCATTGCTCTTCTTCAAATCATACATCCAGGGTCTTGGAACACTGGGGCCTCTCGTGTTGGAACGAACCATTACCACATCACCGATCTCTCCGGCGTCAATCCTTTCCTTTGCCTGCATAAATCCGGCATCGAATCTTCTCATGAAACCAAGCTGCAGCTTAATATTATTTGCTTCTGCTGCGGCGATCATCTCATCACACTCTGCCTCATTCATAGCCATGGGCTTTTCACAGAAAATATGCTTCTTGGCATTTGCAATCTTTGTAGCGATACTTACGTGGAATTTTGTAGGAGATACGATAACATAAGCATCAATCCGGTCATCATTCAGAGCCTGATCTTCGCTTAAATAGTAGGTATCCAGTCCCAGCTGCTCTGCACCTTTCTTAGCTGCTTCCTCTACTGGATCTGAAACTGCTACCAGCTGTGCATTCGGTACATTTTTAGCAAAATTTGTAGCGTGGATCATTCCGGCACGTCCCGCTCCAATGACGCAAATACCTAACTTACCATTTACCATTTTCTTTTCCTCCCTTGGATGCATAATTGTTTTTTACTATTATTTTGTTTTATTTTTTGTTGTTTGTTATTATTTGCTTTCACAATAGCATTTTTATCCGCAGTTGTCAATGGTTTTTCACGCTTTTTCCCTGTTATTTTTTTCCCCGGTATTTGACTACCTTCAGACAAATCTCCTGTCGCTCCACCCCTTTGGTAAAGGCGGCATTTGCATCCTGATCTGTGATCACCACATCAATGTCCTCAAGTCCCGCAAACCTGGCAAAAGATACATTATCCACTTTCGTACTGTCCGCCAGCAAAATTGTCGTATTGGAATTATGAATCATGGCTTTCTTCAGACGGCTGGTTTCAATATCCGGCGTACTCAGCCCTTTCTGCAGGCAGACGCCATTAGCCGTCAGAAAAAACGTATCCACATTCAGCTTTTCCAGCACTGCAAGGGCCATCTCTCCCACCGTGTAGTTAAACTTCTTTCGGATCATCCCGCCCGCTATGATAACCCGGTTTTTCGTATGGTTTTCCAGAAAATGCGCAATTCCTATATCATAGGTGACAACCGTCAATTCCTGAAATGCCACCAGCTTTTCCGCCAGTTTGTACATAGTGGTCCCTGCATCCAGGCATATGGAATCCCCCTCATGAATAAATTCCAGAGCTGCCTGGGCAATGGCGTTCTTCGCCTCCACGTTTTTCACGCTTTTTTCTCTGGTTTCCTGCTCATAGCTAACATTCTGGATAGAAATGGCTCCACCATGAGTTCGCTTGATCAGTCCTCTTTCGGCCAATGTGCGCAGGTCATTTCTTATGGTTGCAGAAGAGACAGAAAATTCCGTGCAAAGCTCCGGCACAGTAGCTTTGGTATTTCTGTCTATATATTCCACAATCAGATTTTTTCTTTCTTCCTCAAAATATCTTTTTTCAATATTCTCAGACATAGGCACCTCACTTTTCTTTCTTTCAGCCATCATTTGTTCCATTCATGAAAAGCTATCATCCAAAAGCAACAGATGATAGCTTTCTCATAAATACACTATAATATTTTCATCGTCCTGTCATAAACGCTATTCATTATGATAGCAGGCAGCTTTTCCGACCCATGTCCTCCCGCAAAAAACCGTAGCCGTCTCTATTTTATAGACATGTATAACCACCGTCTACCACAAGATTACAGCCCGTTGTATAACCTGCCCCATCACACGCCAAAAAGATTACAGCCCCACTTAGTTCCGATGGTTTGCCCATACGATGCATGGGAACCATTTTCATCCATTGCTCTTTTAATTTTTCATCCACATTTACAGACATATCAGTGGCAATATAGCCCGGACTCAAACAGTTCACACGAATTCCATACCCAGCCCATTCCACCGCCAGACTTTTCGTCATATGAATCACTGCCGCTTTCGATACATTATATAATGTCTGCATCTGAGGCACATTCACAATGGTTCCCGACATAGACCCCATATTAATAATACTTCCTTTAATCCCTTCCGAAATCATATGCTTGGCAACCTCTTTTGCTACCATCATCTCTCCAAGCAGATTTGTTTTCAGAATTTTTTCCCAATCCTGATAATCTGCATCCAGCACAGTTTTATGGATAGTAATACCAGCGTTATTAAACAGCACATCAATTTTGCCAAACACTTGGATCACCCGAGCAACACCATTCTTTATACTTTCTTCCGATTGTACATCTACCAGGAAGCTCTGTGCTTCCCCTCCAGAATCTCTGATCTTTTTTACGGTTTCTTCCGCTCCCGATCTGGAAAAAACAGCAATCCTGGCTCCCGCTTTTGCAAGATCCACTGATACCTCCTGTCCAATCCCCCGATTGCCCCCGGTTACCAAAACAGTTTTTCCGTCCAGCCCAAAATATTCCTGCAAAAACATGCAAACACCTCCTAATACTGTACAAACTCTAACTCAAATCCATTGGGATCAAAAATCAGTCCATGAGTACACTTAAAATCATCTGAATACTGAATGGGATAGTGAAAATAATACCCGGCTTCATTGAACTTCTTCTCCAATTTGCGTATATCTTCTGTTTCAAAGGCAAAATGCCTGCAGGAGCCAGGTGCCATTTCACTCTGTCTGGATACCGGCAGTCTTTCTTCATAATCAATTAACTCCAGCCGCACTCCTCCTGGCAAAGCATAATAATATACCTTTTGCACTCCGGGAATCGTGACCACAGGAAGCGGAGACAGCCCCAGAAGTTCCCCATAAAAATACTTTGTTTTTTCCAGATCTTTTACATTAACAGTAATATGATCGATCGCTTTTATCTCCATATTTCCCCCGTTTTACTGTGCAACTTTCTTCCTTCTGAAATTATCCATAGTTACTACACCGACGATTACCACACCAAGGATAATTTTCTGCCATGCTGAAGAAGCTCCCAGCAAATCCATGCCGCACTGTAGAGTACCCATTGTCAGAACACCGATCAGTGTTCCGATCATACTGCCTTCTCCACCGTTAATACTGGTTCCCCCAATTACGACTGCCGCAATGGAATTCAGCTCATAGTTCGTACCCATCAGAGCGTTTCCAGAATTCAGACGACCGATCAAAACAAATCCCGCGATACCCGCAAACACACCAGACAGCACATTCGCCATAATTTTGGTTCGATCTACCCGTATACCAGATACTCTCGCCGCTTCTTTATTTCCGCCAATCGCCAGCACATTCCGGCCAAAAGTTGTTTTTTCCAACAGAACCCAGCCTACAACCAAAACCAGCAGAAAAATAAATGCAGAATAGGGAATACCAATCGACATTGCCCTTCCTCCCAATCTCGTCATGGACTCATCCATACCCGAAATCGGAAGTCCCCCTGTCGTAAGCAGCGCAAGACCACTTGCCGCCGTCTGCGTACCCAGTGTAGCAATAAAGTCAAACAGACCAACCTTTGCCGTCAAAATACCATTCAATAAACCAATCAGTACTGCCAGCAAAATGCCTAATAAAATGCAGACAACCGGAGGAAGCCCCCATTGTGTATTAGCTACCGCCATCACACAGCCGCCAAAAGCCATCATTGCGCCAACAGAAAGATCAATTCCGCCAGACATAATTACCAACGCCTGTCCAACAGCCAAAATTCCCAGTACAGCCGACTGTCTCAGGATATTCATGATCGTTGACCATGTAAGAAAATTGGGACTCAAAATTGATAGCACAATAAACAGTACCAGAAAAATTAATATCGGACTGCCTTTTCGTAACACATCTCCTAACTTACCTTTTGTTCCTGTTTTATCACTCATTGTCCGTCCCTCCTGCAATTTTCTTCATAACCTTTTCCTGGGTACATTCTTCTGCTTCCAGCTCTCCGGATATGGTTCCTCTGCGGGCCACAATAATCCTATCTGACATACTGATCAGTTCTGGCATCTCAGAAGAAATCAAAATGACTCCGCAGCCATTTCTGGTCAATTCATTAAGAATATTATAGACTTCTACCTTTGCCCCCACATCAATTCCTCTGGTGGGATCGTCCATGATAAATAGTTTGCAATTTGCACACAGAAGTTTTGCAATTACCACCTTCTGCTGGTTACCACCACTCAAACTTCCCGCATTAAGTGTAATAGTTCTTGTATGCAGCTGAAGTTTCTCTTTATATTTCTCACCAGCCTCCAGCTCCTTCTTCTTTAATCGGAATATTTTTCCCGTCACAAAGTCTTTTGTATTCGAAACGGTAACATTCTGATAAATCGGCATATGCAGCAACAGGCTAGACTGCCTGCTTTTCGTCAGCATACCTATCCCATCCTGCAGAGATGCCTTTGGCGTGGCATGATTTCTTTCCTTTCCATCAAAAACAATAGTTCCTCTTGTGTAGGGACGCAGTCCAAATAATGCTTCCATCATCTCTGTAGAACCGCTGCCTACCAATCCGGCAATACCAAGAACCTCTCCCTTATTGACATGAAAACTCACATCATGGAAATTCTTATCATCCGAAAGCCCTTTCACCTCAAGAAGCACTTCTTTGGTAGCATTTCTCTCTTTGGGATAAAAATCTGTAATAACACGTCCCACCATGTCATGTATCATTTCATCCTCATTTACTTCATTTATCGATTTTGTCTCACCAATTTTATCCCCATCACGTAAAATACTGACAGAATTTCCAATCCGAAATACCTCTTCCATTTTGTGTGTAATAAAGATAAATGCTACACCCTGCTTCTTCAGATTCTCAATAATATCAAACAGTGTATTTACTTCCGTGTCTGTCAATGCCGAAGTCGGCTCATCCAAAATCAAGAGTTTCGCATCTCTGGACAGCGCCTTGGCAATTTCTATTAACTGACGGATCCCCAACGTAAACTCCGATAACCTTTTTCGAATATCAATTCCGCCAAGTCCCACACGATTCAAAATCTCTTTCGATTTCTCCTCTGCTTTTTTCCAATCAATAAATAATGTATTTCCAATTCTGGGAACATTCCCCATCAAAACATTTTCCATTACATTCATCTGTTCTACCAGGGCAAGCTCCTGATAAACCATACCGATCCCCAGCTGATGAGCAATAGAAGGAGTTTTGATCAAAACCTCTTTCCCTTCCCAAAAAATTTGGCCGCTGTCTGCCTGAAGAGAACCGGCCAGAATTTTCATCAATGTGGATTTTCCAGCTCCATTTTCTCCCAGCAGCATATGCACTTCGCCCGGATACACTGTAAAGCTCACATCATTCAACGCCTTTGTTGCACCGAAGCTTTTCTTAATGTGCTTCATCTCCAAAACTGCATTGCTCATGGTTTCTCTCCCTTTCCTTGTTCAGTGGCCTCAGAAAAACTCTGAGGCCACATACATTTTCTGTCTGTCTATCAGCTTGCGTTTGCTATAATATCTTCCCAAGGAATTGCATCCAGCTTCGTATCTGGATAGAACTGATCCGCATTGCCTGCATATTCTGTCCGCGGGCAAATATCATAGAAATCAGGAACATCATCTCCCTGACCGGTAGCCAACATAACTGCATACTGAATGCCATACCATCCCCATTCAGGGAATCCATGCCAGGTTTCTGTTACAATCTGACCATTTCTAATAGCATCCACAGTTTCTTCTGTTCCGTCATTACCAGAAATCAGCACTTCTGTTCGATTCAGATTGCTTACTGCCGTTACAGCGCCCATGGTCATTTCAGAAGAAGCACTCCAGATTGCATCCAATTCCGGATTTGCCTGCAGGATGTTTTCTGCTGCACTTGTTCCGGCTTCACGAGCCCAGTCTGCATACAGAGTGTCTACCACTTCCACATTTTCACACTTATCCATTACGCTGTTAAAACCAGCCAGTCGGTTATTGGAATAAATAGAGCCTTCAATTCCGCCAATAACAGCAACTTTTCCTTCGATACTACTGTAGTCAAAATCTGCATACAGATCTTCCCACCATTCCAGATCAAGCCACTCGTCTTCTGCCACTTCTACCTGCTCACCCGGCTCAACAACGCCAGGTCCTCCCAGCTGATCCAGCATCGCATAACCGGAAACCGTTCCTGCTTCAGTATTATCGAAACCGATAATTGTACAGTCCAGATCATCCGGAACTTCATCTGCAGCTACATTTACCAAAATAAGTTCAATCCCCTGATCCACTGCATCATACAAAGTCTGACTTACCGCATCAAAAGATCCGGGAGAGCAAATGATCATGTCCATACCCGACTGGATCAGATTTTCCAATGATCTTACCTGGTTTTCCACCTGTGTCTCATCAGGAGAAGCAATTGTAGTCAGTTCTACATCAATTCCATACTGTTTTGCATCTTCAATAGCCTTATTCATATTATCTTCTGCTGTAGCAAACACACCTGTTACATCCGGCGGAGCCCAGCCGACTTTTACAGAGATGTTTCCGGATGCATCTGCTGTTGCTTCTTCATCCGCTGCTTCATCTGCAGTATCCGTAGACTCCTCTGCGGCACTGTCATCAGCTTCTGCTTCCCCCGTAGCCTCTGCAGCAGTATCGCTTTCACTTGCAGTACTGTCACTGCCGCCCCCACATCCTGCAAGCGCAGTCATTACCAATGTTGCTGCTAATAATGCGGATACCATTTTTCTTTTCATTCATTCTTCCTCCTTCTCTCTAAATATAGTATCGCTCTTATATGAAGTCCTTTTACGGACAAACATATCCCCCATCAATACTCAGCACGGTTCCTGTTGCATAAGAGGCTTCATCACTGGCCAGATAAACCGCTCCCTTCGCAATATCTTCCGGTTTCCCCATATGCATCATAGGTCTGTCTTCTGACATGATTTTGTACTGCGTATCATAATCTTCCGCCTGATCTAAAATTCTCTGCACCAACTCTGTATGTACCCTGCCAGGGCAGATACAATTCACGCGGATTTTCTTGATCGCATAATCCACAGCTGTACTTTTCGTCAGCATGATCACCGCTGCTTTCGAAGTGTTATAAGCTACCTGCTCCGGAATTGCAGCAATTCCAGCTTCTGATGCAATGTTTACTATATTGCCCGATTTCTGACCACACATGACAGGAAGCACTGCTTTCATCCCCAGAAAAACGCCATTGACATTCACATCCATAATCTTCTGGAACACCGCAAAATCCGTCTCGCCTGTTTTTCCGCCCTGGAAAATTCCTGCGCAATTTACCAGAACATCCACATGCCCGTATCTCTCCTGCACTTTCTTCACGGCATTGATCCACTGTTCTTCTGAAGTCACATCCATTTTCACAAATTGGAACTGCTTTCCTGTTTTCTCCAATTCCTCTTCCATTTTTCTTCCGTTTTCTCCTGATACGTCAAATACAGCTACGAACCCACCTTCTGTCAGAAACTCCAAGCATATCGCCTTGCCAATGCCCGATGTACCGCCAGTAACTATGCATACCTTTCCTTCCAGCCTTTTCATTCTCTTTCAACACCTCCGCAGTCAATCACATCGCCTTATTCCGCTTCCAGGAATTTCTTTTTCAGAAACTGGAGAGACTCTTTCATATCTGCAGTCAGTTTTGCTTCATCAGCTCCCTCGCTGAGATCACGCCATACTTTAATATCACGACCAACGCCTCCGCCTGGAAGTACAAAAGGCTCCATAACCACGCCTTTGTCATAATGGATTTCTCGGAGAGCTTTTCCTATCTCATCCCAGGGAAGATGTCCCTGTCCCGGCAAACGCCGATTTCCTTCTCCCACATGTATATGTCCCAGATAATCTCCCGCAGTGCGAAATCCATCTGCAATATTATCTTCCTCAATATTCATATGGAACGTATCCATCAGCAATTTACACGCTTTACTATCCACATCTTTGCAATACTGCACTCCTTCTGCTGCTGTATTCAGAATAAATGTCTCAAAACGGTTTACCACTTCCATGCAATATTCAATTCCCAGGTCCTCTGCTACTTTACACAGACGTTTCACGCTCTGTACTCCTCTGTCCCACGCAGCTGGTTTATCCACATCCTGAAAATCACAAGGCCAGTATGAGTACATTACCCCTACAATCGAACGGGAATCAATCCGGTCCATTGCTTTCATAATCGAAGTCAGGTATGCGATTCCCGCTTCCCGGATTTGGGGATCTGCAGAAGCCACATCTTTATCTTTTGCCGGACCTATATTTGCTGTCAGAATTAAATCTAAATCTTTCGAAACTGCTTTCAACTCATCCAACTGCGCATTTGACATTTTGGTTAAATGATCTGCGCCTACTTCCAGAATATCAAACCCGATTCCCTTCACCCTTTCAGCAATCTCCCGGTAATCGCATTTCCATTCATTTCCCCAGTATGCATACAAAGTGCCGAACTTCATCCTTTTCCCTCCCTCGATTTTTTCTGTGTTTTTCTCATTTATTTTCATTTTTTATCATAGTATCATTTGATTTGTGCATTGTCAACATAATTTACAGATTTTTAGATTATTTTTTATATGATTTTTTGTCTATTTTTTTGTTTATTTTTACATAATTATGTTTTATTGACATTTATTTTCATTCGTGATATTGTGTTATTATATTGTCAATGCAAATGCAAAGGAGGGTTATCTTATGAAATTCGGTACATATTTCGCTTATTGGGAAAAAGAATGGGAAGCAGACTACATCAAATACTGCCATAAGGTTTCCGAACTCGGATTTGATGTTTTGGAGGTTTCTGCCGCCGGTATTGTCCAAATGACAGATAATCAGTTAGAAGAATTGAAAGAGACCGCTAAGAATTGCGGCCTCACATTGACTGCATGCATAGGCCTGCCAAAAGACAAAGATGTTTCTTCTGAAAACGAAGAAACCAGACAAAAAGGACTAAATTATATGAAACAGATTCTGGACGCCCTGTATAAAGCCGATATCCATTTGATCGGAGGCATTATCTACGCCTATTGGCCTGTAGATTACAGCCTTCCATTTGACAAAGAAAAAGCCAGAGAAATCAGCCTGAAAAGCGTTCGTGAATTAGCAGATTATGCTGCTCCTTATCAGATTACTCTCGCATTGGAAACTGTAAATCGTTTCGAGCATTATCTTTTCAATGATGCCGCAGAAGCCACACAATTTGTAAAAGACGTGAATAAAGACAATGTAAAAGTTATGTTGGATGCCTTTCATATGAATATTGAAGAGGACAATTTTGGAGATGCAATTCGAAACACCGGCAGCTATCTGGGGCATTTCCACATTGGCGAATGCAACAGAAAAGTGCCAGGCAAAGGCAGAATGCCCTGGGCTGAAATCGGTCAGGCATTACACGATATCCATTACAATGGCTGTGTAGTTATGGAACCTTTTGTCCGCATGGGCGGAACTGTAGGCAAAGAAATCCGTGTGTGGAGAGATTTGTCAGACAACGCTGATGAAGCAAAACTGGACGAAGATATCCGCCAATCTCTGATTTTCCTGAAAACCGCTTTTGGTACAGCCAAATAACGTTTTCCAAATGCGATCCTGTTTTCCACAATACATCCCGCAAAAGAGTTTACGCACATTTTCTTCTCTGCAGAAAACTGCCAGCCGGAATATGATGAATATTTCATATTCCAGCCGGCAGTTTTTTTCATTATCTTTCCGAAATTGCCATAACCGCTCTTATTTCTCGTCCTTCTTCTCCACGTAATCCACTACCCGCACCTGTACATTCTTCTGCTCCAGACCAGCCACAAATTCGCTGCTGACATCTGAATCCGTAATAAATTCGTCCAGATCATTGACTCCGGCAAAACTGACAAACGATATATTATCCGCCTTTGTACTATCTGCCAGGAGTATGGTCTTCCCGGAATTCTGCATCATGATCCTTTTCAAGCGACTGGTTTCAATATCCGGCGTACTGACGCCCTTTTCCAGACTGATCCCGTTCACAGATAAAAAGAAGGTGTCGATGTTCAGCCTCTCTAATGTTGTCAAAGCCATCTCACCCACCGTATAATTGAACTTTTTCCGGATCATTCCCCCGGCAATAATCACGCGGTTCTGCGTATTATTTTCCAGGTAGTTTGCAATTCCAATATCATACGTAACAACTACCAGATTACTGAAGCGCGTAAGGAGTTTCGCTAATTCATAAGTGGTGGTTCCTGCATCTAGTCCAATCGAATCCCCTTCCTGAATGTGTTCCAGTGCCGCTTCGGCAATCGCCCGTTTTGCGTCAATTCTTCGGACGCTCTTTTCCACGTTTCCTTGTTCAAAACTCACGTTCTTGTTTGAGATCGCGCCGCCATGGGTACGTTTCAGCAACCCTTTCTGCGCCAAAGCCCGCAGATCATTTCTGATAGTGGCAGATGATACAGAAAACTGTTCGCACAGTTCCGCAACGGTGGCCTTCGTATGGCGGTCAACATAATTAATGATCAGCTTTTTTCGCTCTTCCTCAAAAAAACGCGGTTCCACGTTTTCATTCATAGGCACCTCCACTGTATTTTATTAACATATTATATCATTTACTTTTTTCATTTGTAAAGCAAACCGGTGCCTGGCTCCTCCTGTCACTTTTTATTGTTTATTATCATTTTATAACATTATGTATTGACTTTTTTCGTTTCTATGATACAATAAACTTGTACCACAAAGCGGAACCTCAGACAGACGCGTGGTAACAACTATTTTCAAATTCATAAAACCCTAATGCAAAAAAGCAGCATTCCATGGATTTCCTCTTTTCCCGAATGCTGCTTTTTGCCGCGTTTTTCTTTTACTTTCCAGAACAGAGTTCCCGGATCACCTGCACTACATGCTCTTTCGTCAATCCAAACTCCTGTTTCAGAAATTCCAGGCTGCCCACCTGCCCGAACCGGTCTTCCACTCCTACCATACGCAGAGGAATCCCGGCGCCTTCTTCTGCCAGCACTGCTGCCACTGCACTCCCCAGTCCATTGATGACATTGTGATTCTCAAAAGTAACTACCGCTTTCTTCCCCTGCATTTCTGTCCGGATCAGTTCGTCATCCAGAGGCTTCAAACAATACATATCCACCACTTCCACAGAAATCCCATCTTTTTCCAGCTCTTTTGCCGCATCCAGGGCATCTTTCAGCAGGATCCCCATGGAAATCAGCAGCACATCCTTCCCCGGCCGGATCACATTTCCTTTTCCCAGTTCAAACGAAGATCCTTCTCTGTAAATTGTCGGCACATTTTTCCGATTGGCCCGAATATAGTGGACCCCTTTTTGTTCCAGCAATTCTCTCAAAAGCCATCGAAGCTGCACTCCATCTGCCGGATCAAATACCATTGCGCCCGGCACCGCCCGGTAGAAGGCAATATCTTCAAAAGTCGTATGGGTTCCTCCGTTAGCCGCCGCGCATACCCCCGGATCCGATCCATAAACATTGATCGTATTCCCCGCATAAGCACCTTCCAGAA
>UQMI01000071.1 GCA_900542045.1 uncultured Blautia sp.
CATTGGCTTCATAGCTGAGTGCATCTTCGTTGATATAACCATTCTCGCCTAACTGTGCCCACAGAGCTGCAGCTTCTTCGTAAGCTGTGCCTGATAATGGCTCACCGGAAGAAACAAGCGAAGTATCGGAACCCAACATGGTAGACAGCAGTGCACTGATTCCCCATTGACCAATATAACCGTCTTTGGCGCCGCAGACAAAGGGGGTGATTCCGGCTTGTTTCAGAGTTTCACAGACTTCCAGAAATTCATCCCAGGTTTCAGGAATATCATCTTCGGCAAGTCCGGCTTCCTGGAAAAGCGCTTTGTTATAGTACATTACATAAATATAGGAAGTGAACGGGATTCCGTAAATGGTATTTTCGGAATTATAGCCTTCACTGGCAAGCTCCCAGCCAAAATGGCTGTCTATAATGTCATCGGTCAGGTAATCATTGAGAGGAAGCAGGAAAGGTGCATAGTCCACAGTCATGGAGCCGGGCCACAGCCATACGATATCAGGTCCGTTTTTGGCAATATTGGCAGCTTTAAACAAATTATCAAAATTGTCCTGAGGCTGGCTCACAATGGTTATTTTAACATTGTGTTCTTTTTCATATTGTGCAATAGCCTGACCGGCAAAGGTGTCTTCCGGTTTCTGTTCACCGTCACCATACACAAATGAGGCAGGGTGCCACAATACCAGTTCGACCGGTTCGCCGTCATTTTCTGTGCTGTTCTGGTCCTGGCTGTTTTCGCTGCCGGAGCCACAGGCAGACAGAGAAACAGCCATGGTAAGAGCCAGTAATGTGGATAGTACTTTGTACATTGGTTTTCTCATTTTTCATCCTCCTTGCTGTTTGATTTTCATTTCGTTTCGAATATCTTTGTGCTTTTATTATCGCAGAACTTTCTGCTTACTAAAATGTTCTAAATCTTCTCTTACATGTTTTAATTTGTGATTATTGTGTGATTTTATGTCTTTTTATGCGAATTTTATTGTCATATTATACTAATTTTGCATAAAAAGAACAGTTGGTAATGGAATACTTCATTTTCTTCAAGCTGTCTGCCCCCTATAATCGTTAGCATAAAGAATTTGATATTTATAAAGAGCGAAAGAGAAAGGGGGAGCATTTTTGAGCAGTAAATCAGAAACTGAAAGTTTAAATCGAATACGAGAGAAACGGCTGCAAAGAGAGGGAATCAAGAGATTCTCACTGACGTTACCGGCTATTGTATTCCTGGTGGTATTTATGGGGTATCCCATTATATATTCTTTTTTTACCAGTCTTACCGATTATGATGGGATTAATCCGGCGCAATGGGTTGGCTTGCAGAATTATATAGAAGCGTTTACCTCCCAGGAATTTCGGAAAGTGGTCTGGAACAACATTTATATGTCACTGCTGGGAATTCCATTGTCTACTTTAGTTCCGCTTTTTATTGCCATTCTCATTTTCGATGGCGTAAAGATGGGGAAATTTTTCAAGGTAGCATTTCTGCTGCCCAGTGTATTTTCTGTTGTAATAGTAGGAACTTTATTCCGTACCTTTTTTTCCTATAATGGACCTGTTAATAAAATACTGGAAATGCTCGGGCTGTCCGCTCTTTGTACAGACTGGCTGGCAACAGGGACTACATCGATTCCGATCATTGTACTGGCTATGGTCTGGGGCGGATTTGGAGTGAACATGCTGATTTTTCTGGCAGGCATGTCCACAATTCCCACGGATGTTTATGAATCTGCCAGGCTGGACGGAGTGGGGTGGTTTCGGCGTGTATTCTGTATCACAATTCCCATGATCTGGGATGTGCTGGAATTTGTAGTGGTGATGAACATTGTAACTCTTTTTTCCAGTATGTTTAGCTATATTTATACAATGACGGACGGAGGACCTGGGTACGAGAGCTCTGTATTGGAATATATGCTGTATGTAAAAGGTATGCGTCTGAATGACATGGGATTTGCCTGCTGTATTGCAGTTATTCTGTTTTTACTGGTATTTTTGTTGTCTAAGTTCACCAGATTTATTTTCAGAAGAAAGGATGTCAGGGAATGAAACGAAAGAAAATAAAAATAGGAGGCATAATTCGGTTTCTCCTTCTGGCGTGTGTGGCAGTGATTACGATTTTTCCGCTTTATTTTACAGTAGTATCTGCTTTTAAGGATGAGAATGAATATTTTGCCAATATGTTTGGTCTGCCGCAGGTGTGGACTTTTGAAAATTTTGTACATTTTTTCGAACGATATTCAGTAGTGGACATGTTTGTAAATTCTGCGCTGGTGACCGTAGTGTCTCTGACGGTAATGCTTTTTCTGTCTTCCCTGTCCGGTTTTGTTTTTGCAAAATATCCCTATCGGGGCAGTGAAAAAGTATTAAGCTTTATGATCGCGTTTATGATGGTTCCTCCTATGGTTCTGTTGATCCCGGTGTTCCTTATGATGGCAAAACTGGGGCTGATCAATAATCCGGTGTCTCTGATTTTATTTTATATTGCATTTTATATGCCTTTTTCGGTTTATCTGATGACGGCTAATTTCAAAAGCATTCCGGATGAATGCATTGAATCGGCAAAACTGGATGGTGCGGGAATGCTTCAAATCTATCGATTTATTGGGCTTCCATTATGTAAACCTACGATTATGACATTGTTCACCCTTTCTTTTTTGTGGTGCTGGAATGAATTTTTATATTCTATGATGCTGCTGCAGAAGCCGGAAGTGCGTACATTGACGGTGGGAGTCGCCACAGTGATTGGAAAAAATCAGACAGATATGCCGCTGCTGTATACAGGGCTTCTGGTAAATATTGTGCCGGTTCTGATCTTATTTATTGTGGGACAAAAATATTTGCAGAAAGGTCTGATTGCCGGGGCTGTGAAAGGATAAGCCAGATCAGATAACGGAAGTATGAAGAAGAGGATATAAAAAACTTAGGGAGAGTAGTATGGATCGAAAATATGATGTTTTGTGTGCACTGGATACGTGCGTGGATGTTTTGGTACAGTGCGGGCAGGTAGTACCAGAGTTTGGGCAAAAAGAGCAGCTGATAGAAGGGTATGAAATGGAATTGGGCGGCTCCAATGGGATATTTGGCTGTCAGGCAGCAAAACTTGGGCTTCAGGTAGCAGGTATTGGTGTGGTGGGAGGTGACTTTTTTGGCAGTTTTGTCAGGGAAAAGCTAAAGGAAGCCGGTGTAGATATTACTTACCTGCAGGAAAATATAGAAAAAAAGACTGCTTTGGGTATAACCCTGTGCCGGGATGACGGGGACCGGGGAATTCTGACGTATCTGGGAACTCTGGATGAGGTAGAACCCTGGCAGATGTCAGATGAGCTTTTGCTCCAGGCAAGACATTTACATATCGGGAGCTATTATCTGATGGGGAAAATCAGAAGGGGAAGTCAGGATCTGGTTCGCCGTGCAAAATCCCTGGGATTGACTGTGAGCCTGGATACTAACTGGGATCCGGAGGAAAAATGGGGAGAGGAACTTTGGGAACTGCTTCCAATGATTGATGTCTTTCTTCCCAATGATACGGAGATTCAGGCAATAACGAAAGAAAAAAATCTGAGCAGGGCTATGGAAATGCTGGGAAGGCAGGTTCCTGTGGTAGCGGTGAAATGCGGCGGTCAGGGGGCACGGGCTTACAGCAGAGGGCAATGGTATACTGTCGAATCGTCTTCTGTACCAGTGGTGGATACTGTGGGGGCAGGAGACAGTTTTGACGGAGGCTTTCTGTATGGATATTTGAATGGAAGAAACATTAAGGAATGTCTGCAGATCGGCTGCTTTTGCGGAAGTCATAATGTGACAAAGGCCGGAGGAGTGGCTGGACAGCCTACTCTGGAGCAATGGCTGGATTTTACTGCTGGATGAAGAAAGGAGCGTACAGATATGAATATGCATCTCGGAGGACGCGTTCTGACGCAGAAGGAAATGACGGAAATTCTGGAACAGGCGCTTACTATTCTGGAAACCATTGGCGTGACAGTGGAAAATCAGTCCCTGTTGAAATATCTGGATGAAGGAGGGGGCAGTGTAGATTACCGACAGATGCGGGTATTTTTCAGCCGACGCTATGTGATGGATTTTCTACAGGAGTCAGAGAAGATCCAATGGGAGGATAAAACAGTTTCTTTTGGAGCTTCTGCGGAAATCTATCAGGGAAAATATCTGGACCCAAGGGATGGAGGCTACAAACCCTGGACCAGAGAAAGGCTGAAAGAGTATGCATTGGTAGCACGGAATTTGCCGGAGATTGACAGAGTGACTATGCTGGGATATCCCGTGGGGGATGTGCCGGTTCTGCTGCAGCCATTGTACGAAAAAATATTTTGCTGGAAGTATGGCATTGAAGGAGGAACAGCAATCTGGCAGACAGATCTGTGTGGAAAGATACTGGAAATGTTTCAGGCTTATGCCCAGGAACAAAACAGGCCTTTAAAAGAAGTATTCAACTGTGGAGTATTTTTGATCAGTCCTCTGAAATTTGCCGCCACAGAGGCAGAACAGTATCTGTATTTTTACGAAAAAGGGTTGGCTGTTACAGTAGGAACATTGGGATCTCTGGGAGGAACCGCTCCGGTAACAGCAGCTGGAGCATTGTCGCTGCATCTGGCAGAGAATCTGTTTATTAATATTTTGCAGCGGATTTTCTGGGGAGCAAAGAAGCTGGAATTCGGAAATTCTTTATCCTGCCTGGACATGGCGTCCGGTAACTTTCAATATGGCCGTCCGGAACAGGTGCTTCTCAATATTGCAGGGGCTCAGATCGCAGAATATCTGGGGGCATCATATGTGGGACATGGTGGTCTGTCGGATGCAAAAGTTCCAGGGAATGAGTCTGCAGCACAGAAACTTATATCTGCTGTATTTAACGGTGTAACCAGTGGATATGGACATATTTCAGCAGGATTGCTCAGTGTGGATGAAGTGTTTTCTCCGGTACAGATGATTTTGGATAATGAAGCTATGGGATCTCTCCGGTATATTGCCCGGGGAATGACAGTGGATGAGGAGAACCTTGCTTTGGAAACTATTGAAGGGGTTGGACCGGGAGGAAATTTCCTGGGGACCGAGCATACAGCTGTGAATTTTCGCGAGAGCTTCTGGTGGCCGGCACTTTGGTCAGACTGTATGTTTCAAAAATGGGATAGTTCTGGAAGAAAGACGGATGTGGATAAGGCAAGGGAAAAATTCTTTTCTATTGTTCAGGATGCAGAGCCTCTGCCGCCGCAGATTTCTCCGGAGTTGGAGAGGGAGCTTTTACAGATAATTGAAAAATAAAAACAGGAGGAAATTGTTATGAAGAAAATGGTAATTCTGGGAGCTGGAAGTGCAATGTTTACCCAGGGGCTTGTGATGGATCTTATCAAAAATCCTGGTCCGAATTCATGGGAGTTGGCTTTGGTGGACATCGAGGAGGAAACACTTGTGGCTATGGAGCGCCTGGTAAAGAAAATGATCGCTGCCAAAGGGGCAGATATCAAGGTAACAGCTTCTGTGGATCGCCGGGAAGTGCTTTCTCAGGCAGATTACGTGATCTGTACCATTGGTGTGGGCGGACGGCGCGCCTGGGAACAGGATGTATTTATTCCGCGCAAATATGGAATTTACCAGCCGGTGGGAGATACGGCTATGCCTGGCGGTATTTCCCGTGCCATGCGGATGGTACCGGCAATCCTGGATATCCTGAAGGATGTCAGAGAACTTTGTCCCAGGGCATTTTTTTTTAATTATTCTAATCCTATGGCAATTATTTGCCGGGCTGTCAGAAAAGCGGAAGCTTTTCCCATTGTGGGATTATGTATTGGAGTACCTTCTACTGAGTGGTATATTGCGGATTTTGTAGGTCTGGCGAAAGAGAAAGTGACTTCACTTTCCGTTGGAATCAATCATCTGACTTTTATGTACGACTTTCGGTATGAAGGCAAAGATGCATGGCCGCTGGTTCGTGAGAAACTGGATAAGGAATTTTGCGAAGATTTTGATGAAAATGTATTGGATCGTTTTTATTCCACACAGGCAGAATATTTCTATCTGGGGGAACCGTTTGGCTGGACTTTCTTTCAGAAATGCGGAGCGTTTCCGGCGCCTGGAGACCGGCATGTGACAGAATTTTTTACAGAGCAGTTTCCGGGAGGCGAATATTATGGACATAAGCTGGGCGTGAATGCCTACTCTTTTGAAGGTGTTGTAAAAGAAGGAGATGCGATTCATGAGCAGGCGATGGCTCTGGCCATGTCAGATGAGCCGCTTCCGGAAGAATTTTTCACACATATGCATGGAGAGCATGAACAGTTGATGGAAATTATCAATTCCATTGAAAGGGATGAAAGGAAGATCTTCTCTGTTAATGTGCCAAATTGCGGCTGCGTTACCAATCTTCCGTATCATGCAGTACTGGAAATGCCTGCTGTGGCCACAGCCAAAGGCTTCCGCCCGCTGCATATTGAAGATTATCCGGACCGCTTTGCAGGAATTATCAACCGGCATCTCTCCGTGATCGAAATGGCAGCGGATGCTGCGTTGACTGGAAGCAGGGAACTGTTTGAGGAAGCAATCCTGATGGGCGGTTATATTACGGATCGAAAGGCAGTTCATGATATGGTAGGAGAACTTCTGGAAGCACAAAAACAGTATCTTCCTGGTTTTTGAAGGGGAAGAGCTGGTAAGGGAATAAAAGGGGAGAGAGTTCCATGAATCGAAGACATATTATTGTTCTTTCCAGTTTGATTTCTATCTGTTATTCCGCGGCATATACGGCGATCAGTCCCTCCCTTTTGTCTGTGGCAGGGGATTTGGATGTTGAAGTTACTACAGCAAGTCTGTTGTTTACTGCTAACTGTACAGGATTTATTCTCTTTACACTGGCTGCCAGTACCTTTCTGACTAGGGTACCGCGGAAAATGGTTCTGCTGTGTTCTCTGCTGGGATTTGCAGTATCACAGTTGTTGTTTGCGGTAAGCGGCAGTTTTGGGATGGCTGGTATGGCTATGCTGTGTATGGGCGGCTTTCAGGGAATCCTTCAGTCCTGTCTGATGGCAGTTATCATAGAGGTTAGCGGGGAACGCAAGGACTTTTTTGTGAATTTGAATATGGCGTTTTATGGGATTGGCTCGCTGATCGGTCCCATAGCAGTCAGTTTCTGCCTGAGCCATTTGTTGGGCTGGCGGGGCTATTATGGAATTCTGGGACTGGTAACGATAGTATTGGCAGCGTTGTTTGCACCGGTATCTGTGACAGATCCTGCGGCAGTTCCAGAGCAGGCTTTATCGGAGCGGCGGCTTCAGAGAAATACATGGAATCTGGGGATTATTCTGATCTGTGTGTGTCTGGCATTGGAATGTGGAGCAGAAGTCAGCAGCTGGGGATGGATGTCCACATTTTTGCAGGAAGATCTCCATTTTTCTGTGGAGAAATCCGGTTTTGCAGTAGGAATTTTTGGAGCGGGACTTGTGGCCGGCAGACTGTTGTGCGGCCAGCTGAGCAAATGGATCGCACCTCGCAGGCTGATCGAGATTCTATCATTTGCCTCTGTGGTTACAGTGGTTGTGGGAAGTCTGGTAGAACAGGAGATTCTGGTATTGCTTTTCGTAGTGCTGATGGGATTTTCTTTTTCCAGCCTCTGGCCATTTCTGGTTTCCTTTGGCAGTGAAAGGATCATTGGGCAGGGTGATGGAATGCTGGCAAGAATTATTGTCAGCGGCAGTGTGGGTTCTGCGGTGATTCCTTATTTTCTGGGATTAGCCAGTGAGCATATTGGAGTGCGAGCGACACGGATGCTGCCGGCAGTGTTGTTTGCAGTGATCTGGATGGTGTTCCGTTTCGTATTCCCGAAAACAGGAAAGGGTATAGAAAATAAGGCGTGATAAAATAATGAAAAATAAGAAGACAGGAGGATGAAATGATGTACGATAGCCATGACGAGATTTTCAGACAAGGAGAAATGTTGCTGAAGGAATATGAAACGATATGGGAAAAACGACTTGAGATCCGTGAATTTTTCGGGCGTGAGGATTATGATGAAATTGTTTTTCTTGCCTGCGGTTCCAGTTACTGGGCTTCGCTTTCAGCAGCTATGACCATGAGCAGAGAACTGGGGAAACGGTGCGTGGCGGTGAAAAGCGGAGATGTGGTATTAAATCAGCCATATTACAAAAAATGTTTTTCGCGTCCGCTGGTTATTGCTCCTTCACGGTCGGGAAACACTACAGAGACTTTACAGGCAGTAAAACTGTTTCAAGAGAGCTATGAAAGTCGTGTTTATTCGATTGTGGAGTATGAAGATGCAAAGATCAAAGAGATGGCGGATCTGGTTGTATCGATTCCTTTCTGCAATGAGCGCAGTGTATGCCAGACGCGTTCTTTTTCTGCTATGTATCTGGGAATGGTGTTAACTGCAGGAATTTTATCGGAAAATGAAATTCTGCTGAAAGATCTGAAACAGTATTTGGAAGATTTTACTGTACACGCATCAACGGCAGAAGAGGGTGTGAAAAAAATCCTTGAGTCTTATCCGGAAATGCAGTCTATGGTGGCTCTTGGCCATGGACCGCAGTATGGGGTAACGGTGGAAGGGGCTTATATTAATATTGAAATGGCACAGCTTCCGGCCCATTACTACAGCCTTCTGGAGTGGCGTCACGGTCCTATCGTATTGGCGGATGGCAGTTATCTCGTCTGCATAACCTGCGGGGATCAGGTGAATCGTGAGCTGGAGGAAGCAATGGCAGCTGAGACCAGAGAGAAAAAAGCGCGGGTTCTGACTATCAGCGACAGGAATGATTTTGTGCAGGCAGATTATCAGCTCTCGCTTGGAAGGCCGGCTCAGCCAGAGACAACGGCGTTGTTTTCTGTGATGGTGATGCAGGGATTTGCCTATTATAATGCTCTGCGTTTAAGAGTGGACCCGGATCATCCTGCTCAGCTGGTACCATGGATTTCCATATAATGGCAATAGAAAGTGGGGCGAGTTGTAGTTGTAAGAATAGTTTTCTGATGTTATAATTATAAACAGAAAATTTTACGAAAAGAGGAAACAGATGCGATGGTTTCTGAATTTGAGTATCAAGTATAAACTTTTAATTATGTTGTCAGTCTCCAGCATTATTCCAGTTTTGATCTTAGGTGTTTATGCATATGATATTGGTGCAAAAGCTATTCAGACAGAGGCGGTTTATGCCGCCCAGATCGCCTTGAACCGCATTGCTTCTAATTTGGAGTTAAATCTTTATCAGATCGACAGCTTTTCCACTATGGTTACCCAAAGCCAGAACGTGCGCATGCTGCTGACAGATTCTGACGGCCTGTCTGATGAGGATAGAACGGCTATTGCATACGAATTGTCAGATGCTCAGAAACATGTATCTACCCCGTTTAAAGCCATGATCATTACAGCAGAGGGGGATTATATATACAATTTCAACTGGCCACGGGAATCAGTGGAAACAGCTGTGGAGCAGATTACAACGGAAGACTGGTTCCTCCATGGCAATATGTATGACAGTACGCTGCATTTTCTGGACTTAAGAGAGAGTTATATTCCTGATTTTGAAGCACAGGAACACTATTATTTTTACAGAAGTATTCTGGATGAAGACAGAAATTTTCTGGGAGTTTTGCTTGTGGATCTGAATGCGTATACGTTTGACCGACAGCTTACGATGAATATAGATTCCGAGCAGGACTCCATTCTTTTAACTGATAAAAATGGAAAGATAATTTCTTTAACAGATCCGGAGAACCATACGTTGGAGCAAATACTAGCGAATACCAGCATGGAGGTGGAGGCAGAAGCAGCTCTGCAGATCCTGCCCTGGTCTGTCTATTTTTTGAGAGAGGAAGGAGCATCCGGGCAAAGCATGGAGCAGCTGATACCCTTTACGGTGATGCTGGTTCTGGTTGTTATGCTGGTGGAATATGGTTTGTTCCGGTTTTTTGACCGGTCTATTTCACGACCATTGACTGAGTTGTGCGATACATTAGTTGCGCTTCCTCAGAATGATTTTCAGGTACCCGTGCTGGATGGATATGCACAGGATGAAATTGGTATTCTGGCCCGGGGTGTGGGAGAGATGTCGGTGAAAATCCAGCAGTCGATCCAGACCATTAAGGAAGAAGAACGACAGATGGAGCAGCTGGAATTTCTGATGCTGCAGGCACAGATTAATCCACATTTTCTGTATAATTCATTAAACAGTATTATGTTGATCGCGGAATTTATGGGATGCGACAATATTCGTCATGCCATTGCCTGTCTCATTAGGCTTTTGCAGTATTCCATTGATAATTTTGATAATGAAATTACCATACAGGAAGAAATTGATTATCTGAAAAGTTATGTGGATCTGAATAATATCCGCTTCAAAAATAAACTCAAGTTTGTATATGATATTCCGGAAGAACTCAGACAACAGAGGATTGTAAAGTTTCTGTTCCAGCCGTTGGTAGAGAATGCTATCGTCCATGGGCTGAGAGGAAAGACGGGAATCGGTACGGTGCGGCTGCAGATACGGCAGGAGGGAGAAACACTGGTATGTGTGGTGGAAGACAATGGTGTAGGAATGTCTTCGGAAGAATTGGAGAATATCTGGAAAAACCAGGACATGCCTGAGTATGACCGACTGCACATCGGAATTCCCAATATTGATAAGCGGATCAAGCTGGTCTATGGAGAAGAGTACGGACTGCAGATTGAGAGTCAGCCGGAAAAAGGAACTTATGTGAAACTGACGATTTCCAGCGTTAGGAGGAGATCTGATGAAAATCCTGATTGTAGATGATGAATTACTGGTTCGGATCGGAGTAAAAACCATATTGGAAGGATTGGGTATTCCTGTAGAAATCCGTACAGCGGAAGATGGTATGGAAGCCCTGGAGATGTTTCAGACATTTCAGCCGAGGCTGGTGTTTGTAGACATTAATATGCCCAAATTGTACGGTCTGGATTTTCTTCGTCTTGCAAGACAGAAATCCCGAGAAGCGAAGTTTGTGGTTTTGACTTGCTACACTGATCTGGAAAGTGTTCGGACAGCCATGAAGCTGGGGGCTTCGGATTATGTGATTAAGACGGAACTGAATCAAAATACTATCACCCGGATTGTCTGGGAATGTATGGAGGGAGAACAGGAGGATCTGGCTGCGGACTTTGCTGAAAAACAGCAAAAACAGAGACTCTCAGCAACAGAAGCAGAACCTATGGCACTGGAATCTGTTTTGCAGAAAGTACAGCAGGAATTTGAGGGAGAGACAACGGTTGTTTTATGCGCGCATCGTAGAAGTGGACAGACAGGGAAACAGCAGCCTCAGGCATCAGTGGTTTCTGACCTTCTGGAGGGGATTCTTTCTGATTATGGAAAAGGATATCTGTATTTCCGGCCTGATGGAGAAAAGTTTTTGTTTTTGGTGTTTCGTCCGTGTCGATCTGATGCAGCGGCAGAACAGATGCTTGCCAGGGAATTGGGGCAGCAGATCGTGGATTCTATGAAGACATATTTTAATGAAGAGTATAGTATTGGCGGTGTGCTTTGTAAAAATACGGCTTCTTTGGTTAAGGCAGTGGAAAAGGCAGAAGAATGGGCATTGCAGTGCTTTTATGATTCCGGGCAGGATGTCTTTCTTTGTTCAGGCGGGCGGATCCGATTGGAACAGGAAGAGTCTAAGAAAATTTGGGAGGGGATGAAACGTCTGCTGGACAATGGAGAATATCAGAATGCTCTGGAATTACTGCAGGTTTTTTTGCAGATGCTGAAAAAAGAAAAACCGGCTAATATCGAATTTGTTATCCGAAAATTGTTTGATTTATTCTATCTGGTACTTCTTCATATTCAGCAGAATTATCCTCAGCTGTTTTCAATGCGGTATTTGGAGTTGGATTACCGCATTTTTTTCCAGGATTTGAGAGACCTTGCATTTTATGCAGCTAAAATCCAGGATATGCTCCATATTCTCGTGGAAGAAAAAGGAAGCAAAGATGCCGGAACCGGAAGTAAAGGGGTAGTGGCACAGGCTAAGGCATATATTGCGGAGCATCTGGAAAATGAGCTGGATCTTCAGACAGTTTCCGCTTATGTAAATCTGAGCCCCAGTCATTTTACCCGGGTGTTTAAAGAAATGGAAGGGGTTACTTTTATTGATTATTGTATTGAGCAGAGGATCGAGCGTGCGAAAGCCTATATCAATGGCGGAGATAAAATTTTTATAGCGGCAGAAAAGGTTGGATATCAAAACTACAGCTATTTTTCCAAATTGTTTAAACGGATTACCGGATTGACACCCGAGGAGTATCGGAGACAGCAGAAAAGTAGCGGAGAATAAGTCTCTTTTGGATCATATAACAGGACGATTGCTTTTTTCCGCATCTGCAAGCCAGATGGACATACGCAGCCACAGACGCACCATGGGATCATCCAGATCCATCGAGAGGATTGCGTGGCTACGTTAATGATTGTATGGGGATGATGAGACGATGATCGATACCGGCAAGGCAGCCATTGGCGATACCATTACCATTAATGACTATCCGGCAGTGCTGACAGAGAAAAAGTTTATCTGATGACAGAGGGGCATGTGTGAATGGACACATGCCTCTTTTGCCGGCAGGACGCAGGTCCGGCGGGCCTACAGACTCACCGGCAGATAGGCCCACAAAATAGCCAGGAAGACAGAGGGCAGCATGTTGGAAATCCGGATTTTCTTATCCCACACCATATTGATGCCGATGCAGAAGATCAGCACATTTCCCACCAGAGACAGGTTCGTGACTGCCGCATCGGTGAGGAAAGAAGCGATCAGATGGGACAGTACTGTCACCAGACCCTGCCAGATACCCACAGGAAGGGCGGAGAACAGACAGCCTTTGCCGTAGGAAGCAGTGAGCAGCAGGATCAGGATCAGATCTAGGATTGCTTTTGCAAACAGGATTGAATGGTCTCCGTAGATGCCCTCATTGATGGAACCGATGATGGCCATAGCGCCCACGCAGACCGTAAGAGAAGCAGTGACAAAGGCAGATACGAAGGAGGTATCCCCGCTGCTGCCGGATATTTTCTTCAGCCACTGGCCCAGCCGTTCCAGATCCAGCCATTCGCCCAGCAGAGAGCCCAGGGTCAGGCAGAGCGCCAGCATGATGCTTCCGTAAGAAGAAAGCTGTCCGTCTTCGATGATCAGCATTTTCTGCAGAGTACCGGCTCCTCCGATAAAAAGCAGAGAAACGCCGCAGGCAGTCATTGCCATGGAGCGGCAGCGTTCTGTGAGAAAACGTCCGAACAGAAGGCCGCCGATGCCGCCCAGAAGAATACAGGCCATATTGACCAGAGTTCCCAAACCGATCATAAGTCAACACCTCTTATGTAAGAATTCTGAGGTCTATTATAACGAAGAATTTTTCTTCAGAAAAGGGAAAATTTGTATCTGCTGCGGAGAAGGATTGTTGATCTGCAGGTAGAAACAAACGGCAGCTGTTCTTTTAAAAAGATGCGGAACTGCCGTTTTCGTTTTTTGCTCTTTTATTTGCTCCTGATGCAGTTGAGAAATTCTGTTGCTTTTGCTGGTTTTCCCTGCTGCTACGAGAGGATATCCTTCACTTCTTCTATGGAAATGCTGCAGGTCTCAGCTATTTCCTTTTCGGACTTCCCGGCCATCAGCAGCCGAAAGACTTGTTTGGTCAACTGCTTTCCGATAGAGATACCTTCCCTTCGTCCTTCGTCTCTTCCAATGGAGATACCTTCTTCCCTTCCAATGGAAATGCCCTCTTCTCTTCCTTTTTCTTTTCCGATGGAGATGCATTCTTCTCTCATATCCAGAAGTGCCTGACACATATCGATCTCTCCTTCCTCATTCTCATATTCTTCCTTTTCC
>UQMI01000072.1 GCA_900542045.1 uncultured Blautia sp.
ATGCCGCCAGGTTATCCTTGCTGACTGTCAAAATACCTCCTGCCACACTTTCTCCTGCCGCTAAAGATGCTTCTGCACCGGTGCCGTCCTTCCGTTTCCATGTGATCGTCACGCCAGCCGCATCCAGTTCCAGATTGGTCTGATCCAGAAACAGCACCGGAGTCAGCACCAGATGAGTCTCCGCCCAGCTTGGCACATAGGTATGGGGCAGAACATTCGGGTTCTCACTCTGGGTCTTTGGCAGGTTGGACGTGATATAAGCCGACAGCTTCCTCTGGTCTGTGATATCCACAAAGGTCTGCTGGCTGGATGTCAATACTGTAGGCATGTGTGTTTCCTCCTTCTTAAATCGTTACTTCACAATAAAAAGACGCATTGTCCTGTACATCCTCCGTGGTAATGAACACGGACTTCATCCCAGCATGGCGGCTGTCCCACTCGGCATCTGACGCCTCATTGCCGGAGTTCTTATGCCAGAGAAACTGGGAGGATTCCAGCGTATCCGTGATATCCCGATCCCAGGAATACACCCGGCAGTGCAGGACGCTCTGCTGCTCCCGGTTGCGGAAGATGCTGACTCCCTCCACGAAAAGCTCCGTCCGGTACATCCGGGCATTGCTGATCTCCTCCACTTTATCCGTCACATCGGAGATCTGGCTGTTCTGACCTGCCAGATCTTCCTCCAACAGTCCCAGGTTTTTATCCTGGGTAACAGAAATGGATGTCAGGGTGACACCGCTTGCACCGATGGTGATGGTATTCCCCGATGGGTCCAGGTAATCGGTAGTTTTATTCACACACAGATACCGCCCGTCAATCCCATGGGGCGGGGAATAGCACTCCACATACTGCCTGGCCCGGATGGAGCCGATATCGGCCCCGGTGTCCGACTCATCCACAATGTTTAGCTCCATGCTGGTGATGCCTTTTGCCAGTTCTGCGATCCGCACCTTTGCTTTCTGGAGCAGGTTGCCCGGAACCGTCACATCCTCCCAGATTTCGGTTGTCCAGATCCATCCGATCTCCTCCACGGCCTGTTCGTCATATACATAATTCCGGCCATCATTGACACTCTCAATAGTCACACGCTTCTCAGCCACGGTTTCGCCAGTATCCGCTTCTTCTCCGTTAGAGGATTCTTCCCTTTCAATCTTGGCTCCCAGAGGGATCAGGGCTGTCACCCGCTCCGTGTGATCCTGATGGATCGTCACATCCAGCAGGTTCTTCCCGTATTCCACCCACTGAAGCGTGGCGGCTGTAAAATCAGAAAGATAATCCAGAACCTTCCCCTCTTTTGTATACCGAAGCTGCAGATAACCACCGTGTGTCTTGATCAGCTTCTCCCGGATGGCATCCATGGTCATGGAATACTCGGAATTGCTGTAAGAGATATAATCATTCGGGTCTGTGACCGTCACGGTCCCAATGGTAAACTGCTTCTTTTCCTCCACACTTTTGTTATGTTCGGAAATGAAATATTCCAGCAGGCCACGGAGCGTCCCCTTGTAGGAATACGGCTTTTGGATCGTGTCTTTTAAATAAGCCAGTGCAGACTCACAGATCCAGGTATGGGTATTATAAAAATCAATGCCATCATCCAAGGCCCGGCCTTCAAATACCGTAACGTCCCCTTTCCTGCATTCGATCACGGAAGCCATGGGATGAATACTGGAAAGATAGGGATGATTAAAGGGTGCAGAAAGCGTCAGGCTGTCAATGTTCTCCGCATCCTCCTTTACCTGGGCTTGGGTAATGGCAAGCCTGGAGAGGTTGGGATGGTAGAACAACTCCCCGTCCACATAGACACGAAACAGACTCATAGCCTTCCCTCCCGGTAACGAAAGGTGGTCATCCCCTCGGCGGTCACCGTCAACTGGTTTTCTCCGGCCTGCAGCTCCATCTCCGGAAACTCCCAGGTACCGGCGCTGACCGATTTGCGGAATTCCTCCTCTCCGACTCTCCAGGCAAGCGCCGTTTCCCCGGTGGTCTCCACCACAGGGACCACGGGCATGTAATCATTGGAAAGCGTAACGGTACCGCTGCCAGACTTTGTGACAACGGTTTCTTTTACGTGGTAAAGGTAGGAATCTCCATCCTCACAGGACAGGGTAAGCTGCCCTTTTCCGATCAGAGGATCATAGACAGGCTCCGCTTCAAGAGTTCCAAGGGCATACACCTGTGGGGTGTCAGAACAGATGACCTTGCAGAGCCTTCCGGCAAAGCGGTTCACCACTTCTGCCACTTTCAAATCAAACTGTGTCCTGTTCCCCAGCATGGATAAGAGGATGGTAAACTCCCTGGGCTGATAGGAAATGCTCCCCAGAGCCTCTGTATAACGGATGGGGGCGTTCCGGCCCGGCACCACAATTGTATTCGTCTGGGACTGTGGTGTGGGAAAGTCCACACTCTCCCGCAGCCACCCCAGAGTAAATAAGGAAATATCATTGATCTTCACATCCGGTCTCATAAACTCAGCCTCCTGTTCAACTTCTGTGCCTGCCCCAGCTTACTGTCAATAGCCGGGAGCAGATGCCCTACCAGAGTTCCGTCCTCCAGATAAATCCCCTTGCTGCTGTTGGCCGCAATGACCGCCAGGTATTTCTCCATGGCGCTGGTATTCATCCGGGTGGATAAGATCTGCTCCAACTGGTTGTAAAAGCCCCGAAGCGGCAGGATTGCTTCCTTCCCGTCTTCCCCGCCAGCCATAAGGCTGCTGCCGTTCATCCCGAAGATGGTCGGTTTCGTCATAATACCGCCTTCCTTGTACCAGTCGATGGACAGATGAGGGACGCTGGGAGGAGACAGGGAAAGTTTTCCGCTAATCTTAAAGTGCGGTAACTTAATGTGTGGCAGCTCCAGCTTCATGCCGGAGAAAAAGCCACTGATCTTATCCACGATTCCCTTAATGGTGTTCTTCGCCGCTTCGATTGGCGTTACGATTGCTGTCTTAATGCCGTTCCAGACCGTAGTTGCCGTACTCTTGATCCCATTGAATATGGAAGTCACAGTACTTTTTACCGCATTAAATACGGAAGATACCTTGCTCTTAATCCCATCCACCACTGTGGAAATGACTGATTTGATCCCGTTCCAGACCGAGGATGCCACGGACTTAATGGCATTAAATACCGTGGTGACCGTATTTTTGATGGCGTTTACCACCGAAGACACCTTGCTGCTGATGGCATTCCAGATGGAGGACATGACATTCTGGATCGTCCCCATCACGGAAGAAATCACCCCGGCCACTGCCTGGATAGCCGAGGATACCACGGATTTGATCGCATTCCATACGGAAGTCACGATCCCCTTACAGTTCTCCCAGATCATCTGGAACGGCAGGGTAATGATCTGTACAGCGCCCTGGATGATAGATCCTAAGAGCATCACGGCAGTCTGTACCACGTTGCAGATGCCATTCCACACGTTCTGCAGGTGGGTCCACAGGTTGGTAAACCAGGTCTTTAAGGCTTCTACCATGGAACCGATCCCGGTACAGATGGTATTCCACAGGTTTCCAAACCACTGTGTAATCGCACCCCAGTTCTGGATAATCGCGATAATCCCTGCAATGGCCGCCGCCACTGCCGCAATCACACCAATAATCGGGAGCATGGAAATGTTCAAAGCCCCCATCGCCACAGAAATGGCGGCAATCACAGGCGTCAATGCCGTAAAAGCCGCCAGAAGCGCACCGAGGATGATGACAAAGTTCTGCACCGGTCCCGGCAGACGCTCAAACCATCCGCCAATCGTGGTGATCACTGCCACCAGGGGCGGCAGGATGGCATTGGCAAGTTCCGCCAGCTTCTGTCCTAAAGGGACCAGCGCCTGCTGCAGCTTCCGGGTGTTTGCCTCCATCTGCTGCATGGGTGTGGTAGTCGCATCAAACATTCCCTGGGCAGATCCTTTCACACTGTCATAGGTGCTGCCCACAGAGGTCAGGGAAGTAATGAATTTCAGGTTCCCGTCCTCGGCCATGGTTCCAAAAGCCAGAGCTGCCAGGTTCAGGGCCTCCTGCTGGTTGGTACAGTTTCCAATATCCGCTACGATGGAATCAATGACCTGTTTCTGGGTTGCCCCGCCATTCTGCCAGGAAGCGAACAGCTCCTGCGTACGGGTGGAGAAAGAGCCAATGGACTCCCCGATGGTCCCATCCACCAGACGGGTGGTCACCTCATTGATGGCATCGTTGACCTTGTCCAGGTTGTAAGCACCATTCTTCAGACCATTATCCAAAAGCTGAAAATACTCCGAGGCGGAATATCCTGCCTGGGAGAACTTGCCTGCATACTCACTGAGGTTATCGCCCAGCTCATTGGTCTTATCCAGACCGTTCTGGGTGCCCACCACAATGTAGTCCATAGCCTCCTGGGCGGTCAGGCCATACTGCTGCATGAGGGAGTTAACACCCCGGAGGGTTTCATTCATATCAATCCCATACAGTTCTTCCAGGGTGATGGCCTGCTGGGTCAGATTTGTCAGATCCGTCTCGCTTAAATCCCCCAGGTTCTTTTTGACCATGAGGACCGCATTGGCAACTGCGTCCATGCTCTCGCCAACGCCTGCAGAATACACCGCTTTGATCACACTGGCAGACTGCTCTGCCGCCTGCTCGGTCTCTCCAAAATAGGCGTTGACCTTGGTTACCGCATTCTCTGTATCGGAATAGGCTTCCAGGGCATTGGTACCGATCTCCTGGATTTTATCCCCCACAGCCGACAACTGATCGGCCGCCTGCATAAGTGCCGCACCCTTGGTGTTCTCCGCAATCTGTCCTACGTCCTCAGCGGTATTCTGGGCGGCCTCTCCGGCCTGGTTCAACTGCTCGATGAGGTTGCGGATGGCCTCCCCATCATCTACCGTATCCAGAGCATCGGTAAGCTGCCGGATATCCACTTTTCCTCCGGCTGCGGACTTCCCGATCTTCTCAAGGGCTGTCCGCAACTGATCGGAATTGGCGGTCCCGTTTTTTATAGCCGAAGTCAGCCGGGTACCAAGGACATCCGCATAATCATCCACCTGAGTTCCGGTGGCAGAGAACAGCTTTTCCAGACGGGCCGTATTCGCAGACAACTGGTCCTGCTCTGTTTGGAGCGACGCCAGGTCATTCTTATACTGATTGAGTTTCCCCCTGGTTTCCTCTACTTCCCGCTGAAATGCCTGGTACTTTTCCGCACCAATATCCCCTCGCTGAAAAGCGGCCGCCACCTGCTCCTGGGCAGACTCCAGGGCCTTTAGCTTCTCCTCCGTCTGGCTGACTGCCTGGGAAAGCAGCTCCTGTTTCTGTGCCACCAGAACCGTATTGGACGGGTCCAGTTTTAACAGCCGGTTCACATCATTTAAGGCCGACTGCGTTTTTGTGATCGAAGAATTGACGCTCTTTAACGCCTTGTCAAGCCCTGTGGTATCACCGCCGATCTCCACGGTGATTCCCTTGATCCGGTTTGCCACTTCCCCTCACCTCCTAAAAAAGGGCGCAAAAAAAGCCCGGATTACTCCGAGCATGAAAAAAGCACCGATTATTTCTAACCGATGCTATGTAACCATATAAAAAGCAATGTACTGGGGCGAACTAGCATTCCTCTGATGCAATGTAACACTGTGCCTCTCCGCCACCTCTACCACAGCAAACAGTTACCTACCACTCCTCAATAAATGGATATATTATCTTAAATAACAGCGTTTGCTTTCAGAAACTTTTTTACATTCTCATATTTTTTATTTTTATAGGGAATTTCTAAAAGTGTTATTCCATGATCTGTGGCATATTTTCGCTTTAGTTCATCATTTTTCTTCTGTATTTCAAATTGTTCTTTCCCCCCAAACTCATCTATGGGTTTATAATGTTGTTCCCCTTGACATTCTATCAAACACTTTATCGTCCCATCCAAATTCAAAATAGAAAAATCATATCTTAAAAGGGTTTTATTACCAACACCGTACAAATTTGGAAATGTTACCTCAACACGATATGGCACATTGTTTTCCTTTAAAATTTTATTTACAATCCATTGAAATGAAGAAATTTTATGACAATCACAATATGCCCCACTATAATATCCGTTATATGCATTGTATCCATATTCTGTAGGCGGACTAATATGGAACTGTGAGGACTTTATATTTTTTTCCTTTCCACAAAGATAGCATTTGCATCTATATAATTTATAAACTGTATAAGTTGCCCCACCTTTTTTTCTTTTATCGCACCAACTAGTCAATTCTTCATAATGATCGTCTATGCATTCTAGCACTTCTAAGGATTCATGAAATGTATGAATAAAGTCAATATCATAGTTTTTGTCAAAAACTCTTTTGTATGAAGCTAATAGTTTTTCTCTCTGTTTACTTCTTAATCCGCATTCTGCCATTGTAGGATAATCCGCTGATTGCACTATAAAGTTATGATTTGCTGCTTCTGTACAATATCTATGCTTTTTTTCAAGAAAATGATACTCATCCATAAACTGTACTATTCCGCATTTACACTGACACTTATAAAACTTCCTTTTTTTATACTCATCAATCAGACGATCAAAGTAGTCAACTGACTCCACATTTGAATTTGGCTTTCTTATTCCCATCTGAAAATCTTCTTTTTCTTTTTCAAGTTCACTAATTTTATTCTTTGCTACTTCTTGCTCATAAACAGCATAATCACCTATAATAGTGAGGCAACCATATTTTGTTCCTATTGGCAAAGCTGCCATTTCTGCATTACAGATAGGGCATTCTCTGCCAAACAGTGTTCTTGCAACAACAGGACTTTTCCACTCATGACCCTCTCCGCATTTCCAATATATTGATCTCGGAGAATTATATTCTATCCTTTTTGGAGACACCGGAAATCTCATCTCGTTATTTCTATTTTCATTCCACTCTTGAATTAGCTCTTCTTTTCCATTTTCTCGACACCAGATTTCAAAACTTTTTGTGCTATGTGCCACGGATGTCTCCCCCTTTCAAAATCCAAATTTATCGCTGAAGCATCAGCCTTTTCACAGCTTTGATTATACCAAGAAAAGGCTGCAAGCTCAACGAATATTAGAATTTATCAAAGTCCTCCTGGGTTGCCACCCTCCTATATTTCACGCCATCATTTGCCCGCTCGGTCCACATATCAATAACCAGACCAACCGTCAGCAAGTCTAGATCGGCGATGGAAATCCCAATCTCTGTACTCCGCAGAAGGAACAGCGGCGTGGTCATTTCCCGCTCACTTCTGCCAATCCTTTTTTTGCCTGTACATCCGTGGCAATGTTATCGCCCCACAGTTCCAGAATCTGGGGCAGCACTTCATAGATGGAGAACATATCGAACTGATCCAGCCATTCTTCAATGGTAGCCGGGATACTGTTATCCGCATGATAAGCCATGATATAGGCCACGTTCTCAAAAATCTCCAGATCCTCGATCTGGAACTCTGCTCCTTCTGTCTGATTCCCCGTATAGGATTTCTCCAGCTTACTTAAATCTTTGAAGATATCCCTCTTGAATTTTGCCCGGTACAACCGGGGAATGGTCGCAGAAGAACGGAAGGGAATCTTCTTCCCACAGATTTCGATTTCCCTCTTGATCATACCTGCTCCTCCTCATCATTCGTTTCTTCCACTGGATCTGTCGGAGTATAGACCGACTTATACCAGTTCGCATAGGTTGTCGGATCTGTCGTATCACCTGTGCGGGCTTTTACCAAACCGTCCGAGCGTGGGTCTGCTGTCAGAGACAAAGTCTCCGTGCCTGGCTCAATGGTATCCTCCTTAGTCTCTGACTCGATAGAAGGACGGGAAGCAGAACAGTTATACAGCACATGCCGGATTGCATTCACATCACCGTCAAACTCAAACATCAGGGCAAACTTCACGCTCTCTGCCACATCGCTCTTCTCAATCAGCACACCCTTGTCATCCTTCTTCTCCTGCAAGATATCCGTACGGAACCACTCTGGGATTAGTGCAATCTCCAGATCACCGCTGTATCCGTTGTTCGTCACAGAACGGAAATACACAATACCATCTGCATAGAACGGGCTGGATTCCCCTTCTGCATCCAGACTGATACTGACTGCCCCCGGAATGGCCTGTGGCGTTTCATAAGAAAAGGAGGGCGTTCCCTCCTGATCTGTTTCTGTCATTTTCGCCGCATGGACGTTTTTTAGATTGTATTTTACTTTATTTCCCATGCTTAAACCTCCGTTTCATATAGCACCTCATACATCTTCTCGGATTCCAGAAAGGATTCCGTTTTGGCATAGACAATGCCTGCCTCATCAAATAGCTGCTCCAGTCGCTCTTCCAGTGCCGGATTTTTCACATCCGTATAAAGTTCCACATCAAGCTGACGAACTTTGAAATACACCTTCCCGTCCGCAGCAAAATTGTGGCTGCCCGGATACAAATACACTAAAAAAGGAGGGTCCGGTGCTTCTCCCTCCTCAAAGTGATCGTATGCATAGGGCAGTCCTGCCTTCCGGAGCAGTTCCACAACCTGTTCATAATCCATGATCACAATTTCCTTTCCAGTTCCCGCACCAGGGTTTCCTGGGCATATTCTTCTGCCGGAGCAATGTGTACGATAGCTCTGGTCCTGCCTCCGCCACGTTTGGCATGGCCCTTCTCCAACAGATGAGTCAAAGACGGCTTATTTCTGTTGTAAACGGTCAATACCAGCTTGCCGCTCTTTTCCTCCGTCTTTTTTACTGCCCATCCTTTCCGGTATTCTCCGGTATCGGAAGGAGAACCGGACTTTGCTACATCCCTTGCCCCATCGGCCACCTCTGTTACGGTCTCTTTCACCGTCTCTTCGGTTACCTTTTTATAATCTTCCAACGCCCTCATGACTTCTGCTGCCAAGGCGTTAATCTTCGTCCGTTTCCCCATGGGCTATGCCGAGGCTGTTGACACAGTAATCGCAGCAGTCGAAGTATCAGAAAAAGTAACTGTGCCCCCGGTGACCTTTCCTGTTCCATCCACAGTCAGCGCCAGGGCAGTCACCGATTTTCCTGCTGCCCCTGGGTCGCCTTTTTCGCCTTGCGGTCCTGTATCTCCCGGATCACCTTTTTCTCCCTGTGGTCCCGCATCTCCAGGATCGCCTTTCTCGCCTTTTTCTCCCGGCGGTCCCTGGGGACCTGTTTCTCCGGGATCGCCTTTCTCACCCTTTTCTCCCTGTGGCCCCGGAGTCCCGCCTCCAGATGCTGTATATTTCTCTGCAATCAGCTGGATCAGTTCGCTAACCTCCTCTTCCGGATAGTCTTCTGCACTCCCTTCTCCCGCAATCTTTACTAACAGCGTCTTTAACGCTTCTGCCTTTGTCATGTCTCTCCCTCGCTTTTCACGGTAATTTTCAGCACCTCATTCCGGTACTGGACATTGTCAATAGCCTGAATGTTATAGATTTGATCCCGGAACTGAATACGGAAATTAACAGTATCGATCTGCCGGGTCCTTCTGTCGCAGCGGATCAAAAAGTATAAACTGTCCTGTGCCTGCACCTGGGCAGCCGCCCAATACTCGCTTCCAGAAAGATGGTTTGCATACGCCCACCGTTTTTCATAGTCCTCCCAGGAACTGGTGTGGTTTCCAATACTGTCGGTATGCACTACCCGCTTCTGGATCAGAATGCGCTCCCGCATGGTACCAATCTGCATCAGAACACCTCCCTGCGCTGCCCGGAAAGCAGATAGCTCAACGTCTGTACCAGTTCTTTATGGTCAGCTTCTTCCCTGTGTTCATACAGATATCCCAAAGCATACAGCACGGCTATCTTTACGGTTCCATCTGCCTTCTCCGCTTTTTCCTGTCTCAAAATATCCAGGCACAACTGCTCCGAAGCAGGAAGCAGCACATCCAAAACTGCATCATCCTCTTCGGTATCCAGTTTTAAATAGAGCCTCGCTTCCTCCTTCGTCACAAGCATTCCTTCCACCTACGCTTTCAGTTTCATGGTCTTTACAGCTTCCGGCAGGATCAGCTTGCCATCCACTCTCTGGGATGCCAAGAATCCGACCTGCCCGTTTGCCGCATACAGTTCATTCAGACGCTTAAAGGAACGTCCCTGTCTGTCGGCAATCCAGTAATACGAGAAATCACCAAAAGCCATCACTTTATTTCCCGCCGTGAGATCTGGCACAAAGCTGGACGTAAAATATGGACGGTTCAGGATCATATCCGGCTCTCCGGCCTGTACAGAAGGCTGCCAGATATAATTTCCGTTCCCGTCCTTTACTTTCCGCAGTGCTTTTACCGTAGTGTCATTTAACAGCCATACCGCATTTTTCCGGTACGGAATCCGCAGGGAATGGTAAAGATCCATCACATCATCAAAGCTGATATTGGCACCTGCCGTAGTGACGCTGTTCTCAGCCGACTGGAAAACACCCGTAGGCTTCTTAGTTCCATCTCCCACCAGGAATGCTTCTTCCTCTTTCGTACCGATGCGCCGGGTAAACTCTGTAGCAATATATCCCTCCAGATCAAACACGCTGTCATTTAACAGTTCGTCCGATACTTTGATAGCAGTTCCCAGCTTGTAGGCTCCAAGCGTCACCAGGCTGAATTTGTCATCGCTATCCTGGTACAGACCATTCTCATCCATCCATGCCGCTTCCCCATGTCCAGACACCACCGGAATGTTGCGGTCGCCACTGGAAGTGGTAATCACAGTCGCTAACTGACGAAAGAAGTTCTGCTCCTGCAGTGCATCAATCAGACGCTGCTCATACTCATCCGGCACTAGATAACCGCCCTCGGTATCCACGCCAATGGAGAGTGTGTTCTTCACATCGTAATAATTGTGCTTTCGGATACTGTCCCAGAAAGCCTGACGATACGCATCAGAAGCACGTCCGGTTTTCTTATCCTCCTGCATTCCGCTCCCCGGCTGGTTCGTGATAGGCTTGCTGGTCGGTTTGGCAAGTTCCAGGTCAATAGCAGCCTGGCGCTCCAGACGCTCAATCTCTTTCCCCAGAGCAACTACATCTTCCTCCATCTTTTCATAGGTCTGGGCATCCTCAGCAGAAACAAATCCATCCTGGTTTCTCTTGGAATCCAGAAAGGCTTTTGCTGCCTCCCACGCTTTTGCCCGTTTTTCTCGCAGTTCTAAAATCTGATTCATGATAATCCTCCTTAATGCTTTAAGAGGGCAAGCCTCTTTTCTAACTGTTCAATGGGTGTCTTTTTTTCTTCCTTCGGCGGGATGAGCTTGGAGAGCATGGAATTTGTCACCGCCATACGTGAAAACAAAAATGCCTCTGGCTCCTCGTCTTTTTCCGGTTCCTGGGCATCAAAAAGGATGCCGTCCGCAAATCCAAGCTCCACCGCTTTGGTGGCATTGAACCAGCTTTCCGCATCCATCAAATGAGAGATCCTCGGACGGGACAGACCCGTTTTGATCTCATAGGCATTCATAATGCTCTCTTTTACCTCGGCCAACATATCAATGGCCTTTTTCATCTCCCCCGCATCGCCAATGGCGACTGTGGCAGGATTATGGATCATCATCATGGCAACCGGAGACATCAGCACTTCCGTCCCCGCCATGGCAATGACAGAAGCGGCTGATGCTGCAAGACCGTCAATCTTCACGGTCACGTTATGGGGATAATCCATCAGCATGTTGTAAATCTGGGCTGCTGCAAACACATCTCCCCCCGGTGAGTTGATCCACACCGTAATGTCACCATCGCCAGATTCCAGTTCCGACTTAAACAACTTCGGTGTTACCTCATCTCCGAACCAGGTCTCATCGGAAATCTCTCCATTTAAAAAGAGCGTCCTGCTTTCAGGTACGCCCTTCTCTTCATTGGCTTCATTTCTGATCCAGTTCCAGAACTTTCGTTTCATATCCTTCCTCCTCTTTTTCGTGTGTCTCAGACACACTGGCTATTCTCGTTATCTAAGAATCCTGTCTGTCAGTTGTGTGTTTCAGACACACTTGGCAGGAATCCCCAAATGCAGAAAAAGCCCGAATTTCAGCCATTTCCGGCATCCTCGGACTTCTTTTTCCACTACCAGCGGTGCAGTTTTTGCACCATCCGTGTGACTAATTAATGTGGCTCTTTTCCATGTATGCCACGTTTTGTTGCTATCCCTGTGGAGTGTTTTCTATCTGGACACCGGCAAATGCTCCTGCGTCTTTCAGCTTTGTCATGCTGCCATTGACCAGATACAGGTTACCACCTTCCTCGTCCGGGATCGGGTTCAAATCCTCCATTTCACGGATATCATTGGCAGACATCCAGCCATTCTGCCTGGCCGTAGCGTATCCAGACATCCGGGAAGCATAGTCTCCTCGGAGCAGACCATCCACATTCAGTTTGATAAAATACTCCTGCTTTTCCCTTGGCAGAAGGAGTGCCCGCTGTAAGGACTGCTCCCAACGGATCACCCAAGGGTCCAGAGTGTATTTCACAAACTCCAAAGACTGCTGCTCAATATTAGAAAAGCTGCTCTTGTCCAGATCTCCTACCATATGCGGCGGGATGCGATACAACCTTGCGATCTCGTCCAACTGGAACTTCCGGGTTTCCAAAAACTGGCTGTCCTCCGGCGGCAATCCGATCTGCTGATACTTCATCCCTTCTTCCAGTACCGCTACTTTATGGGCATTGCCGCTGCCCCGGTATACTTCGTTCCAGGAGTCCCGTACTTTCTTCGGATCTTTCAAAATTCCCGGATGCTCCAGGACACCTCCTGGTGTGGCACCGTTGGCAAAGAAACTGGCTCCATACTCTTCACAGGCAAGGGTAATCCCCACAGCATTCTTCATCATAGCAATCGGGGAATAGCCTACCAGTCCATCAAAACCAAGTCCTGGGATATGCAGCACATCATCCCGGCCAAGTGTGATCTGCCCATAGCCGGAAAAGTTAGGGTTTTCATCCGAGTCACGGGTATAGGTATAAACAAGCTGCCCGTTCCGATCACGGTCCACTGTCATCTTGCTTGCCAACAGAGGATAAAGCGCCACCACACGGCCTGCTCCATCCCGGATAATCTGGGCATAAGCATTCCCCCATAAAAGCAGATGAGTCATCATCGTCTCTCGGAAAATGAAGGAAGTCA
>UQMI01000073.1 GCA_900542045.1 uncultured Blautia sp.
TCTTCCGGAAGAGATTCCACCGCATTTCGCTGAACCACACCATTGAGGAAGAGCACTTCATTGTACATGGACAGGAGTGTGGGAATATCCAGTTCCTGGGGACAGTGATCCACACAGTATCTGCATGCCGTACAGGGCAGCGCATCCACCAGACCGCCTGCCACCTGAAGCAGCGCTTTCATTTCCTCTTCTGTCAGCGGCTTCTCCTGGGAATAGATCTCGATATTTTCCTTCAGCTGTTCCATATTGGACATTCCGGACAGAGTCATGGTTACCCCGGGAATGGTCTGCAGGAAACGGAATCCCCAGCCCGGGATGCTTTCCTGGGGACGAAGAGCCCTCAGTGCCGCAGCGCGTTCCTCCGGAAGATTGGCCAGCTTTCCGCCCCGCAGCGGTTCCATGACCCAGACAGGAAGCTTGTATTCTTCCAGAAGCTCCACCTTTGCTTTGGCATTCTGCAGTGTCCAGTCCAGATAATTCAGCTGGATCTGGCAGAACTCCATTTCCTTGCCATAGGCATCCAGAAAACGCTTCATCGTATCATAACGGCCATGCACGGAAAATCCCAGATGACGGATCCGGCCATTTTCTTTCTGCTTTAACAGATATTCCAGGATCCCATACTGCGGATCCAGATACTGCTCAATATTTTTTTCATACACATTGTGAAACAGATAAAAATCAAAATATTCCACCTGGCATTTTTTCAGCTGCTCTTCGAAAATAGCCTCAACCTTGTCCATATTTCCCAGATCATAGCCGGGAAATTTGCTGGCCAGATAATAACTTTCTCTGGGATGTCCGGACAGGACCTTTCCGGTCACCCTTTCTGAATTGCCGCCATGGTAGCCATAGGCCGTATCAAAATAATTAACCCCATGGGCCAGGGCATAGTCCACCATCTCCGCTGTCTTCTTCTCATCAATGGGAGAACTGGCGTCTTCACCGGTTACGGGCAGACGCATGGTCCCCAGTCCCAGAGCGGACAGCTGTAAATCCTGAAATTCTTTATAAATCATGCTTGTTCCTCCTCCTTGTAAACCTCTTCTCGCAGCCGATTTGACACTGCCGTCTGCAGGATCAGCGGGCTACATAGTATCTGACGAAGTATTCTGCGCTTTGCTCTTCCAGACAAAATCCGTTTTTAGCATACCAGCTGGAGTCTGCTCCATGTCAAGCTTTTTTGATTCTTTTTTATAATCTCTGGGAGAGCGGCCCATATATTTCCGAAACACCTTGGAATAATAGCCGGCATCCTCAAAACCGCAGGAATAAGCGGCATCTGTAACTGAACATTCTGGGTTTTCCAGTACCGAAAGGCTCTGCTCCACCCGGTAGCGCTGCAGATATTCAAACAGAGATTCCCGCATATACCTTTTAAAAAACCGGCAGCATTCACTTTTGCAGAAAGGAACTGCCCCTGCAATTTCTTCCAGAGTTATTTTTTTGCTGTAGTTTTCATGAATAAAGCCCAGGATCTTTTTCAGCCGCTTCAATTCTCTTGGAAGGATTCTGGGCTTTTCAACAGCAAACGCCTCCTGATGCTCCAACAGCAGCAGCCATATTTCCTCCAGGGCAATCTGCATTCGAAATTCATAAAAATCTTCCGCGCCGTCCCAGAGGTTGATCAACTGTTTCATTTTCTGCCGGATTCCGGCATGCCACGGCTGACTCCCGTCAAAACACACCGAAGAACAGTCATAATCGTCCACCAGAGGTTCCACATATTTTTTCTGAAACAGACTCCCTTCAAACCCGTAAAGCAGCCTGGGATCGAATGTAATACTGATATATCGGCAGATCTGCCTGTCGATGGCATGACCGCTGTGCAGGGCGTTGGAATTTCCAAATAATACATTCCCTTTTCGGAGATGATAAGCGGTTCCATTAATCTGATAGACCATCTCCCCTTCCTCCACCAGAGTTAATTCCATTTCCGGATGCCAGTGCCAAGAAAACGTGGAAAACTCATAATCTGTAATGCTTTCTCTGCTCACAAGAAGAGGAAATGCATATTCGCCGTGGCGTTTCATTTCTCTTTGATTCCGGTTGATCTGTATCTGCACCCTGTTCTCTCCTTTTCCTCATATGGATTCTACAAAAACGCAATATATTCCAAATAATCTCCAGTATTTTACTAGAAATATCTAATTAAATACATTATGATGGCATTAACACAGAAGATATCCGGCGGATTTATGCTCCACCTGGTATCATTATAATTCAAATACTGTTACAGTCAAGAAATACAGGGAGGTTTTGTCATGTTTGACACACAGAAAGCAGAAGCCGTACTCACAGAGATCTACGGCAAAGAAAATGTAATCGCACAGCAGGCCCGCTTTGCGCATCTGCATGAGGCCTTTGCCAGCCGCTTCCAGGAAGCTCCTACGGATTATTTTACCGCACCGGGAAGAACAGAGATCCTGGGCAACCACACAGACCATAATCACGGAAAAGTCCTGACCGGAAGCATCGCCATGGATACAGTGGCAGCTGCCAGAGCCAACGGAACACACCTGGTACACATCATCAGCGAAAACTACAACCAGGATCTGACACTGGATCTGGAACACCTGGATCAGAACTGCCCCCACAGCGGCACCTATGCACTTCTCGTGGGTATTTTTGAAGCCACTGCCAAAATGGGATATCAGGTGGATGGTTTCGACGCCTATGTATCCACCGATGTAATCGGCGCTGCCGGCGTCAGCTCTTCTGCATCCTTCGAAATGCTGATCTGTGCCATGATCAACTATTTCTTTAATAACAGCGCCATGGATTATGTGACCTACGCCAAGATCGGCCAGTATGCCGAACACAATTACTGGGACAAAAAATCCGGTCTTCTGGATCAGATGGCCTGCGCCGTGGGTGGTACCGTCTATATCGACTTCAAGGAAGAGATCCCCTATGTGGAAAAACTGGATTTTGGCTACAGCCAGCTGGGCTATGATCTGATCATCGTCAACACCGGCAAAGGCCACGCCGATCTCAGCGAAGAATACTCTTCTGTTCCCAAGGAAATGAAAGAAGCTGCCGCAGTATTCGGCAAGGAAGTTCTGGCTGAGGTTTCCGAAGAAGAATTCCTGAGCCACATCACAGAAGTAAGAGAAAAATGCGGCGACCGTTCCGTACTCCGTGCCCTTCACTTCTTCGGAGAACAGCAGCGGGTGGATCAGGCTGTAAAAGCCATTCGGGAAAACGATGCCGATACCTTCTTAAACTGCATTACCCAGTCCGGCAACTCTTCCTGGAAATGGCTGCAGAACTGCTATCCTACCGGCGCAGCAAAAGAACAGCCTGTCTCCGTTGCCCTTGCCCTTACTGAGATCTTCATCCAGAAAAAAGGCCAGGGTTACTGCAGGATCCACGGTGGCGGCTTCGCAGGCGTTATCGCAGCAATCCTTCCAAAAGAACTCACAGATGAGTATGTTTCCTATATGACGCCTTATATGGGCAGAGAAAATATCTATCCTATGAACATCCGTCAGACCGGGTCCGTGCATATCGATTTCTGATCCGGACCGCCGGGATACCCCGCCGAAGAGAAGGCAGGATGCCTTCTCTTTGGACGGAACAGTCAAAATGAAACTGGCTGTTTCTCCTTAAGGAGAATACAGCAAAGAGCTGGCTCCATAACGGGCCAGCCCTTTTTTATCCTTTGGCGCGATCCGATTTTCCGAATCCCCTCTCTTCTTTTTCTTTTATAACAGCGTCCTCTTCTTCCACGATCCTGAGGAAGTCCGCTTCCTTCTTCTTCATCCTGGGAATAAACCGTTTCGCAAAACGCCCTTTCCCCCTGTGCTTCACATAGAAATAGCCAACTACAGAAAATACAACTGCACCAATAAAATTTACAAATAAGTCTTTCATGGTGTCCAAAAGACCAATATCCAGATACCCGCCCAGTCCCAGAGACTCTCCATGGATCATGACATCCTCAATATCCCGGATATGGTATACGGTAGTTCCGCCTGTCGGATCCAGCATAACCGTATTAATATTGTGGATAATCGTATCTTTCTGCATATCCATTCCCAGAAACGTATCCACCCCGCATTCAAAAAATTCCCAAAGTACTCCAATGGTCATGGAAAAACAAAATGCCACAATAGCCACAAACAATGGCGACAGATTCAACTTCACACGGCTGTCTTCATTCAGTATATCCACCAGAGAAAAACCGATGGCTGCTGCCAGAAAACCATTCATTGTATGCAGCATGGTATCCCAGTAGGGAAATTTGGTATAATAGGAGCCAATCTCTCCCATGATCTCTGCGGCAAAAATAAACAGCAGAATAATAATTTCCAGGGTAGTCGGCAGTTCGATCTTCAGCTGCACCTGGAGAAAACTGGGAATGATCAGCAAAAGCAATGTGAGTACACAATAAAATACATTCTCGTAATTTCTGTTGAATATCTGAAGTACCATCACCAGGATCACCAGCATACGCAGTACTACATACACCATAAATGAACTTTTATGTTCACGGATCTCCATCATGATGGCTTTCCATCTCTTTTTCATCTTGTCTCGCATTTACAGCAATCCTTTATTCTTCTGTTTTTTCTATTTCCTGCCGGGATAGAAAATAAATAACAGCAAATCCTGCCACAAGTGTTATCACACAGATCGGCATCTGCCCCAGGGAAGGAACCCCTGGAAAGACCTCTCCCACAGAGCCAATCACAAATCCTAATATGATCATATACGTAGGCTGGGGATACTGGTTCATAGCCCGTTCCAGGATCCGTGTAGTCAGAAGGATTCCCAGAAGCAGTCCTACTGCCAGCGGCACTAAAAATGGCAGATACAAACTTCCTATGGATTCCATCAGCACATCATACAGTCCCATGACCAGCATCAGATAAGACACGCTGATTCCCGGGAGGATCAAAGCCACAGCCGCAATGATTCCAGCGATCACAGGCATAATCATATCATCCACTCCACCATTCAGCTCCATGGAAAAACCTCCAGTGGGCATTTTTGACAGAAGAACCACAAGTACGATACCCACGATAATATATACCGGGATTTTCCAGGAAAACGAAGTGATCTCTGCCTGCTTGTAGATCAGAGGAATGCCGCCGGCCACAGCCCCCATAAAAAAATACAGCATCGGCATGGGATACCGGTTGATCAGTCCCAGCAGCGGATTGGCAAACAGAATCATTCCAACCCCGGCTCCCAGGCAAAATACCAGCAGGAACAGAAAATTATTTTTCTTATCCTTCAAAAAAGAACTGACAGAAGATACCAGCCTGCCGTAAATTCCCAGAATCATTGCCATAGAACCCCCGCTTACGCCAGGTACCAGCATGGTTCCACCCACAATCATTCCTTTCAGTGCAACGATTGCCTTGCGATCTTTCATAAATAAATCCTTTCTTTATGTCATGTCATATTCCGCTCTTACTGCAAACTGTTTTCTCAGTGATTTTTATGAGTTTTTCATTACCACAGACTCTACGGTATCCGCCACATGCTCACACAGATCCGCACATTTTTCCAGATAGTCATAGATTTCTCTCCAGGCCATAATATGCATTGCGTCTTTCCCTTCTGTATGAAGTGCGCGCATACTGGAAATAAACAGTTTATCCGCCTCTTCTTCCATGGAATTAATATGAATAATCCGCTCTTTTAATGTGCGGGAATGACGGAAATCCGCAAAATCCTTCAGCATATTACAAACTTCCTCACAGCACTGGATCACCAGGTCCAGAAGCTGGATGGCTTCCGGCTGTATGGTCTGTACATTATTGATATAGATCCGTATCATAACTTCCTCGATCTTATCTGTCATCTCATCCACCAGATGGCTCAGAGACACCAGGTCCTCACGTTCAATAGGAGTAACGAAAGCCTTTGCCAGACGGTCTGTGAGCTCATGTTTTTTCTCATCGGCCGCATTCTCGATTAAATGCATTTCATTTAACCGGTCATAGGCTTCTTCCGGCTTAAAATTACTCAAAACATCTTTTAATAAATGTGCCGCCTGGCAGGAGTATTCCGCACATGCTGTAAAATTATCAAAATAAAAAGCATCCTGTTTTTTTGACATTTGTAATTTCCTCCATTTTTTTCTTATAAAATGTACATAAACAGCTTCGCCATCACAAAACTAATCAAACCACAGCCGGGAAATGTAAAAATCCAGGTCAGCATCATATCTTTTACCACATTGAAATTAATGGCTGAGATACGCTTTACAGCTCCTACTCCCATAATCGCACTGGTTTTAGTATGAGTGGTGGAAACCGGAATACCCAGCAGACTCGAATACAGAAGACAAAGCGCCCCGGCCAGGTCAGCAGAAAATCCCTGATAGCGTTCCAGTTTTACCATATCCATTCCCACAGACTTGATGATCTTTTCTCCTCCAACGCTGGTACCAACGCCCATGACCAAACTGCACAGCAGCATCAGCCACACCGGGATCATCATGCCTTGTACGGAATTTTGTCCGTTGGAAAAGGCCATTCCCAGAAATAATACACCAATAAACTTCTGTCCGTCCTGAGCCCCATGCATAAAGCTCATGGCTGCCGCCCCGGCAATCTGCGCTCCGGCAAAAAAGCGGTTTGCTTTGGAACGCTCCACCCCGTAACAGATGATTGTAATAATCTTGCAGACTACCCAGCCAGTGACAAAGCCAAGGATCAAACTCAACACCAGTCCATATAATACTTTGATCCATTCCTGCCCGTTAATGCCGCCAATACCTCCCTGAATCGCAATGGCAGCACCGGAAAGACCGGCAATCAGACTGTGGCTCTCACTGGTAGGTATTCCCAAAAACGACGCTGAAACACTGTAGATCACAATCGACAACAAAGCAGCACACAAAGCGATCAATGCTTCGTGAGTACTGTTTCCAAAATCTACCATATTGCTGATAGTAGAAGCAACCGAGCTGTTGATCTGCGTCATGACAAATACGCCCAGAAAATTAAATATCGCGCTCATCCATATTGCCGGACGTACTCCCATACACCGGGTAGTAATGCAGGTCGCAATGGCATTTGGTGCATCCGTCCATCCATTGACAAAAATAACTCCCAGAGTAAACAGCGTTGTAACTGCCAATGCCGGACTCCCTATCACCTGTTGACAGAAATTTAAAAATGATATTTCCATAAATGGCCCCTTTCCTCTTTTGTTAAGAACACATTACGCGTTCAAATTCATCAATTCTATTCACTTTCCCAATTACTACAATAATATCATCTTTCTTCAGTACATATTCCGGAGCCACTTCAATTGTTGTAATCTCTTCACTCTCTATCGCTATAATATTCAGACCAAATCTCTTACGGATATCGATTTCTTTGATCGTATGCCCGACAATTTTTCCCTCGATTTTCAACTGACGGATCTCAATACTGTGATCCAGGGAAATATATTCCAGAAAATTATTGGATACAAGTCTTTTTCCCAGACGGAAAGCCATGTCTTTTTCGGGATATACTACCTCTGCTCCAATTTTTTTCAGGACTGATCCCTGATCCTGGCTGAGAGCCTTGGAAATCACATGCGGCACTCCCAGCTCGATCACCCGCATTGTGGTTAATATACTCATATCCATCTGTTCACCGATGCATACAATCACCACATCACAATTCTGGATTCCGATCTCTTTGAGTGTTTCCAGATTCAAATTGTCGGCTACAAACGCATAGTCTGTATACTGCCGGATCTCTTTTACCTTACTTTCATCTTTATCAATAACAATAACTTCCTTACCTGCTTCAGCCAGTACCATTGCCAGCGCCGTTCCAAAACGGCCCAGTCCAATGACACCGTATACATTCGCTTCCGCTCTTTTTTTCATAACTTATTTCCTTTCCCTTTCATTTTAACCAATGGAAATTAATTCCTCTGTATATCGCGCATTTGGTTCTTCATGATCAATCCACATGGTCAGAAGCATAACGGCTCCCAGCCTTCCAGTATACATTACCAGGATAATCACCAGTTTGGCTGCCCAGCAAAGATCTGGAGTAATACCTGTGGAAAGACCAACCGTGCCAAAGGCAGAAATCACTTCAAACAACAGCTGTATAAACGTACACTCAGGTTCCAGTATACACATGAGAAAAACGGCCACGCATACAACTGCCATCGATAAAATCGCGATCATACTCGCTTTTGATATATTCTGTTTTGATATATTTCTTCGAAACGCACCAGGGGCCCGTTTTGTGCACATACCTCGAATGGCCTGGAACAATACGAAAAAGGTACTTGTTTTAATACCTCCGCCAGTGGATCCAGGCGATGCTCCAATGAACATCAAAATGCACAATACAAATAATCCCGCATTGGTAAAATCTCCTATAGCATAAGTGGAAAATCCTGCCGTTCTCGCTGATACACTATGGAAGAAAGCCCCCAGCCAGGAAATCTGTTCCGTAGCCTTTAATAGCAATGTACCCACTGTGATCAGCGTAATACTGGTTGTGATCACCACTTTGGAGTGCAGGCTCAGCTTGGAAAATCTCTTCTGTTTGCAGATATCCAAAATTACCAGAAAACCAATACCTCCAAAAAAGATCAGAAAACAGGTGGTCAGATTCAGCACCACATTGCTCTGATAGGGAATCAGATTGCGAAGCCCGCCTAAAATATCAAATCCTGAATTGTTAAATGCTGCAATCGAATGAAACACACTGATTCCCAATGCATGGGGGAAGGGATAATCCTGGATAAATACTGTTAAACTCAGCAAGGCTCCTAATCCCTCAAAACAGAGTGTCATCACAAAGATAGCCTTTACCAGACGAACCAGTCCTCTGTAGCTGTCCACATTCAACGCTTCTTTCACCAGGAGACGGCTTCGAATACTTACCCGTTTTCCGGCTGCAACGATCAGGCCTACTCCCACAGAAGTTACACCCAATCCTCCTATCTGGATCAGCACGGCTACGATTCCCTGCCCAATGGCAGTAAAATGATCTGCTGTATCAATGGCGATCAGTCCAGTTACACAAACAGCACTTGTAGAAGTAAACAATGCATCAATAAAAGTTACTTCTGCCCCTTCCTTCACGGAAAACGGCATTAAGAGCAGCAATGCTCCGCACAAAATAGTTACCGCAAATCCCAATGCGATCAAACGCCCTGGAGAATGCAGATTTATATGATTCATTAACTTTTTCATGTCTGTCTATTCTCTTTTACAAAAGCGGTTCTTTCATCCCGCTTTTCTGCCTCCTTACAAATACAGACTGCCTGACAGCCTGCATTTCAATTTCAGTATTCCATTATGGCGCAGACAGACTGCCGTTTCTTTCCGTCCTTTGCCTGACAAATATACAGTTCCCGCAGAAATTCCGGAAAGAAAAACACATGCAAATATTCATATGTATAAAATTCCCTTCTCCTGAACAACAGGAAAAGTAAACTTACAGACAACAAGAGAAGCAGCATAGACACAGATGTTCTTTTCGTTGAAAAATTTTTTCCATTTCCTGTGAATCCTGATACTGCAGGAAGTTTCTGCTCTGTCTGTCCGCAGATACCGTAAATATGTTCCGGTGTATGCAGTCCGTCAGCAGATTCGCAAAAAAACCTTTCATCCGGCAAACAATCTGTATGCAGAGCGGATGTCCTCACGCCAACAGCGGACAGACACCCCAGAAGAAGACAGGAAACCATCAGTATGGTCACAATAAGAAGCGCGGATTTTCTATCTCGATGCATCCCTTTACTCCTCCATCCAAAAAAGCTCTATAGCGTAAAAAGTACCACCAAACCACGGATTTGTCAATGTAAAAAACACTGGAATACATTTCTTTCCTTTTGTGGCAGACTGCAAAATTTATCTGCTTTTTTCTTCAAAAAAAGACCTCAAATATCTTTGAGGTCCTTCAGAGGCGACAGCCGGATTTGAACCGGCGATAAGGGTGTTGCAGACCCGTGCCTTACCACTTGGCTATGTCGCCATATATAATTTATATTCTCAATACTTCAGGAGTATGACAATATCAATGACTCCAAGGGGATTTGAACCCCTGTTACCGCCGTGAAAGGGCGGTGTCTTAACCACTTGACCATGGAGCCTTATGTTTTACAGAAATACCTGTAATATGATGTGCCAGGCAAATTGTCTGACGCCGGCTACCATTGGATTTTAACCGTGTCAACAGATGCTATATTATCATATCCTTACGGATTTGGCAAGAGGTTTTTTTCAATTTTTTCAATTTTTTTCAGCATTCATCTGTTCCGGCGCAGTGTCATCTCCGGTTCACTCCGGACGGCGTACGACAGAAGTCCAACAGCCATAGCAACCCATTCATTTCGGACAGCACCGCCGCCTGATAAAGCCATGCAGCAATAAAAACCCAAAATACGGCAGCCAGTATCACACAAAGTAATCCGGTAATTCCAACAGCAACCTTTGCTGCTAAGGACCTCCTGCTGATGCAGGAGTGCCTGTCCTACTCCGCTTTTCTTAACAATTTTAAAACCTCCGGCATAAAGATACACTGACATTTTTCCTCCTATCCGATCCAGATCAGAAGCTGATTCCATACTGAATCCAGCAAAAAACTATACAGGAAAATCGCAAATGGCTTCCCTGTCAAAATAATAAGTACAAACCGCCGCCATGACATGGCAGTCGTGCCGGCCAGATAGCACAGAAAATCATCCGGTGCCACCGGCAAAAAAATTGCCGCTGCAAAAAACCTTTCGAAGGTTTTCTTTTCTTTGGTCCAGTTTTCATATTTATTCAGAAGATTCTCTCCAAACAGGACTGACAAAAAAGGACGTCCCCAGTTTTTCGCGATTGCAAAAGCGATGAGAGAACCAGCACATATGCCGGTATAATTGTACAAAAAGCCCTGTATCGTCCCAAACAGAATAATTCCTGCCAGACAGCCAATCCCGCCGGGCAAAACAGGAAACACCACCTGCACGGCCTGAAATAAGATAAACAGTGCCGGTCCCCATATGCCGCATCTGCTGATCGTTTCTTCCATTTTTTCCTGAGAAGTAAATACGCCGCTTTGAAATCCCCATAGGAATACGCCGATACACACCGCCAGACTGAAGATCGAAATATAACGCATCATATGTTTTAAAGAACCTGCTTTCACAGTATCATCTCCCGGCGTAGCCTGATCTGATCCCGGTAAACCTGTTCCACATCGGCTGTAAAAGCCGAAATGGAAAATTTCAGACCGGACTGTACAGCTTTATTTCGATAGACTGCACGAACTTCCGGACATTTCATAAACCAATCATTTTTTTCTGCAAACTCCGTATCCGTTTTGTACTGCCATCCATTAACTCCCTCTGTCAATCTCCGATGAGACAGTCATCTCTTCGACACAACAGAGGAAGACCGGAAGAAAGCGCCTCTAAATATGTTAATCCCTGTGTTTCGCTGTTAGAGGCACTGACAAACAGATCGCCGGCATGGTAATAGCGGCTCACATCCTTCGGCTGTATCATGCCGGTAAAAATAACCTGCCTGTCTAACTGCAGAGCATGTGATATTCTTTCCAGTTCATGGCGGTAAGGTCCGTCACCTACGAACAACAGTGTAAACGGAGCATCCCGAAGATGCGCCGCCCCCCGCAGCAATTCCTCACAGTTTTTCTCCTTGGCCAGACGCCCGACAAAAATCAACACTGTATTTTCTGAAGGGATGCCCAATTTTTTTCTGATTTTCATTCCCTCAGCCTCCAAAAAAGAACCGGTAAAATGTTCTTTCTCTATTCCGGTGGGAACCACATAAATTGTTTCCTGAATCCCATATCCAAGCAGCAGTTTTTTATCTTTTCTATCGGTACGATCAAACAATCTGTCTGCGCTGCCATGCGCCGTGACAGAAGCTGTACCGCTTTTCTCCCCCATTGCTTTACTGGAGAAAAATAATGGGTGTAATTCTCATAAACCGTGTGATACGTGTGCACAAGGGGAATGTTCAGAGTTTCCGAAATTCGATGTGCATACCGAAAAGTGCTGAATTCACAGTTAGAATGCACAATATCCGGTTTCCAGTCCATAATATCCTGAATCAGCCGTTCTCCGGATGCAATGCGTACCCTTGCTCCTGGATAAACCACTCCGGCCGGTACGGATCCAAGATACGTTACACCCTCTCTGGAAAAAGAATGGGGCGTTTGAGATAAAGTCAATACTTTTACCTCATGTCCGGATTTTTCCAGTCCGCGCCGAAGATTCAGAACCGATGTCACAACACCATTTACTGCCGGTGTATACCAGTCTGACGTCAATAGAATCTTCATAATCATATACCTCCTGTGCCTTGCCCATTCACAGCAGACATTTTTCTGTAAATGTTCGAATGATCTGTTCTGTATTCAACATACCGCAGAAAGTTAAACTGCACCTTTTTTTAAGTTAAACAATAAATAAATTCTTACAGGCGCGCAGGCAAGTCCCGGAATTTTTTTATGTGACAGGAAAGTCAGAACAAAACATTCTGCTTTCCTGTCACACAAAAAAAACGCATGCCATATGGTTCAGTTCCATCATAGGCATACGCTGCATAACGTTCCTTATTATTCTTTTCCGCCGCAGTGCGATCCACGCGGAGCGTTTTTGTGTAATAGGAAATTCAGAATAAAACGTTTTACTTTCCTGTTACATGAAAAAACCGCAAATGCTATGCACTTACGGTTCTGAAACTCCCCCTGTTGGACTCGAACCAACGACACTGCGGTTAACAGCCGCATGCT
>UQMI01000074.1 GCA_900542045.1 uncultured Blautia sp.
AGACTAAAATCTACTTTTACCTATTCAAAGTGGAAATAAACTTTTCACTTCAGGCTTACAAATAATTTCTAAAAATTACCCAAAAGCAGTTGACGATATTTCAAAATCTGCTATAATATCTTTTGTGCAATAAAAATACCCATACAGTTGTATTTAAGCACAATCTACAACTGGAGGGAGGTTAGGTGTGAGTCTATGTCAAATGTAATCGTAAAAGAGAACGAGACTTTAGATAGCGCTCTTCGCAGATTCAAGCGCAGCTGTGCCAAAGCAGGCATTCAGCAGGAGATTCGTAAAAGAGAGCATTACGAGAAACCAAGTGTTCGCCGTAAGAAAAAATCTGAAGCAGCCAGAAAACGTAAATATAATTAATTGTGCGCAAAAAACCCTGTCCCATGGCCAGGGTTTTTTAACTATGTGACACCTTATGGGAGACCAATTTTGTGAAAATGGAAAAATACCACCTGCAGGAGAACCTGCAGGAAAAAATACAGACAATTAAGCCCAAAATTGATGAAATGAAGCCGAAAAATGTGCCGAAGAAACTGATCCGTCTGGTGTTCAGCCGGGTATTTTTTGTGGCTTTTGCATTGCTGCTGCAGCTGATCTGGCTGCTGGCCATGGCACTGCTGCTGAACAGTGTCTCCAAATACATCAGTTTTGCGGTCAGTGCCCTGACGCTGATTGCGGTTCTGTGGCTGGTGAACAAGCGGATCAATCCTTCCTACAAGCTGGCCTGGACCATACTGATTCTGGCATTTCCGGTGATCGGTTTTTATCTGTATGTGTTTTTCGGCAAATCCAGAGTGGCTACAGCCATGGAGCGGAATTACGAGCAGGCCCGGGAAGAGGCCCGGGGATACCTGCAGGAAAGCCATGCGGTGCGGGAGGCTCTGGGAAAGACGGATTCCTGTCTGGCTACCCAGTCCAAATACATCCGGGACACATCAGGATTTCCCCTGAAGGATAATACAATGGTGAAATATTATCCCCTGGGAGACGACTGGTTTCCGGATCTGGTGGAGGCGCTGCAAAGTGCGGAGCATTTTATTTTTCTGGAATATTTCATCATCAACGATGGTCTGGTCTGGCAGACGGTTCTGGGGATCCTGGAGGAAAAGGCTGCTCAGGGAGTGGATGTACGGCTGATCTATGATGATTTCGGATGCATTACCACGCTGCCCCATCACTTCTACAAGGAACTGCAGAAGAAGGGAATCCAGTGTGCTGCCTTTAATCCGTTTCTGCCCCTTTTGAACGTGATCCTCAATAACCGTGACCACAGGAAGGTCTGTGTGGTAGACGGCCATACGGGATTCACCGGAGGCACCAACCTGGCGGACGAATACATCAACCATGTGGTGCGGTTCGGACACTGGAAGGACACGGCCATCCGTCTGTATGGAGCCGGTGTCTGGGGACTGACCGCCATGTTCCTGGAAATGTGGGAAGTTATCACCCGTGTACACAGTGACTATCCCAATTATATGCCCCATGTATACCATCCCGGACCCTTCGAGGGTGAGGGCTTTGTGCAGCCGTACTGCGATACGCCTCTGGATAACGAGGTGCTGGGCGAAAATATTTATCTGAACATGATCAACCGGGCGGAAAAATATGTCTATATCTGTACGCCTTATCTGATCATAGACAACGAAATGATGACTGCCCTTTGTCTGGCTTCCAAAAGCGGTGTGGATGTGCGGATCATGACGCCGGGAATTCCGGATAAGAAAATGGTCTTTCTGCTGACGCAGTCTTATTACGCGCAGCTGGTGGAGGCAGGGGTGAAGATCTATGAATATCTGCCGGGATTTCTTCACGCCAAGTCCTTTGTCTGTGACGACAAGGCGGCGATCGTGGGAACCATCAACATGGATTACCGGAGCCTTTACCTGCATTTTGAGAATGGTGTCTGGATGTGTCAGAACCAGGCGGTTATGGATATCAAAAAGGATTATATGGAAACACTGAAAAAATGCAGGCGGATCTCACTGGGCTTCTGCAAAAACAGAAATATTGTGGTGCGGGGGCTGCAGAGCGTCCTGCGTCTGTTTGCGCCTCTTCTGTAAAAGAGGTCATGTTTCTGTCATATATCGGGGTACTTCCGGCTAAAATGTTAGTAAGAAGAGTTCGGGAGTACCCTGATGTTACGATTGCGGAAGATTGGTTGTATTGGATTGGCCCTGCTCTTATGCCTCCATGGGAGCCTGTATGCCGTACAGGCAGATGAGCTGTGGAAGCCGGCGGAAGAGGAGTCCCGGGAGACAGACGCATCTGCGGGTATAGAAGATGCTCAGGAGACAGATGCATCTGCGGGTATAGAAGAGTCCCGGGAGACAGACGCGTCTGCGGGCATAGAAGAGAGCCGGGAAACGGCTGCGGCTGCCGGGTCGGAAGAGCTGATCGCATCTCCCTGTGGGGTTCTCATGGAAGCCAGTACGGGAGAGATCATTTACGAGAAGGACAAAGATGTCCGGCGCAGCCCGGCCAGCATTACCAAAATCATGACCCTGCTGCTGATCTACGATGCACTGGCTCAGGGAAATCTGACCATGGAGGAAGAAGTGACCACCAGCGCATATGCCAAGTCCATGGGCGGTTCCCAGGTGTATCTGGAAGAAGGGGAGAAGCAGACGGTGGAGACCCTGATCAAATGCATCGTCATCGCATCCGGAAACGATGCCAGTGTGGCTATGGCAGAACACCTGAAGGGCAGTGAAGGGGAGTTCGTGAAGGCCATGAACGAAAGGGCGGCGGGACTGGGGATGGTCAATACGCATTTTGAGGACTGCTGCGGGCTTACAGATTCGGAGAATCATTATACGACAGCAGAAGATGTGGCGATCATGTCCCGGGAGCTGGTAAATACATATCCGCAGGTCCTGGAATATTCGTCCATATGGATGGATACTATTTTTCATGAAACGAACCGGGGAACCAGTGAATTCGGTCTGACCAACACCAATAAACTGCTGCGGAGCTATGACGGCTGTGTGGGCCTGAAGACCGGCAGCACCAGCGCGGCAAAATACTGTGTTTCCGCAGTGGCGGTCCGGGATGACATTACGCTGATCAGTGTGGTCATGGGGGCACCGGATTATAAAGTCCGGTTCAATGACGCAGCCGTACTTCTGAATTATGGCTTTGGCAGATGCAGTCTTTATACTGATGAGAATCAGGAGATCCCGGAACCGGTGACAGTCAGACAGGGCAAAAAAGAAACGGCCGCCTGCGCCTATGAAGGGCCTTTCCGGTATCTGGATGTATCGGGAAATCCGGTGGAAGGCGTGGAGAAAAAGGTCATGCTGCCGAAAGAAGTCACTGCGCCTGTGAAGGCGGGAGATGTGGCCGGCAAGGCAGTGTATTATCTGAACGGCAAAGAGATCGGCCAGGCGAGGATCCTCTACCAGGAGGATGTGGAGAAGGCCGGCTACGCTGATTATCTGAAGAAAGTCTGGGAAAAACTCACGGCTGCTGACAGTGCGTGAGTCTGAGAAAAAACGAGAAAGAAAAGTTACAGAAAAGGAAGAAAAAATGGATACAAAACATAAGATTCGGAGTCTGTTTCAATATTACCGGCCCTATAAGGGGTTGTTTTTTGCAGACCTGTTTTTTGCGGTCATCGGGGCGGGAGTAACCCTGGTGATCCCGCTGCTGGTACGCTATATCACCGGCACCGTAGTCTACTTCCCGGTGGAAGAGGCTCTGGGGGTCATTCTGCGGATTGGACTGTTCATGCTGCTCCTGGTGGCAGTGCAGTTCTTCTGCAATTATTTTATCACGTATTACGGGCACATGATGGGCGCTTATATAGAGCACGATATGCGCAATGAAATCTTCGGCCATTACCAGAAGCTGTCTTTTGCGTTCTATGACAACCAGAAAGTGGGACATCTGCTGTCCCGTATTACCAGCGATCTGTTTGATATCACGGAACTGCTGCATCACGGGCCGGAGGATCTGCTGATCTCTGCCATCAAGCTGTGCGGCGCTCTGGTAATCCTGGTGCAGATCAACTGGCGGATGGCCATGATTTCTCTGGGAATCGTGGCGGTGATGGCCGGTTACGCTGTTTTTTATAACAAGCGGATGAAGCATGCCTATAAAATGAACCGGGTGCGGATCGCGGACATCAACAGCCAGATCGAAGACAGCCTGTCCGGTATCCGGGTAGTGAAATCTTTTGGAAATGAAAACCAGGAGATGAAGAAATTTAAATCCGGCAACGCCCGGTTCGTGGAGGCAAAGCGCAGGACCTACCGTTATATGGCCGGTTATAATTCCGGTATGAACGCTTTTACGATCCTGATCACTGTGGCGTCTCTGGTGGCAGGGGCCTGTTTTATGACAGACGGATCTCTAAGCGCGTCGGATCTGGTAACCTTTCTTCTGTATATCAATAATTTTACGGAGCCCGTGACCAAGCTGGTGAACTTTACAGAACAGTTCCAGAATGGATACAGCGGTTATGACCGGTTCCTGGAGATCATGGCCATACAGCCGGATATCCAGGATGAACCGGATGCGGTATCCATGGACCGGGCAAAAGGAGAGATCGTGTTCGATCAGGTGTCCTTCCGGTACGAGGAAAATCAGGAGGAAGTTCTGTCTCATGTGAATCTGACAGTAAAAGCCGGTGAATATGTGGCTCTGGTGGGAAGTTCCGGGGCAGGGAAAACAACCCTTTGCAGCCTGATCCCACGGTTCTACGATGTCAGCGAAGGCGCCATCTATCTGGACGGCGTGGATATCCGGCATATCCGTCTGAAAGATCTGCGCCGTCAGATTGGCATCGTCCAGCAGGATGTGTATCTGTTTGCCGGAACCATACTGGATAATATCCGTTACGGCAGGCCAGAGGCCTCCGATGAGGAAGTGATCGCGGCGGCCAGAGCTGCCAATGCCCATGATTTTATCATGGAGATGCCGGAGAATTATAATACAGATATCGGCCAGCGGGGCGTCAAGCTTTCCGGCGGCCAGAAGCAGAGGATCTCCATTGCCCGGGCATTTCTGAAAAATCCGCCGATTCTGATCCTGGATGAGGCTACATCGGCATTGGATAACCGGAGTGAACGGGTGGTGCAGGAGTCCCTGGAACGGCTGGCAAAGGACCGGACGACTTTCGTAATTGCCCACAGGCTGTCGACGATCCGGGGCGCCCAGCGGATCCTGGTGCTGACGGAAGAGGGGATCACAGAAGAGGGAACCCACGAAGAGCTGATGAAGAAAAACGGTGTCTATGCCCAGCTCTGCAAAATGATACAGTAAGGAAAAGATACCAGGGGCACAAGTCCAGAATCCGCCTGGCATCTTTTGAGATCAATAACATGAAATTTAGGAGGAAATCTGGTGCAGGAGTTTCAATGGAAGACCTATCAACTGACTTCGCCGAAGATACGGCAGGAATCCGGGACCATCCGTTTCTGCTTTCTGAGCGATCTGCATAACTCCGTGTTCGGAGAAGAGAACTGCAGACTGATCGAAGCGATCCATGCGCACAGACCGGACGGGATCCTGGTGGGGGGAGACATGATGATCAGCAAATCCCCCGTGCAGTTCTCCGTACCTTTCAGACTTTTGAGAGAGCTGGCGCGGGATTATCCGGTATGGTATGCTCTGGGAAACCACGAATACCGGCTGAAATACACACCCAACCGTTATACGGGGGAAGCCTATGCGCCCTACGAAGAGGAACTGAAAAGCGCCGGCGTACATTTTCTGCATAATGAGCGGGACCGCATGGCCATCCGGGGAAGCCGGTTCGCTGTTTATGGACTGGAACTGGAACCGGATTATTTTCGAAAGGTCCTGGCGCCGTCTCTGGAAGTGTCACATATACAAAAACTGCTGTCCAGTACGGCGCCGGACGAAGAGGAATACAGCATTTTGCTGGCCCACAGCCCCCGTTACGGCAAGACGTATTTCCGGTGGGGATGCGATCTGAATCTGTCAGGTCATTATCACGGCGGAATCTGGCGCTTCAGCAGGCATTACGGTCTGGCGGCTCCACAGGATCTGCTGCTGCCCCGGTACTGCTGCGGGGATTTCAAGGAAAATGGAAAAACCCTTCTGGTCAGTGCCGGCCTGGGAGAACACACCCTGCCGCTGCGGATCAACAATCCCCGGGAAATCCTGGAAATTGCAATATCCAGAGGATAGCCGCAGGGACTTTACGAAATCTTTCCTTGCCAAATACAGCAGTGGAAAGTAGAATAGACGTGTAGAAAAGGAAGGATAGGATGAAACTATGGCAATTCCGGTGAAGCTGCCGGTGTTTGAAGGTCCTCTGGACCTTCTTCTGCACCTGATCGAGAAGAATAAGGTAGACATTTATGACATTCCCATTGTGGAGATCACAGACCAGTATATGGAATACATCCGCCAGATGGACCGGGAAGACCTGGGGGTCATGAGTGAATTTATGGTAATGGCTGCCACTTTGCTGGATATCAAGTGCAGGATGCTGCTGCCCCGTGAGGAAACAGAAGAAGGGGAAGAAGAAGACCCAAGAGCAGAGCTGGTTCAGAAGCTGCTGGAATATAAAATGTTCAAATACATATCGTATGAACTGCGGGACCGGATGGAAGACGCCGGCCAGAGCTTTTACCGCAAAGCCGCGATTCCTCCGGAAATCCGGGAATATCAGGAGCCGGTGGAGCCGGAAGAACTGCTGGCAGAGGTGTCTCTGCCGAAACTGAAGGCTATTTTCCAGTCGGTTCTGCGCAGGCAGGAGGACAAGGTGGACCCTATCCGCAGCAAATTCGGGCGGATTGAAAAGGAAGAGGTGAGCCTGCCGGAGAAGATTGAGACAGTGAAGGAATATGCCCGTGACCACAGAAAGTTTTCTTTCCGGGATCTGCTGGAAAAGCAGAGCAGCAAGACACAGGTGATCGTCACCTTTCTTGCCATCCTGGAACTGATGAAGACCGGTGAGATCCGGATTTTCCAGGAGCATATTTTTGATGATATACAGATTGAGACCGTATAAGAAGGAGCAGACGTGGAATTAAGAGAAACAGAAGGCGCCATTGAGGCCATATTATTTACAATGGGAGAATCGGTGGAACTGTCCAGGATCGCAGAAGCGGTGGAGCAGGATAAGGAGACAACCAGAAAAATCCTGCAGCATATGATGGACAAATACCGGGAGGCGGACCGTGGGATCCAGATCATCGAACTGGATGGTTCCTACCAGCTGTGTACCAAGAAAGAGTATTACGATACACTGATCCGTCTGACGGCACAGCCAAAAAAAGCAGTGCTGACAGATGTACAGCTGGAAACGCTTTCCATCATTGCCTACAAACAGCCGGTGACCAAGGCGGAAATTGAAAAGATCCGGGGGGTCAAGTGCGATCATGTGGTCAATAAGCTGATCGAATACCAGCTGGTTACAGAGCTCGGACGGCTGGATGTGCCGGGCCGGCCGATCCTGTTGGGAACTACAGAAGAGTTTCTGCGCACCTTCGGGGTACAGGCCCTGGATGAGCTTCCGGTGCTCAGTCCGGTACAGATCGAAGATTTTAAGGCGGAGGCGGAAGAAGAAGTACAGATGAAACTGGATGTCTGAGAAAATGGCCGGAGGCTTCCGGAAAGCAGAAGAAAAAACCGGCTGCTGAACAAAAGCATGACAGTACAGGAAGTGAAAGAACTGAAATACACAGGAGGGATTCGATATGCCAACTACATTTACACATGATTTATTCGGACGGGACGTCTATCGTAAACTGTCTCCGTCCCTGCAGGATATGATCCGGGAATATGGAGCGCTGTACCGGATCGGACAGCACGGGCCGGATATTCTGTTTTATTACCGGGTGGTGAAGAACCGGGTGAATCAGCTGGGTTCCCGGATGCACAAAGAGCCGGCAAAGCCTTTTTTTGAAAGGGGACTGGAGAGGGCCAGGAAGGAAAAAGATAAGGCTCTTCTGGTCTATCTGCTGGGATTTGCCTGCCATTTCATGCTGGACAGCACCTGTCATCCCTATATCGGTATTCTGACGGATTCCCGTCTGGTGACCCATGGTCATGTGGAAAAAGAACTGGATCGTCTGCTGATGCAGCAGGAGGGATTGAATCCCTATCATTATTATCCATCCCGGTGTATCAAACCCAGCATTCCGGCAGCCAGAGTGATCCACAAGGCGATTCCTGAAGTCAGCTATCCCACTGTCTACGCAACGCTTCGCTGGATGAAGTTTTCCACCAATCTGATGGTTTATGATGACCGGGGACGCAAGCAGCGGATCCTGCTGCCTTTGCTGGATCTCTGCGGACTGGGAGAGAGTATCGGCGACAATTTCATGCGCAGGGATGCGGACAGATCCTGCAGGCCGTATCTGGAGGAACTGCAGAAGCTCTACAGAAAGGCCGTGGAAGATACTGTGTCCATGCTGGAAGAATTCTATCAGATTTATCTGCACGGCGGAGAGGTGCCGGAACGGTTTAACCGGGATTATAACTGAGAAGAGAGGGAGGAGAGCGGCAAATGGACAAGCTGTCTAAAATAGAAAAACAATGGATACTGTATGATGTGGGAAACTCGGCTTATGTGATGCTGTGTACCACCATCATTCCTCTGTATTTTAAGAATCTGGCTTCTGCGGCCGGGGTCAGCGATGCGAATTCCACCGCATATCTGAGTTATGCCCTGTCCATCAGCACCATTGTGGTGGCTGTCCTGGGCCCCATTCTGGGAACAATGGCAGATACCAGGGGCTACAAAAAACCGCTGTTTACTCTGGCTTTCGGCGTAGGCGTACTGGGCTGCCTGGGGATTATTTTCCCGGATCAGTGGCTGGCTTTTCTGATCGTGTTCGTGATAGGAAGAGTGGGGTATCAGCTCAGCCTGATCATTTATGATTCCATGCTGATCGACATTACTTCCAATGAACGGATGGATACGGTCTCCTCCTATGGATATGCCTGGGGCTATATCGGAAGCTGTATTCCATTCATCGCGTCTCTGGTGCTGATCCTTTTCGCGGAACCCCTGGGTCTGACCACAGGTCTGGCAACGGGGATCGCATTTGCCATTAATGCAGTCTGGTGGCTTTTGACCACTCTGCCCCTGCTGAAAAATTACCGGCAGATCCATTATGTGGAAAAAGTGGAGCATCCTGTGGCAGAGAGTCTGGGGCGGATCGTATCTGTACTGAAAAAAGTAGGAAAGAACAGTCATATTTTTTATTTCCTGATTGCTTTTTTCTTCTATATTGACGGTGTATACACCATTATCGATCTGGCCACCTCCTACGGCAAGGACGTGGGCATCAGCGACACAAGCCTGCTGCTGGCGCTGCTTATGACACAGGTTGTGGCGTTTCCGTGCTCCATTTTGTTTGCGAAGATCTCCAAAAAATTTCAGACCACAAAGCTGATCCAGATCGGCATTCTGGGATATCTGTTTATTTCACTGTTTGCCCTGCAGCTGGATCAGGCCTGGGAATTCTGGTTCCTGGCTGTCTGTGTGGCTGTGTTCCAGGGATCCATTCAGGCGTTGTCACGGTCTTACTTCGCCAGGATCATACCAAAGGAGAACTCCAGCGAGTATTTCGGGTTCTATGATATTTTCGGAAAAGGAGCCGCTTTCATCGGAACCACGCTGATGGGAGTTTCCACTCAGATCTTCGGTACCTCCAAGGCCGGAGTGGGATTGCTGTCCGTGATGTTTATTATTGGATTTGTTCTGTTCCGGAAAGCGGTAAAATATGAAACCACATGACAGATGAAAAAGAATCCTGTACTGCAGGATTCTCCGCTCACATAAAAACATCCCGGTTTGGCCGCGTGATCGCAGCGGTCCTTCCGGGATGTTATTCTTTGACATGTTCAATTCCCTGGTTCAGGATCGTGTATACATGGTCATCTGCCAGAGAGTAAAAGACCGTTTTGCCTTCCCTGCGGAATTTTACGAGATGCATCTGCTTTAATACCCGAAGCTGGTGGGAAATGGCGCTCTGAGTCATCTGAAGGATTTCCGCGATATCGCAGACACACAGTTCCTGCGCGGAAAGCGCGTACAGGATGCGGATCCGGGTGGGATCTCCAAAGACCTTAAACAGATCGGCCAGATTCTGGAGCGTCTGCGGATCCGGGATCACGTTGGCCTTGATCTGATGGTGCGGATGGGTGCCGCTGCAAAGGGCGATGGGTTCTTCTGTTCTTTTGGTCATTCGTTTGTCACCTCATTTTCGCTGCGGACCAGTGTCTGAGAGAAGTCCGCATATGTTTATCATACACGAAAATTCCTGATTTCGCAAGGAAAACCCCGAGGCAGATTCTCCATGTATAGGCTCCGGAATGCTGCCATATACTAAATTAAAGGAATCTGCCCATGAGGGAGATCAGAAAATGCCGGTGTCTCTTTGGGATAACAGTGGGGAAATACCGGCAGTATTTCCTGGGAACCATGAGAAAATGCGGGGGAAGCAATATGACGAATCGAGTGAAGATCATGCTGCTGTGCTGGATCTTATTCTGTACGGCGGCGATTTATCTGGATCGGCAGAATCCGGAAAATCAGGCCTGGAAAAGTGAAGACGAGACACAGCAGGCCGCAGCCGGAGGAAGCCGGGCAGAGCCAGAGGACGCCGGGGAAGCGCAGACACGCCAGACCAGTGCTGAACCGGGACAGCTTTATGCTCTGTCTGCGGTGCTGATGGATGGAGAAACCGGACGGGTACTGTACGAGAAAGAAGGGGATGTCAAGCGTCCCATGGCCAGCACCACCAAGGTTATGACCTGCATTCTGGCTCTGGAGCATTCCAGGGGAGACGAAGTGGTGGAGGTTTCCTCCCGGGCGGCTGCCCAGCCGGACGTGCAGCTGAATATCATTGAAGGGGAGCAGTTCTATATGGAAGATCTGCTCTATTCGCTTATGCTGAAAAGCCATAACGACACGGCGGTGGCTATTGCCGAGCATATCGGAGGATCGGTGGAAGGATTCGCGAAAATGATGAATGATAAAGCAATTGAACTGGGATGTACGGATACTCATTTTGTTACGCCCAACGGACTGGATGAAGAAGATGAGGGCGGCATTCATTCCACCACCGCAAGAGATCTGGCCCGGATCATGCGCTATGCCATTCAGAACGAAACTTTTCTGAAGATCACACAGACCCGGGAATACAGCTTCTGGGATCTGGAGCATACCCGGCAGTTTCAGGTGACCAACGCCAATGCCTTTCTGGATATGATGGACGGGGTGATCTCCGGAAAGACCGGCTTTACCGCAGATGCCGGATATTGCTATGCCTGCGCGCTGGAGCGGGAGGACCGTGTGTTCATTGTGACGCTTCTGGGCTGCGGATGGCCCAATCACAAAACGTATAAATGGAGCGACAGCCGGACTCTGCTGGAATACGGGCTGGAGAATTACGAAAACCGGAAAATCTGGCAGGAACCGGAGCTGGAGCCGGTACCGGTCAGGGATGGGGTTCCCCCGGAAGGGAAATTAAACGGGGAAACAGAAGTTTCTCTGATCTGCAGACATGAGCAGGCGGACGAAGAGCAGCAGCTTCTGCTGGGAGCAGGAGAAGCTGTGGAGGTTCATTATGATCTTCCTCGGGAGCTGAAAGCGCCGGTAAAAGAAGGAGAAGTCGTGGGAACGGTGGAGTATTCCCTGAACGGGACCATATTGTGCCAATATCCTGTGGAGACTGCCAGTACAGTGGAAGAACTGGACTTCCTCTGGTGCGTGGAGCAGGTTTTCCATCGCTTTTTTCAGGAAAAATAAGAGATGGTCTGCTCTCCGGGAGATGCAATTTCCCTGACTTTGACAGAAAATAAACAAAAACGGTTGAAACCTGACTTTTGCAGATAAAGCAGATTAAAAATGGCCGCAATCCTAGTGCTTAT
>UQMI01000075.1 GCA_900542045.1 uncultured Blautia sp.
GCATCAGTTTCATGACGCATTGGTGTCTTTCGCAGAAAGATGGGAAATATGTATGAAACTGGAATGGAAAACCTGTTTGAAAGTTGGGGTCAGTGTATTTCTTTTGTATCTGTGTATACAGTATTGGCCGAATGCGGCAAATGTTCTCTCGGCAGCATGCAGTGCGGCGACCCCATTGCTTGTGGGCTGTGTCATAGCTTATCTGGTAAATATTTTGATGCGTTTTTATGAAGGACATTATTTCCAAGGCAAAACGACAAATGTCATCGTGAAAAGCCGCAGACCAGTCTGTATGATTGCGGCATTTCTGACATTGATCGTTATTTTGCTCCTTTTGATCAATCTGATCGTTCCGGAGCTGATTTCCTGTGTGGGTGTCATTATCTCGGCATTAGCGCAGACCACGGAAATGATCGTTGACATGCTGATGCGTACCAATGCGCTGCCAAAGGACCTTGCAGCGGCTCTGGCTGGTATCGACTGGCAGTCGAAAATAGAACAGCTGCTGAGTCTGCTGACAACCGGTGCGGGTACTGTTGTAAATGCGGTGATCAATGCGGCATCTTCGATGTTTTCCAGTCTTGTTACTTTGCTTGTGGGAATTATTTTTTCCATTTATTTGCTGCTTGGCAAAGATAAACTGGCAGGACAGTTCAGACGGCTGATGAGCCGGTATCTGCGTCCTTCCTGGAATCGAAATATTTTATATGTCCTTCACGTACTGAATGATAGCTTCAGCCGCTATATTGTGGGACAGTGTATAGAAGCGGTCATACTTGGATCCCTCTGCGCGTTGGGAATGCTGGTCCTGCGTCTTCCCTATGCCACAATGGTGGGAACCCTGATTGCGTTCACGGCATTGATCCCTGTAGCCGGTGCCTACATCGGAGGAGCTGTCGGCGCGCTGATGGTATTTTCCGTGGCTCCGGTAAACGCACTGATATTTCTCGTCTTCCTTGTGATTTTGCAGCAGATTGAGGGAAATCTGATCTACCCTAAGGTGGTGGGCTCTTCCCTGGGACTGCCGGCCATTTGGGTTCTGGCAGCTGTTACCATTGGCGGAGGCATTATGGGAATTGCAGGAATGCTGCTGGGCGTTCCGACCGCAGCCGCCCTGTATCGCCTTCTGAAAGAGGATCTGAATGCAGAACGGGAAATTTCTGAGCTGGAATGCGAAAAGAAGTGAGAGAAGATTGAACTGGACCGAGATGGCCTGATCTTGGACATGAATAATAGGAAGATTCATATCATGCATGGATTGATAACCATAATTTTTATAAAACGCAAAATAAAGACTTCCGGAATTGGTGCGAATGGAAAGCGTACATAAAATTTCCGGGGGATTCGCACCAGAAAAGAGGCCTTTTGAAGGAATAAAAAATGCCAAAAATGAAATTTCTGCATGAGGAAATACGGAAAATTATGTATAATGACTAATAGATATATGGTTATAGGAAGAAAAATTGGCATTTTTTGCTGTCTTCCCTCGTGCGGGGAAGTGGATTGAAATTACTGCTCTTCCCTGTCCGGTGAGCAGCTGTTTTTTGTCTTCCCTCGTGCGGGGAAGTGGATTGAAATTGCTTACTAGTGAGCCGCATTATCTTTCAGTCCTGTCTTCCCTCGTGCGGGGAAGTGGATTGAAATCTTGCACGCGATACGGATGTTTACCATCAGTATTGTCTTCCCTCGTGCGGGGAAGTGGATTGAAATCACAGATTATTTCAGCGATCGTGGACGTTATCACGTCTTCCCTCGTGCGGGGAAGTGGATTGAAATTTCCGTCATCCAACCGGATCTGGGCAGACCGGCGTCTTCCCTCGTGCGGGGAAGTGGATTGAAATTTTATCATACACCGCTACAAAATAGTAATCGTGTGTCTTCCCTCGTGCGGGGAAGTGGATTGAAATAGGCCAGTGGCCGGCGTATAGACTCGTTTCTCTTGTCTTCCCTCGTGCGGGGAAGTGGATTGAAATGTATGGGAGTGGTGTATCGCTCACTTGAATTTGCGTCTTCCCTCGTGTAGGGAAGTGGAGGGACAGCGGAACTCCCAGAACCAGAGTGATCAGCACCCATACCCGGTAGCAGGTCTGCCAGCCGCTGGAATCGATGATGGCAGCGCCAAGGGTGCTGAAGATCATGTCGGCAATTCCCTGGGCGGCACTGCAGATGCCAATAAAGGTAGCAGCTCGCTTTACAAACCAGACGGCAGTGTACAGAGATTGCAGAGCAATCGGCTACGCTGCCGTTGCTTCCATTTACCACGCAGCTTTTAAAATAAACTGAAAAAACTGATTTCAAAAAGATATTATGCGAAAGCGGATAATTTGTGTTATAATTTAACGAAAAGATCTGTCTGGAACACAGGCAGATTTCAAGTATGTACAGACAGGGGATGGAAGCAGTATGAAGAAACCTGGAAAGATAAAAACTACAGAGAGTAATATATATCTGTTATGGGGCCTGATCGCTGTCGAGCTTTTTATGTCCTTTTCTTTTATGGGATATATTCATATTGAACCGATTTCACTCACCTTTGTATATATCCCCGTCCTGGTGGCGGGGTGCATTCTAGGACCAAAAGAGTCGGCCCTGATCGGCGCCGTATTTGGTCTGGCCTCCATGTGGAAGGCCTCGGCTTTTTATGTGGGAGCCGGGGATGCGATCTTCTCTCCGGTAATGAGCGGGAAGCCGCTGCAGAGTGTGCTGCTGAGCGTGGGAGCCCGTACTCTTTTTGGATTTCTGATCGGACTGCTGTATCAACTGGCGAAGAAAAGCCGCCATCCCATGGCGGGGATCATTCTGGTGACGTCCATAGGGAGAACGCTGCATTCGTTTCTGGTTTACAGTTTTATGGGAGTTCTGTTTCCGGAGACTGGATTCAGCTACCGCAATACCCTGGATGATACATTGCAGTGGGATTTTCTTCCATTTCTTCTGATCGTGGATGTGATTGTTGTATTGTGTGATATGGCGCGCCGTTCTGCTTATATTCAGCGGCTCTGGTACCGGGTCCGCACAGTGGATCAGATCAGCGGGCTTGTGACGCATCACAATAAGAAGAGTCTGGCAGTGATGCTGTTTCTGGTACTGTTGTCTTCCTTCAGTGTGGCATATTACTTTACCAATCGGATAGAAAGTGTAATGATCCGCTATGAAATTAATCTGTCGGCAAATATTTCCTATGATCTTCTGCACCTGCAGATACAGTTTTTGCTTGGGATGATCTCACTGGCCATGATCGTGATCCTTGTGATCATCCTGTACCAGAAAAATTTCAGCTATCTGAATTATGAAGCCAGAATGGACGAGCTGACCGGACTTCTGGGAAGGGGACAGTTCTTTCAGATGGGACAGCAGATTCTGGATAACAGGAAGTTTGATCATAATCAGAATGAGAAAGCGGGCTGCTTTATTATCATGGATGTGGACCATTTTAAAGAGATCAATGACAGCTATGGGCATCCGGCCGGAGATAAGGTGCTGAAAGCAGTGGCAGATAATCTGAGAAAAGTACTGGGAGATCAGGCTCTGCTGGGTGCCTGGGAGGAGACGAATTTGTGGCTCTGATGCATCAGGCACTTTCCCGGCAGGAGGTGGAAACGCTTTTAAACAGGCTGAAAGAAGGGAACGGCAAGATCGAAGTGCAGGACCGAAAGGTCACATGCAGTATTGGGGTCATCCCTCTAGCAGAGGACAAGACTGTGGAAGATCTCTACCGCAGTGCGGACCGGATGTTGTATGAGGCTAAAAAGAAAGGAAAAAATCAGTTTGTTTTTGAAAAATGATAGATATTGAAAGAAAATGAGAAAAAAACTGCTGTTTAACGCCTTTGCATTCCCTGGCATGGGAGTTAAAATTAGACTGGTGGGTGCCGCTTCTGCGTCTTGGCAGCATTCTGGAAGAGAGCCCCATTTAAATCTTCAGAAATACCGACAGAGGAAAAGACATCCCGGAAGTGAAGGGATGTCTTTTTTGAAACCTGAAAAAGCAAAACATTTCGTTCGGATTCTCCTGTAAGTGCAGAATGACGGGAGCATTCCCGGGTCAGAAGCACTTCTTGCAGGGCTCATATCCCTGGCTTTCTGCTTCGGACTGGCTGATCTGGCGGGCAGTATCCGGATTCATATTGCCGCAGTCAGGAATGCGGTGGTATTTGGAACCGGTGGCAGAGAGCCAGACCATGGTGCCTATGGTGTCCTGAGGAGACTCCGGTGCTGCAGGAGCCGGTGTGGAAACAGCGGTTTTCTGGCTGGCAGCGGAGGGTACGGTTCCCTGGTCACTGTCTTCGCCCGGAGAATAGTCGTTGCAGGGCTCCTGGTTCCAGGTGATATCCTCGCCGTCGCTGACAGCAATAACGGTACCCTGCAGGTCGGTGCGGAATACCGGGATTTCCATATCCTGAAGCTTATCCATGGTATCTTTATGGGGATGTCCGTAGGAATTGCCGGTTCCGCAGCTGATCACAGCGTACTCCGGAACGGTTTCCCGGAGAAAATCCCAGGAAGTGGCAGTGGCCGAACCATGGTGGCCCAGACAGAGTACATCGCATTCCAGTTCCAGATCTGACTGGCACATGGTCTTCTCACTGTCTGCTTCTGCATCTCCGGTGAAGAGAAAACTGGAATCTCCGTTTTCCAGGCGGATGACAATGGAATTGTCATTGTCATTGGATCCGATTTCTTCCGGAGCCAGGATCGTGAAGCTTCCTGTTCCGAAAGAATAGGAATTGCCGGGTTTTGGATGCCGGATGCGCAGGCCTTCTTTGGAGACTGCCTTCTGGAAAGAGCGGTATATGCTGCTGTCCTGCTGATAATCCGGCCCGATAACCTGCTTCGTTTCAAAGGCGTTCAGGCAGCCCACCAGACCGGAAATATGATCAGAATCATAATGGGAAGCAATGAGATAATCAATGGTTTCTACATTCTGTTTTTTCAGATAAGAGACGACAAAGCTGGACGCAGACCGGTCACCGCCATCGTACAGCAAATTCTGCCCTCCAGACTGGACCAGGATGGAAAGTCCCTGCCCCACATCCAGAAAATGCACGGCCATATCTGTATTTTCCGATTCCTGTTCAGAAACTCTGGAATGAGCTGTGGTTCTTTCTGTATTTTGAGAAGTGCCGGCGGCTGCTGTGTGAGCAGATGCTCCTGCTGCGGAAAAGATACCCAGGAAAAGCAGCATGACAGAAAGCAGCAGTGCTCCTTTTCTTTTTTTCATTTTGTGTGTCCCCCTTTTTCTTTGCAGATAATTTTATTTTATCATATTGTCCGGTAAAAAACGACAGAAAGAAGGCCGTTTTTGGATTTTGCGGCAAAAAATGTAAAATAAGGACATGGACTTGTAAATTTTGAGAAAATTCATGGGCGGATTCTTGACAGAACGGGGGAAATGTGCTATTTTCATTACATCCAATAAGAGGGAGTAGCCAGTAACCGAAGAGGGATTTTGAAATCGACAATCGATACCTGAAGGGTATCCGTATCAAATGAAATGAGCAAGACTTTTATTGTGGCAGAAGTCATGATAGAAGTCTTTTTCTTTTATGACGGCAAGGATAGAATTTTGGAAACGCTTTTTGCTGTGACCAGAGAAAGAAGGATTCGGTTGCTGGATCCTGACAGGAGATGGATTTCGGATATCCGCTATTCTATGACATGATTCTGCCGAAAAGTCAGATTGGAAAGGAGCAGGTCATTATGAAGGAAAAAACAACACAAAATGAAATTATGGAGGCAATCTGGGCGGGGGAATCTGCCCTGCGTTGTCTGGAACGTGCCGGGGAACAGCTGGGAAATGCCAGAAACTGGGGCTGGATTGATATGTTCGGCGGTAATTTCTTTTCTGGCTGGATGAAACATTCCCGTTTGGAAGAAGCAGCTTTGAGTCTGGAACAGGCAAAGAGCAAGCTGCAGCTATTCCAGAAGGAATTGAGGGATGTTTCTCTTCCTCTGGAATGCCGGATGGAGATCCATGGCTTTCTGGTATTTGCCGATTTCTTTTTCGACGGGATTGTAACGGACTGGCTGGTACAGAGCAGGATCGAAGAGGCGAGGGAGCAGGTGGAAGCAGCCATTGCAAAAGTCACATCTGTTCTGATCAGTCTTCGTCATGTACTGGATGAAAAGGAGGCGGAATGATTATGGGATGTCTGGGGAATGTTTTGTGGTTTATTTTCGGCGGTGCCTTAAGCGGTTTGTGCTGGGGCCTGTCCGGATGTCTCTGGTGTATTACGATCGTTGGGATTCCGATAGGCATGCAGTGTTTTAAATTTGCGGCGCTTAGCTTCTTCCCCTTTGGCAGAGAGATCCGTTATGGAGGAGGGGCCGGTTCTTTTCTTCTGAACCTGGTGTGGATGCTGGTTACCGGTATCCCCATGGCGCTGGAACATGCCATTACCGGCATACTTCTCTGCGTGACAATCATTGGAATTCCCTTTGGGCTGCAGCATTTCAAACTGGCACAGCTGGCGCTGATGCCTTTTGGAGCAGAAATTGATTAAGAAGCTGTTCCAGAAGAAGATCTTGCTGTGGATCCGGAGGGACAACAGAAAAGAAAGGATACAAAATGGGTAAGTTATATATGGCCCGTCACGGGCAGACACAATGGAATGCAGAAAACAGGATCTGCGGGATCGTGGATCTGACGCTGACAGAAGAAGGGCTGCGGCAGGCGGAAGCGCTGGCTGAGAAAGCAGAGGCGCTGCAGCTGGACCGGGTGATCACTTCGGCCATGAAACGGGCAAGGCAGACCGGTGCGATCATCGGAGCCCGGCTGGGCATTCCGGTGGAGATGGATGCCAGGCTGGCGGAGATCAATTTTGGAAAGTACGAGGGCGCCCCCAGAAACGATCCGGGCTATCATCGGGATAAGCTGCAGTTCGCCTGCCGGTATGAAGGCGGAGGCGAGTCCACGTTTCAGGCGGTGCAGAGGCTGTATAACTGCCTGGATGAGATCCGGGAAAAATACGAAGAGCAGAATGTGCTGCTGGTGGCCCATGGAAGCGCCTGCAGGATACTGCATACATACTTCACAGATGTGAAGAATGAGGATTTTTTCCGGTTTTATCTGGATAACTGTGAGGCGGTGGGGCATGATTGGCCAGCAAAATCTGGTACATTCCGATAAAAATGTGGTATAATAAATCTGATGTTTGAGAAAAGGAGAAAAAAGATGTTATTTATTGAATATCCAAAATGCACTACCTGTCAAAAAGCAAAAAAGTGGCTGACAGAGGCAGGGGTAGAATTTACGGACAGACATATCGTAGAAGACCGTCCTACACAGGAGGAACTGAAAATATGGCTGGACAGGAGCGGTCTTCCGCTGAAGCGTTTTTTTAATACCAGTGGAATGAAATACAGAGAGCTGAATCTGAAAGACCGGCTGCCTGGAATGTCAGAGGAAGAGCAGCTGGAACTGCTGGCTTCAGACGGAATGCTTGTAAAACGGCCGCTGTTGATAGGGGAAGGATTTGTGCTGACAGGCTTTAAGGAAAAGGAATGGCAGGAAAAGCTGCAGGCTGCCGGGATTTTATAAAAGGAAAAAAACGTTTGTCCTGGTGTGCCGGGGAAGTACGTATGAGCGGAGGAAGATATGAGATACGGCAAAATTCGCATAGAAGAAAATAATCTGATATTTACAAAACGAATGATGACAAACAGCCTTCCCTGTAACGATATCCTCTGGGCCTATCGGCGAAAAGAAGACGGAAATGCGAAAGATGCGGCTAGTTCTCAGGGAAGTGCCGGCATCTCTGTTATGATAAGAACGCGGAAGGGAAAACGATACAAATTTGACATGACAGAAGAAGAGGCAAGGGCATGCCTGAATCATCTGAAAACCCTGAATCCGTGGATGGCTTTGGGCTTTCCCAAAGGAGCAAGGCTGCCGCTGCAGAGTATGCCCAACACAAGAGATCTGGGAGCGCTCAAGACTGGTGACGGCAGGTTTATCCTTCCTCACAGGCTGCTTCGGAGCGGAGAACTGTATCATCTGTCAAAGGCAGATATACGAACCCTGCGGGAGGAGTATCATCTGCGGACCGTGGTGGATTTTCGAACTGAGACAGAACGGCTGCATAAGCCGGATACGGAGATGGAAGGGGTCTGTTACATTGAAAACCCCATATTGGAAGAAGAAACTGTAGGGATTACCCGGGAATCCGGGCTCGTGGGGATGCTGAAAGGGTTCGAAGGAGACGCAGAAGAATATATGAAACGTACGTATCAGGCCCTTGTCAGGGAAAGATATGCAGCTAACCAGTACGCCAAATTTTTCCAGTATCTGCTGGATCAGGAAAACGGCGCCATTCTCTGGCACTGCAGCGCAGGAAAGGACCGGGTGGGCGTAGCTACAGCGCTGCTGCTCAGTGCCCTTGGTGTACCCCGTGATACGATCATGGATGACTATCTGCGGTCTAATGAATATCTGGAGCAGGATACCGAGTATCTGCTCCAGCTTCTGGAAGAGCAGCTCCGGGGCAATCCGAAGGCGGAGGAGAATATCCGGATTATGATGGGGGTGAAGGAAAGTTATCTGGAGAGTGCATTCCAGGCCATCGAAGAAGATTGCGGTACAATGGAACGCTATTTGAAAAAACGGATGTGCCTGTCAGCAAAAACCGTGGAAAAGTTACAAAATAAGTACCTTATATGAGAATATATTTGTGTATTATTTATATGTTTTTTAGAAATTTAATAAGGTTTTCAGAAGTTAGTCACGCCACATTCACAAATTGGGAATATGATAAAAGAAGCAGCAGGGAATAGGATAATTGAATGGAGGCGTTATATGAAATATGTAACCTATTACGAAACGGAAGAGGTTGTTCCTGATAAAGATCATGGGAATGATTTTTCCGATATGCATACAGAGCAGCAGAAGAAAACAGACTATATAGAGAGATATCATTTTGTATCTTTTTATGGGAAAGCAGAAAATACTCCGAAATATTCTATTTGCCGTAAGAATAAAGAAAAGATATACCTGGAGAAGTCGTCTTCTCAAAACGGCCTTTTCTGGAGAGAATGTGAGGAGATTTCTCAGGAAGAAGCCAGGCAGATGAAGACCGGGGATCTGGGATGGATGAAGAATGATACCAGATATCTGGTACGGGATTTTTATTTACAGATGACGATTAATGATCTGCGGTATGATTATTATGAAACCTATGACAGACAGGAATATGTTTATCAGAGGAACGACCGGATTGTATTTAATCGTAATATCAAGCGGATCCGGGGCGATTATGTGCTGGATGTGCTTCCGGAAGGTTTTGTGCAGATTCGTTTACGCCGTGCAAAGACGATTCCGAGGGTCATTCAGAATATGATGCAGGGACTGGAATTTACGGAGGAAGTTCCTGTGTATGTATAATATACATAAAATACGAATAATTTTACAGTTGATGGATGACGTTGCAGTGATACTGCTTTAGCACGTCAGATGGATTTTGAATGATCGGTTTTTTAAGAAAAATGAGACCTGCATCTGGAAAAGGTGCAGGTTTTCCTTTGCATTTCCAAGGGATTGCATTGACAAAATCAGATATCTTGCTATAATTAATAGAATAAAAATTAGTTCTGATGAAAAAGAGCTAAGAAAGAAGGTATATCATACATGAAACAGCGAGTATTATCTCTTTTAGTAGACAATACAGCCGGTGTATTGAGTCGTATATCGGGTCTTTTCAGCCGAAGAGGATATAATATTGACAGTATTTCTGCAGGCGTGACCACAGATCCGAGATTTACCAGGATCACTGTGGTGTGCAGCGGAGATTCTATGGTATTGGAGCAGATCACCAAGCAGCTGGCCAAGATCGTGGATGTGAGAGACATTAAGGTGCTGGATCCGGAGAACAGTGTGTGCAGAGAATTGATCTTAGTGAAAGTATCTGCCAGACCGGAACAGCGTCAGGGCGTGATCGCAGTAGCGGATATTTTCCGTGCCAAGATCGTGGATGTGAGCAAGGATTCTCTGGTGATCGAACTGACCGGAACCAAGAGCAAGCTGGCAGCTTTTGTGGATCTTCTTCACGATTATGAGATCCTGGAGCTGGCACGGACAGGCATCACCGGATTGTCCAGAGGTTCGGAAGATGTAAGATATCTGTAAGTTACATAGGTAAGCTAAGGGAATTTCCCTTAACAATATATATTTAGGAGGAAAAGTAAAATGGCAGCTAAAATTTATTATCAGGAAGATTGCAATCTGTCACTGCTGGAAGGAAAGACAATCGCAGTGATCGGTTATGGAAGCCAGGGACATGCTCAGGCGTTAAATGCAAAAGAATCCGGATGTAATGTCATTATCGGTCTTTATGAAGGCAGCAAATCCTGGAAACGTGCAGAAGAGCAGGGATTCCAGGTATATACTGCAGCAGAAGCAGCAAAAAGAGCAGATATCATCATGATTCTGATCAATGATGAGAAGCAGGCAAAGATGTACAAAGAATCCATCGAGCCCAATCTGGAAGAGGGCAATATGATCATGTTCTCCCATGGATTTGCAATTCATTTCAAACAGATCGTACCTCCTGCCAATGTTGACGTGGCTATGATCGCTCCCAAGGGACCTGGACATACAGTAAGAAGCCAGTATCAGGAAGGAAAAGGCGTTCCCTGTCTGATCGCAGTACAGCAGGACTACACAGGCAAAGCTCATGATCTGGCACTGGCTTATGCGCTGGCTATCGGCGGAGCAAGAGCTGGTGTTCTGCAGACTACATTCAGAGAAGAGACAGAGACAGACTTGTTCGGCGAGCAGGCAGTGCTGTGCGGCGGTGTATGCGCACTGATGAAAGCTGGTTTTGAGACTCTGGTAGAAGGCGGATATGAGCCGGAGAGCGCATATTTTGAGTGTATCCATGAGATGAAACTGATCGTAGATCTGATCTACCAGAGCGGTTTCGCCGGCATGAGATATTCCATCTCCAATACAGCAGAGTATGGTGACTATATCACCGGACCGAAGATCGTTACAGAAGAGACTAAGAAAGCCATGAAGAAAGTTCTTTCCGATATTCAGGATGGTACTTTTGCAAAGAACTGGCTGCTGGAGAACCAGGTGGGCTGCCCGAGCTTCCTGGCTATGAGAAGACATGAGGCTGAGCATCAGCTGGAGAAAGTCGGTGCAGAGCTTCGTAAGCTGTACAGCTGGAATAACGAGAACAAATTACTGGATAACTGATTCATTTTCTGATTGAGGTATCTATGGGGAATAGAGAACGTAATGTTGCGCTGAGTATTGTATTTACCATTCTGACCTGCGGGATTTATGGCTGGTACTGGATGGTGGTGCTGAATGATGATATGTTGGATGCGCTGAACGAGGATGGAACAAGCGGCGGTCTGGTGCTGGTGCTCAGCCTGGTGACCTGTGGGATTTACGGGTTATACTGGATGTACCAGACGGGACGCCGGGTGGACCGGCTGAACGCCAGATATGGGAGACATACGGATAATTCCGGACTTTTGTATCTGATCATCGGCATCCTGGGTTTATCGATCGTTGTATATGGTGTCGCACAGAATGAGTTGAATCAATATTATCGGAATTTCCCGCCATATTATGATTATCAGTAGAACATCAACGGGGCTGTCGCACTAAATAATTAGTGCGGCAGCACTTTTTTGCAGAGAATAAGAG
>UQMI01000076.1 GCA_900542045.1 uncultured Blautia sp.
TTTAACAAGAAAAAATGCCGTGTTTATGCGGCTTTTGGCGTTTCGCAAACGCCTAAATGGGAATAAGGAAGAAAGGAGAAGAACCATGAGCAATGGGAATACAATCAGAAAAGCAGCGCTGGCTCTGCTTTCCATGCAGCGCCATTCCTGGGAACAGGGAGTAGCCATGCAGGCTTTTCTGGAAATGGGGGAAATGGACACAGTGGCAGCCATGGCTGTGGAAGCGGTCTACCGGAGCATGGAAGACGGGCGGGCGGCTACCATAGGAGTGACAGACGGAGTGACGGATCCCTGTGCCACAGGCAGCGGAATTCTGGCGGCTTACAAAAATACGGGAAAGAAAGAACTAAAGGAAGGATATGACCGGCTTCTGATCTGGGCTCTTGAAAAAGCACCCAGAAATGAGGCCGGAATTTTGTATCATCTGACGACCAGACATGAATTCTGGGCGGATTCCATATATATGCTGCCGCCGTTCCTGGCAGAGGCCGGCTATGTCACGGAAGCTTTGCAGAATCTTTTGGGATATTGGGATACACTTTACGATCCGGAAGCACACCTGATGCGTCATATGTGGGATGATGACAGGAAAGTTTATGTCAGGGAGGCACACTGGGGAACCGGAAGCGGATGGGCCCTGGCTGCCCTGGTGCGGATGGATGGGCTGCTGGATGGCAGATATGACAGAGAAAAGGAACTGCTGCGGAGTATGTTCCGGGAGCTACTGGATGGTGTTTTGAAATGGAAGCGTCCCAATGGATTTTTCGGTGATGTGCTGGATGCAGAGGAAAGTTTTTCGGAAACGAATCTGGTGCAGATGACAGCTTACAGTATCTATCGGGGGATGATGCAGCAGATGATCCCGGATACCTATCTGGAAGAAGCAGATCTGCTGCGGGAGGCAGCAAACAGTAAGGTGACGGAAGACGGATTTGTGCACGATGTGTGCGGCGCCCCCGGATTTGATAAGCCAGGATTCTCTCCGGAAGGACAGGCGTTTTATCTGATGATGGAACAGGCCTGCAGAGAATGGGTCGACAGCAGGAAAGGAGAAAAAAACAATGAATGATTTTGTATGGTACAACCCCACAGAGATTATTTTTGGAAAAGGAAAACACAGAGAAGTTGGAATGTATGTAAAAAAATATGCCAATCGGATCCTGCTGCATTACGGCGGAGGGAGCGTGAAAAAAACAGGGACTCTGGACGTGGTGAAACAGTCTCTGCAGGATGCAGGTGTAGAATATGTGGAACTGGGAGGTGTGAAACCGAATCCCAGGGTCTCTTTGGTACGGGAAGGTATTGAAATCTGCCGGAGAGAAAAGCTGAACTTTATTCTGGCAGTCGGCGGAGGAAGCGTTATTGATTCTGCCAAAGGAATTGCAGTGGGTGTTCCCTATGAAGGTGATGTCTGGGAGTTGTATGCCACTGAAAAACAGCCTGTAGAAATTTTGCCTGTGGGTGTAGTACTGACAATTCCGGCGGCCGGTACAGAGAGTGGTGATGGCAGTGTGTTGAATAATGAGGAGACTCAGGATAAACGTTCCTGCTGCAGTCCTGTTTTCTATCCGAAATTTGCAATTTTGAATCCGGAGTTGTGCTATACCCTTCCCAGAAGACAGATTGCTGCAGGTGGTATTGATATGCTGGCGCATGTTATGGAACGGTATTTTGTGCCAAACGAGCCTACACTTCTGACAGACCAGCTTTGTGAGGGAACCATGCGTACGATCATAGACTGCATTCCACGGGTTATGGAGGACCCCACCAATTACGATCTGTGGGCGGAAGTGATGTGGTGCGGAACTGTGGCGCATAATGGATTTATCGGAAAAGGACGTCTGGATGACTGGGCCAGCCATGAAATGGAGCATCAGCTCAGTGCGCTGTATGATATGATACACGGAGAGGGACTGGCTATCATGTTTCCGGCCTGGATGGAATATGTGAGGGATGCGCATCCATGGCGTTTTGTGGACTTTGCGGTGAAAGTTTTTCAGATAGATCCGGAAAATAAAAGTCAGGAAGAGATTATTTCTCAGGGAATCCAGGCCTTAAAAGACTTTTATCACCGGCTTGGCGTGGCTACTACCATGACGGAAGCCGGTATTGAAAACCCGGATATTGAACGAATGACTGAACAGGCTTCACAGGGAGCACCCCTTGGAAATTTTGTCAAATTGCACAAAAATGACATAAGAAATATATACAATTTAGCAAAGTGACGAAATGCTAAAAAATATTCCACTTTTTTGGAAAAAAATACGGGGAATACAAGAAAATATTCCACCTTTTAGCAAAATGCTCAGTTAAAGAAAAAAAGTGCCGATGCTATACTCATCTTATCAAAAAACGAAGGAGGGCAACAAATAATGAAAAGGAAACTTTTGGCAATGATGCTGGCATCTGTGATGGCACTATCCATGGTAGGCTGCGGAGGCGCTGCTTCTGATACTGCTTCCCAGGCAGAAGATACGCAGACAGAGGAAAGTACCAATACAGGAAATGCCGCTGGGGAAGCGGATGAAGGAAGCACCGGAGAAGATGTGACGATTAAGGTATTCTCCAATCTTCCGGACAGGACTTCCGGACAGGGACTGGTGGAACAGACTCTGTTTGACAACTATATGGAAGAAAATCCCAATGTAACCATTGAAGTAGAGGCACTGGACGATGAAGCCTATAAAACCAAGTTCAAAGCATATGCCAGTGGCAGCAGCATGCCGGATCTGGTAAATGTCTGGGGTCAGCCCGGATTTATCGATGAAGTGATCGAAGCCGGTCTTTTGGCAGAACTGAATCAGGATGATTATGCAGATTACGGATTTATTGAGGGGTCACTGGACGGCTTTTCCAAGGATGGCAAGCTTTACGGTCTGGCAAGAAATACTGATGTAATGGTGGTATATTACAATCAGAAAATGTTCGAAGACCATGGATGGGAAGTGCCGGAAACCTATGATGAATTCCTTTCTCTCTGCCAGGATATCAGTGCAGAAGGAATTATTCCCATGGCTATGGACGGCGGCGATAAATGGCCACTGTACATTTATGTAACTGATCTGATGCAGAAGATTGACGGCGAAGGAGTTATGGAGAAAACCGGCAATGCTATCAAGAATGCGGATTTCTCTGATGCAACCTTTACACAGGCGGTGGACCTGCTGACAGAAACAGCCAGCAGCGGCGTGTTCCAGTCTGGTTTCGAAACCAACGACATCGGAACTGCCTCCAATCTGTTCTACAATGAGCAGGCGGCAATGTATTATATGGGAAGTTGGGAAATGTCCATGGCAAGTAATGAAGACATTGCCCCCGAGGTACGTGACAATATCCGCGTATTCAGCCTGCCGCCAGTAAGCGAAGATGTGGAAAATACTGTGCTGACCGCATGGAATGGAGGAGGATATGCAGTCAGCTCCAGCAGTGCAGTAAAAGAGGAAGCAATTAAACTGCTTAACTATATGTTTGAACCGGAGAACTGGACAAGAATCGCATGGGAAAACGGTGTATGTATGTCTGCACAGGACTTTGCACAGTTTTCAACCGGAAATGAAACCGAACTGCAGAATCAGCTTGCAGAACTGGTATCAAATGCGACCAATCTTTCCGGAACTCCTCTGGGAGACATGGGAACCTCTGAGTTTAAGACGATTTGTGAGGATACTGTTCAGGAAGTTTCCATTGGCACAATTTCAACCGATGAATTTCTGAGTGGTCTGGAAGATGCCTGCAAATAAGTAAAAAAGGCGGCCGTCTGGATGAATAACTCACCAGGCGGCTGTTTTTTTGCGGATGCAGAGTGATGGAAAAGGAGAGGAACATGAAAAAAACATACAGTAACAAGCTTGTGATCTTAAGCTTGGTTCTCCCTGGAATACTGATGTTTGTCTTTGCGATACTGGCGCCGATCTGTCTGAGCATTTATTATGGCTTCACAGATTTCAGCGGAATGGGGTCTTATTCATTTATCGGTTTGGACAATTATATTGAAATGTTCCAGGATGAAGGATTCTGGCTTTCTCTGCGGAACTCTTTGCTGCTTGCCGCAGGATTCATTCTGATCCAGCACCCGCTGGCAATTATGACGGCTGCATTGCTGGATCGCATGGGAAAAAAGGCAGAAGGATTTTTCCGCTGTGTTTATTTTTTGCCGAATGTAATTTCCGTGGCGGTTATTGCGTATCTGTGGAAATTTATTTATGATCCGAATTTCGGGCTTCTGAATAATATTGCGAAAATATTTGGATTCGAAGGGAATACCAACTGGCTGGGAACCGGAACTGCTATCTGGTCGGTACTGGTGGTATTGATCTGGCACGGTTTTGGATGGGGAATGCTGATCTACTACACCGGAATCAAAAATATTGATCCAGGTCTTTATGAAGCGGCAGCCATCGATGGAGCAGATAACAAAAGAATCTTTTTACATATTACATTGCCGCTGATGAAACCCGTGATTCAGGTAAATGTGACCATGGCAATTATTTCTGCTCTGAAACAGATGGAAACGGTATACCTGCTGACAAACGGCGGACCGGGGAACGAGACCCAGTTTATGGCGAATTATCTGTATAAGCAGGCGTTCAGTTCCTTTAAATATGGTTACGGCAATGCTATCAGCGTGGTGTTTGTGATCATCTGTGTCGTAGCGACTCAGGTGCTGAATGTGATTTTCAAAGAGAAGAAGGAGGGGTGAGCATGCCAGTGGCAAAGAAAAAGAAAAATTTTTCAGTGGGCAACTGTCTGAAGTGGATTGTACTGATTGCCTTTGCTGTGATACAGATTTTTCCGTTAATCTGGCTTCTGGACTTCTCACTTGCCAGCAACACGGAGATGTTTACCAACGGGCTGCTGGTGTGGCCGGAAACCATACGATGGGATAACTATGTGAAGGCTTTTGTAGACGGGCATTTTCTGCTGTATCTGAAGAACAGTCTGCTGGTGAACGTACTGGCGGTGATCTTTGTACTGATTCTTTCGATTATGCTGTCCTTTGCATGTACAAGAATGTTATGGAAGCTGTCGGGAACTGTGCGGAACCTGATCCTTCTGGGAATGATGATTCCCATTCATGCGACCTTGCTTCCAAACTATGTTATTTATGACAGGCTGAATCTGACAGATACACTTTGGGCGCTGCTGATCCCCTATATTGCCTTTTCTCTTCCTCAGGGACTGTTCCTTGTCAGCAGCTTTATGGAGAGTATTCCCAAAGAAATTGAGGAAGCTGCCATTATTGACGGCTGCGGCATCTACCGGCTGATCTGGACGGTGATTACGCCGATGCTGAAAACCTCCCTGGTAACAGTGGCGATCATGACCTTCCTGAACAACTGGAATGAATTCATGATGGCAAGCACCTACTTGAGCAGTCCGAAATGGAAAACGCTTCCTTTCTCCGTTCTGGAGTTTACCGGACTGTACTCATCCAACTATTCTGTACAGTTTGCGGTAATGGCACTGACGGCGGCACCTATGGTAATTATCTATGTGATTCTGAATAAGCACATTACAAAGGGTGTTGCGATGGGAGCTGTAAAAGGATAAAATAGGAAAAAACGGGACGGAACAGGAGGAAAACATATGGCGGTCAGAATCTTGCAGAGAATCAAAAGGAACTACGGGCGCGTAAAGATCCAGACTAAGATTCTGATTGCCTTTTATTTGGTTGTGTTCTCAGCCGGACTGATCGGCGGCGGTGTATTTTATTATAACAATTACCAGGCTACCATGGAGGAGGATATAGAAGCTTATCAGAGAATGGCAGATACCGTTCGAAGAGACGTGGAATATCTGCAGCAGGATGTAAAGGATATTGCCACTTATTTCGCGGTGAATTCCCAGGTACACCAGATATTGATTTCGGATCCCGATGATTATCAGGGGAACACACTGTTCTGGCAGAGCGAGATTCCGGTTTCTTTTATTCAGGATATCCTGGCTGTGAAGACCCAGATCAAGACGCTGATCCTGTATCCGGAGAATGGATTAAGCCCGTTTTATGTAAGCAGGGATTCCAGTGTGCATCAGACTTCCGTGGGGGAAATTCAGAATACAGAGATTTATCAGAAGGCGCGGGAGGCCAGAGGAGATATTGTCTGGATCCGCATGAATGCCAGAAAAAATGAAATTTATGAAAATACATCCAATGACAAAATTGTCGCGGCGAAAATGCTGTTCAATATGTCGAAAAGTCAGATTCTGGGGCTTGTAGTCATTGGCATGAATGTATCCCAGTATACGGATATCTGTGAAACAGTGCGGCTGTTTCCGCAGGAAGGTGTACTGATTACAGATTCACAGGGAAATGAACTGGTTTCTGTGGGAAATATTCCCGAACAGGTACAGAAGGAAAGTATATTGGCGGATTATGTATCGGATGGCTATGAAAAATATGACGGTTATTACATTTTCCGTTCAGAGGGAACAGAACGGGATTTTCAGGTATACTATTTTTCGCCGGAGAATATCTGGCAGGATAAGACCTTGCGGGTACTGAATATGCCACTGGCAATGCTGGTGATCATACTGATCTGTGTATGGCCGTTTTCCTACCTGCTGTCCAACGTCTTAAGCCGTCCGCTGGCCCGGCTGTGCGTATCCATGGACCGTTTTCGCAGCGGTGATTTTCAGGAACGGGCAGAAGTGCGGGGAGAAGACGAAATCGGACAGCTGGCCAGGTCCTTCAATAAAATGGTAGAAGACATACAGAGACTGATTGATCAGAATTACGTGCTGGCGCTGCGGGAAAAAGAGAGTGAGCTGAATATTCTGCAGGCTCAGATCAATCCTCATTTTCTCTATAACGTGTTGGACTCTCTATACTGGAGAGCCATTGATATGGGCAATGAAGAAATGGGAGAAGATATTCTGGCCTTATCCAAGCTGTTCCGGCTGGTGCTGAATCAGGGAAATGATGAGATTACTGTAGAAAAGGAAATAGAACTGGTCCAGTGTTATCTGCATATCCAGAAAATGCGTATGGAAGACCGGCTGACCTATGAAATTAATATGGCACCTGAGATTTTGAAATGCAGGATCAGTAAGCTTCTGATCCAGCCTTTTGTGGAGAATGCAGTGGTCCATGGGCTGGAGGACAGCGATGTGGGGGGATTTGTAAAAGTCAGGGGATATCAGGAAGGAGATTTTCTGGTATTTATCATTCAGGATAATGGAGTCGGAATGCAGCAGGATGAAGCAGACCGGATTTTGGAAGATGCGGACAGAGACAGAATGGGAGATCGAATCAGTCATTATGCGATCTCCAATATCCAGGAGCGGCTTCGTCTGTGTTACCAGGAACAATATCAATTAGAAATTACCAGCGGCAAGAATAAGGGAACTCAGGTCAGGCTGGTGATTCCCATTAAAAAAAGAGGTTAGAAAGATGGAAATGCCTTTTTCTCTGCTGATTGCAGATGACGAGGAAGTAGTGCTTCGGCATATGAAGAGTTATATACAGAGAAATACAAAATGCTTTGGACGCATTTACTGTGCCAGAAATGGACAGGAAGCATTGGATGCAGTGTTCCGGTACCAGCCGGATGTACTGCTGCTGGATGTAAAAATGCCGGTGAAAAGTGGACTGGATGTAATGAAAGAGGCCAGAATGGCCGGAAAATGTCCGAAAACCATCATTATGTCCGGCTATGACACGTTTTCGTATGCACAGCAGGCTCTGCGCCTGGGAGCGGTAGATTATCTGCTGAAGCCATGCCGGTCCACAGAAGTTCTTCAAAAACTGGAAAGTCTTGTGATGTACAGCCGGCCGCAGGAAATCGTGGAGGTGGTGACGGAAGGAAACGTAATCATCAAAGAAGCGACCGAGTATATTCGGGAACATTTATCCGAAGAACTGAATCAGAAAATCGTGGCGGAGCAGGTAGGAGTGACGACCTCGTATCTGTCCACTCTTTTTACACAGGAATTTGGATATGGGTTCGTGGATTATCTGAACAAGCAGCGGATTGAACTCGCCTGTGATTATATGCATGACGGCAAAATGAAAATCTATGAAATTGCCTATCGGGCCGGATTTAAAGATGAAAAATATTTTTCAAAAGTGTTTAAAAAGGTGACCGGGAAAAGTCCTTCGGAGTATCGGAGAGCCGAACGGCTTCACCCGGGCCGAATCAGTGGGAAAGGCAGTGAAGGAAATCATGAAAGGTGAATTATACAGGATAGAATTTAGCCATGGCGCCTGGAAGAGAAAACAGGATAGAATTGCTTTTGAACCGGAGAAGAAGCCGGTGGAAATGCAGGTGGTGAACCTGTATCCGCACATATCCTATCAGACCTGGAAGGGTTTTGGAGGAGCGTTGACGGAGGCTTCCGGATATGTGTTGGAGCAGATGTCTTCCGCAGAGCAAAAGCAGGTGATGGAAGATTATTACGGAAAGGATGGTCTTCGGTATAATTGCGGCAGGATCCATCTAGACAGCTGTGACTTCGCTCTTGGAAATTACAGCGCTATGGAGCAGGATACGGAAAATTTTCAGGACTTTTCTCTGGAACGGGGAATGCAGTATACAGAGAAGATGATTTCCATGGCGAAGGAACTGGCAGGCGAACTGCTTTATATGATCCTGTCTCCCTGGAGTCCGCCGTCTTACATGAAAAGCAACGGTGAGAAAAATCATGGAGGTTATCTGAAAAAGGAATACTATGGCAAATGGGCTGCGTATATTTGCCATTATATAAAAGAACTGGAAAAAAGAAATATTTCTGTTTCTGCCTGTACAATTCAAAATGAGCCTATGGCGGTACAGACATGGGATTCCTGTATTTACAGCGCAGAGGAAGAACGGATTTTCCTGGAGCAGTATCTGTATCCGGAATTAATGAAAAACCGTCTGTCTCCGGATATCTTTGTCTGGGATCATAATAAGGAGCGTGCCTATGAACGGATCCGTGATATTATGAATGAAAATACAGCGGGGATGATCAAGGGAGTGGCTTATCACTGGTACAGCGGGGATCATTTTGAAGCGCTTCGGCTGATCCGGGAGCAGTATCCGGATTTGCTGCTTATGCATTCCGAAGGCTGTGTAGAGTATTGCAGATATGAGAAAGATGATGAAATTGGGCAGGCGCACCGTTATGCGCATGATATCATTGGAGATATGAATAGCGGCGCAAATTTCTATGTGGACTGGAATTTGCTGCTGGATGAGCTGGGTGGTCCCAATCATGTAAAGAATTACTGTGCAGCACCTTTAATGTACGATGCCAAAACTGGAATCATTAAGAAAAACGGAAGTTATTGGTATATTGGCCAGTTCAGCCGTCATATTTGTCCGGGGGCCAGGCGAATAGCATTTACGAAATATACGGATGCATTGGATATGACAGCGTTTCAGAATCCAGATGGTAGCGTTGTGGCGGTATTTCTGAATAAGTCTGATCAGATACTGAAGATTTCTCTGCGCATCCGGGGAATGTTGGGAACGCTCACAATACCAGGAAAGGAAATTGCCACTTTGGAAATTGCGGAGAATATTTAAACGGCGAGAGGAATTTAATTTTACTGCGGGAACTGTGAAACGGTGCAGATCAAAACAGGAGATGGCCGTCTATTGACAAGCTTCAGGAAATACCATATAGTTTTAGAAACTGTTTGCGATGAGGGAGAGGAACCATGGATTTTCTGAACGGAAAGATCAAAACGATTTATTTCAAGTATCTGGCGGCGGCCTTTGGCAGTACGCTGATTACATCTATCTATTCGATTGTGGATATGGCCATGGTGGGTCAGTACCACGGGCCGGAGGGATCTGCGGCTCTGGCGGTGGTGGCGCCTATCTGGAATATTATCTACAGTCTGGGGCTGCTGATGGGAATTGGCGGCTCGGTATTATTCAGTACTGTCCGGGGCCGCGGGGAAAGTGAGATCCGGCATTCCAATGAATATTTCACTGCTTCGGTGATCGGATCGGTGATTTTAGCTGCGATTGTCTGGATCGTGGTGATTTTTGGGGACCGGTCTCTTCTGGTATTGTTTGGAGCTGAGGGAAATACACTGGCCATCGCAAGGGAATACGTAAGGCCCATTAAATTCGCGGTTCCGCTGTTTTTGCTTACCCAGATGCTGGCTGCCTATCTGCGGAATGACAAAGATCCGGCACTGGCCACAGCGGCAGTTCTATCTGGCGGGATCTTCAATATTTTCGGTGACTATTTTTTTGTGTTTGTCTGTGATATGGGCGCTTTTGGTGCCGGGCTTGCCACTGCCATCGGAGCGGGAGTTTCATTTCTGGTGACTTTGCTGCACTTTTTCTCCCGAAAAAATACACTGCGTCTGGTAAAACCTGCCAGACTGTTTTACAAATTATATAAAATTGCTGTTACCGGTTTTTCCACGTTCTTTATTGATGTGGCAATGGGGATCCTGACGATCCTGTTCAACCGTCAGATCGTTGCCTGGCTGGGAAACGATGCTCTGGCCGTGTATGGTGTGATCGTTAATATCAGTACTTTTGTGCAGTGCTGCGCCTACAGTATCGGACAGGCATCGCAGCCTATCTTTTCCATGAATTTTGGCGCCGGCAAGGGAAGCCGGATCCGGGAAACCTTAAAATACAGTCTGGGTACGGCTGCTTTTTTCGGCGTGTTCTGGACAGGCTTAAGTCTGGCGATTCCCAATGTGTTTATAAGGATTTTCATGGAGCCTTCGGAACGGGTGCTGGAAATTGCGCCGGCTATCTTCCGGTGTTATGGGATCTCTTTTCTACTTTTGCCGTTAAATGTATTTTCTACTTATTATTTTCAGGCTCTGATGCAGCCCAAAGCAGCCTTCATTGTTTCGGTGGCAAGAGGCCTTGTGATCAGCGGCATTCTTATATTTCTTTTGCCGGTGGTCCTGGGAGCGGATTTTATCTGGTTTGCCATGCCGATCACGGAATTGCTGGTTGCGGTTTATGTGGTCATTACCATGCGGAAATATACGGGGAAACTTACAGGATAAACTGAGAAAAGGCGGCTGTTGCCATATGTCTGTCTGAAGCGATCATCCTTTGCAAGTAAACTTGCAGGGTGGTCGCTTTTGACATCTGGACGGCTGAATAATAAAAAAATCAAAAAAGTAAAAAAACGGGTTGACAAATGCTGGAAGGGATGGTAGTATAACCAAGCTGCTTCGTGAGAGGCGGCCGAGCAGCCGGAAAAATTCAGGACTTGAAAAAAAGTGGTTGACAAACAAAAGCTGCTGTGATATATTAGTCAAGCTGCTTCGCGGGAGACCGGACGGAACAGCCCAGGCGCAAAAAAAAGTTTGAAAAACACGAAAAAAGTGGTTGACAAGCGAAACGCGCTGTGATATATTAGGTAAGCTGCTTCGAGAGAGCGGCAAAGAACATTGATAACTGAACAGTGAGACACAT
>UQMI01000077.1 GCA_900542045.1 uncultured Blautia sp.
GGGTTCCTGCCGGAAGAACCGCGCTGATGGCGTCAAACGCGTCTTTGCCTTCCTGAAGAGTTCCTTCTACCTGTGAGCAGATATGCATCACCCGGGAATACCGGTGAATCATCTGGTATCTGGTTACCTCCACGGATCCAAATTCCGAGATCCTTCCCAGATCGTTCCTTCCCAGATCCACCAGCATATTATGCTCGGCCAGTTCTTTTTCGTCTTTCAGCAGTTCTTTTTCCAGCCGGATATCTTCATCCGGCGTATTTCCCCTGGGCCTGGACCCGGCCACAGGAAATGTGGTCAGTCTTCCATCTTCCAGCCGTACCAGTGTCTCCGGCGATGTACTCATCAGCTCCCGTTCGCCCATATGGAAATAAACCATATACGGAGACGGATTCGTGGTGCGCAGCACCCGATAGGCATCCAGAAGACTGCCCTCATAACGGCAGGCAAACTGTCTGGAAATCACAGCCTGAAAAATATCCCCTCTGCGGATATATTCCTTTGTTTTCTCCACCAGGCGGCTGTACTCTTCTTCGGTCACATTGCAGTGAAAGGCAGATGCGGAGGCCCTGGGTTCTGACCGTTCCGGAAGCGGCGCTTTCACCAGGGCTGTCATCCGCTCCAGTTCCGCCATGGCCTCTCCATAATCCGCCAGTACATCTTCCGTCTTCATATTAACGATCAGGATCACTTTCTGCCGCAGGTGGTCAAATGCAATGCATTTGGAGAAAAGCATCAGGTCAAAATCCGGAGATGCTCCCCGTTTGATCTGCAGCACCGGTTCCGCATACTGGATCATGGAATAACCAAAATACCCTACAAATCCGCCGGTAAAGGGCGGCATCTCTGCCAGCTTCGGGGATCGGTACTGCTCCAGCACGGTCCGCAGATAATCGAAGGGCTGCTCCTGATAAAAAGTCCGGCTGCTCCCGTTCTCATTCACTGTCAGCTGATGCTCTCTGCACTGGATCCGCATCACCGGATCATATCCCAGAAAAGAATACCTTCCCCATTTGTCCTGCCCTTCCACACTCTCCAGAAGAAAATAATCCTGACTTCTGGCCGCCAGCTTCTTCAACACCCCAATGGGTGTCAGAAGATCCGCGTAAATTTCCCTGCACAGGGGAATCCGTTTGTATTCCTCTGCCAGCTTCTGAATCTGTCTGCTGTCTAACTTCATCTGTTCCGCTCCTTTCCTATGGTGATTTCGGGGCAAAGACAATGGGAACTTTCCCGCGAAGCGTTTTTTTGTGATAGGAAAGTCAGAACAAAATGTTCTGCTTTCCTATCACATAAAAAAAAGCCTTTGTTCCACTGCAATCCTGCAATGGGACAAAAGCTTCTCACTTCTGCGGTACCACCCAACTTGGCCTGTTCATACAGACCCGCTCTGCTCCACGTACTATCATACGCGCCTGGTTGGTAACGGCTCAGGCTCCCGTCAGCGTCTACTCCCGGCTGGTTTCAAGCTGCCCTCGCGAGTCCATTCGGCAAAATATCTGCTGCCCCTTTCCACCATCAGGGCTCTCTGGAAACATCTTCTTCTACTTACTTCTCTCGCTCATCGGTTTCTGTCTGATACAGTCAAAACTGTGAAAAATCTGCTTCAACAATTCCGACATTTGTAATTTTTTGTATAGTATACGGGATAGATGGAAAATTGTCAAGACAATTTTTCTTCCAAATTGTTTTTCGAAAATTGTTTTTAACGTTTTTCAAAAGCATCATACATAATACACAGATAATGGCCATCACCGCTGCAAATAAGAAGGCAGAAGTCCATCCAAAACTGTCAATCATAGTTCCGAATAAAATTGCAGAAACAAAAGTGCCAAAATTCATACCAGTATTTACAATCCCCATGGCCACAGGAATATCCTGGGGAGCCCGGCACACGTTGGGAATCATCGCATAGATAAGCGGAGGCATCATATTAGTGGCAAAGCCGATCAAAAGGATAATAACCATTGACAGAGAAACGGGGAATCCAGGTAATACGGCAAACAATACAGCACTGATAAGCCTCACAAGAGCACCCATTCGTTTCCATTGTTCTGCACCGGTTTTATCCATAATATATCCGGACACCACTGCTCCGACACATCCGATATATCCGTGCATACCGGTTATACGAACAGCTTTCATGCTTTCCATCCCTTTTACCTGAGTGAAAAAGGTCGGATAAAAGGCCAATATACCTTGGACAGCGATCATAAATGCCAGAATGCAAATTGTCAAAAGCCACAAATTTCTGTTTTTAATGACCACAAGAACAGAAGTGCTTTCTGACTTTTCAACAACATTTTTCTCCTTTTTTAATTCTGTTTTTTTCAGTCCCCGGAGACAGATAAACCAAAGTACAAAAAACACCAGAGAATATCCTGAGGTAAATCACTATATACCTCTCCATCCACCGTCAGCATTCATGATCACTGGCGCAAAAGTACTGATAAATGCCTGGCCCAGAGATATGTACCACATGAAAACACCCATAGCCTTGCCTCTCTGATCTTCAGGGATGATTTCATTTACAATGGCAGGTTTCACAGTACAGATCAGCGCCATGCCGATTCCTTCGATCACTCTGCCGATCAGCAATACTGATAACGATCCAGATACTGCGCCAAAGCAAGAGCCAATTATAACAAAAAGCAGGGCTGACAGGCCCAGGCGATAATTTCCATATTTTACCACAAGGAGACCTGCCGGGATTGAAAGGATAATGGGAACCAAAGAAAAAAGTGTAGATACCAATCCTCCCTGGGCGGCTGTAATAAAATATTCATTCTGGATAAGTCCCATGACAGGAGCCACTTTGAACATGGCCAGAGGCGGCGCAACAGAGGCCAATAGTACAAGGAACAGCATGATCCAAGATTTTATTTTCTTAAGTTTTATCCCGATCCCTTTGTGCTTTCCAAAAGCACCTGGGACTATATCGTACAGTTCTGGTATCTGGATCTTTCCCTGACAGATTCCATTATGCAGGAGTGTTACTCTGTTTTTGGCCCTGTACCACGGCTCCCTTCCTGCATGCTGCGCTCCTATCTGCTTGCTTTGAAACTAAAAGTAACTTCCATCACGGTCTGGTGCCGCATGCTCAGGGAACCCCCTCTTTATGCCATCCTCAGCGGATTCCCGTTCGGGGATACTCCCGGCGTTGGGACTTTTTATGATTTCTTTTTCCGCATCTGTCAAGATGACAGAGACAACCTTTCCCCCGAAAGACCGTTTCCCGAAAATGAAACCTACCAAGGAAAAAAGAAAGGGGTTAAAACTCCCTGTGATTCTTCCAGTACCACATCCAAACTTCTTCCTTTGCTGGAACACTGGCAATCGAAACCGGTAAATCTCTTTTTTCTCATCTTTCGTCTTTTTCAACAGCAGTTCCTGGATTGTTCGATCCAGACCATCTGGCTCTTTCCAATGCCCGAAAGCAGACCGGAAACGCGGCTGTTTCTGTGACCGGCCCTGTTCACCGGCGAAATACAGCAAGACCGTGCACATCTTTACCGATGACAATCCAAGATTATTTAACATACCGCCAAGAGACTCAATAGCATGGAAAAAGGAATATGGAGGAAGAACTTCCGTGGAACGCTCAAACAAACGTGAGAAAGAGGACTATAAATCAGAAAACAACTGGCACCGCTCTACGAAGATGTGGTACTGCCGCCTCTACGGTATCCTGATTCTCCAACATCTTGATGCCTGTGAAATGCCATCAGTCAAGGCATTTCAAGAATTATTATTAGGATTGACCGCCTAATAATGCTATCTTAAACGACACCATAAAATTTTTCGAGGCATAGTACCCGCTATGTCTAATGTTTCTGTCCTTTTCTCACAAATTTCTTTTCCTGCACGATATTTAGTTGTCAAGTTTCGGTTGGAATCTCATTCACTGAGATTCCTAGAAGTTATTGAAATACTTGCGGATTAAGATTACATTTACTATAATGTACCATACATCAGGAAATTACCTGCTGTCTATGCTCTTCCTGACAAACGGAAGCCTTTTTGCAAACAACATTTTATCCATATCTGATAAATGGAGGTTGAATCGAATATGAAACTAAGTATGTCCATGATCCAATGGTATCTGAGAGATTATTCACAAAGCGCTCATATACAGAACGATACACTTTCCATACGCGGCCTTCGTTTTCTCTCAGGAAATCTCTCAGAAATGCTGGCGGATTTTATGTATCTGGGTGAAGCATCGGATTATATTTCTGATAAACAATATGAACAGGCATATATTGTCGTCCACCAGAAAAATTATATCCTTTTCTTTCATGCAGACTTTGAAGATTTGCTGAACAGCCTTCTCTCTGCATTTGACTTCTACGTAACCTGGGAACACAGGATGATCCACGCGGCAACTTCCCGTCTTTCGCTGCAAAAGATCATTGATCTTTCCCACGAAGTTCTGGATAATCCGGTAACCGTCACAGATATTGAAGGGAATATCTCAGCCCTGAACTCTGCCGGTGTTCCCGCAGATGATCTGTACTGGCAATATAAACAGTCCTACGGCCAGGAACATCCTGCCGTCTTATCGGAACAATGGCTTGCTCCAGATGGAACACCCATTTACGAATTATCCCGTAATCCCCAGTTAGTTCAAAATGTACAACAAGGACAGCCGCCGCTGATCATGTTGTATCTGTTCCAGGATGAGGAGCCAGTGGCCGTATTTTATATTCTGGTGGTTAACCGAGCTCTTCTCGCCATGGACATGCAGCTTGCCAATGAAATCAGTAAATATCTAACTTTCTCCGATGAATTCATCAAACAGAATGTACAACTTTGCTCCATGGACATGCTGCTGCAAGAATTTCTGGAGCAGAAACTGGAACAGGATACCCAGGGAGAAACTGCTGCAGAAAAACTACGGAAATCAACAGGCCCGGAACAATGGCGGCTGGCACTGCTGCGCCATGCCCGGCGAAACGACCGGATTTATCTGAAATCCATGATCCGTACTCTGAAAACCATGCTAAAAGTCCCCTGCACCCTTTATCATGAGGACATCCTGCTTCTGGTTTCGGAATCCCGTCAGACCGAAATCCTGGATTTTCTCAGCCAGCAAATTTCCTCTGGAAGCTTATTTCTGGCATTTTCCATGCCTTCCACCGATTTTTTCAGTCTGCCCCTGCGGTACGAGCAGGTTCTGTTTACCGTCCGGCAATCCGGAGAAAAACCCGGCATCTACAAATGCGAAACCTTTGCATTTCCCTATGTGAAGGAGCAGGCGGCACAGCTGCTTACTGCTACCAGGCTTTCCCATCCTGCTCTTTCGATCCTAGACGAATACGACCGTATGCACCATACCGCTCTTCGGGAGACTCTCTCTGTATTTCTTCTCAAACAGTGCAATATCCTGGAAACAGCCAGGGCAATGTATGTGCATCGCAACACCATAAAATACAGGATTTCCAAAATCCGCGAGCTGACAGGCATATCCTTCGAAGATGAACAGGATTTCCAATATCTGTGTCTGTCCGACTGGCTTCTCTGATTTGTCACTTTATGACAAATTACACTTTTTCAATACAGATCGTTTTTCATACATGGACATATCATTTTTCCCAAAATCCTTTTATGATGACATCATAACCCAAAAAGCTTCCGTCAGGTTATGATGTCATTTTTTAGGTGAGGAGGTATATTATGCCAAAATTTGAAACAACTTATGAAAAACGTCTGGAACGGACCATGAATGCTGTCCACATGAAACCAGTGGATAAGATTCCGTTTCACTACAGCGGCCCTGCCTGTATGGCAAAAATGGAAGGCATGGTCATCCGTGAATTTGTACATGACTTTGACAAAGCTACCGATGCATGTATCCATTTTCTGAATGAACACCCGGGCATTGATGCAATCCACTCCCCTACGATCTATCCTACTGTTCTTGCAAATCTCTGGCTGTCCGAAATCCGGATACCAGGGGAAGATCTTCCGGATGATGAACTATGGCAGGTAGTAGAACATGAAAACATGGATTTGGAAGACTATGAGCGGATCATTCAAATGGGCTATGGTCCGTGGCGCAAAGAATATTTCCGGAAATATCTGACCGGCTATGAAGAGAAAATGACCCCATTCCTCCAGTCTGTTCCGAAGACCTACAGCCGGATCCGCAAAGAGGCCGGAGTTCCCATTATGAAGGAAGGGCCGGATGCGGCAAGTCCCATTGAAGGAATTGCCGGCGCAAGAGGTCTGGTTAATTTCTTTATGGATATCATGGATGAGCCGGAACTGGTGAAAAAAGCCATGGACTGCGCATTTGATTCTCTTTACCAGACATACACCAGTTCTCTTGATGCTATGGCGGCAGCCGGTACGAAGCCTTCCAGCTGCTGGATTGGCGGCTGGAGGGGCGCCCCTGCCATGGTCAGCCACGATACCTGGATGGAATATGTGTGGCCCTATATCCGCAAATTCATAGAGACCACCCTGGAAAGAGGGATCCTTCCCATTCTGCATTTCGATTCCTGCTGGGACAGTGAAATTGAAACATTGAAAGAACTGCCGGCCAGAAGCTGTCTGCTGATGCTGGACGGAAGTACCGACATGCGCCGCGCCCGTAATATTCTGGGGGATCACATGGCAATGATGGGGGATGTTCCTTCTAACATGCTTGCATTTGGCACCGATAACCAGGTCTATGACTATGTGACCAGTCTGATCAACGACTGCGGTTCCAAAACCGGCCTGATCATCAGCTCCGGCTGTGACTGTCCAATGAATGCAAAGCCAGAAAATGTCAATGCCATGATACAGGCAACCATGGATTACAACTGCTGACAGAATAATCTGTTTCCAAGCAGAAATCTGTCTGAAATACAAAAATTGGGAGGTTACTACTGATGAAAAAAAGAATGCTTGGCACCATTGAAGTCGGAGCAGTCGGAATGGGCTGTATGGGGTTTTCCCATGCCCACGGTGATCCTGCTCCCCGGGAAGAATGTATCAAAATCATGCGTACAGCCCACGAACTAGGAGTAACGCTTTATGACACGGCAGACGCCTATGGAAACGGACACAATGAAATCCTGGTAGGGGAAGCATTGAAACCCATTCGGGACGAAGTTGTGATCCTGACAAAATTCAACCCAGAAAAAGATCCGCTGAACGATCCGAACGCTTCGCTTGCTGATCAGATTGAAAAAAGGCTGGACGCTTCGCTTAAGCGTCTGGATACCGATATCATTGATATCTATATGTGCCATCGTATCCCGGAGGGCGTCCCCATTGAAGAAACTGCCGAGGCCATGTCTAGCTTTATCAAAAAAGGAAAAATCCGCACCTGGGCCATGTCCAGAGCGACAGCCGAACAGATTGAAAAAGGCAACGCCATTGCACCGGTCAGCGTGATCCAAAATGAATTTTCCATGATGGAACGCGCTCCCCTCACAGATGGGACTCTGGACGCCTGCGCAAGGCACGGAATCGGATTTACTCCTTATATGCCTCTGGCTTCCGGTTTCCTCAGCGGTCAGTTCAAACCGGGGATGACCTATAAAAATGACGATATTCATCGGACTTCTACTTGGTTTACCGATGAAAATCTGAAGAAAAATCAGCCTGTCCTGACCATGATCGACAAGCTTGCCAGTGAAAAAAATGCCACCTATGCCCAGATTGCCCTTGCCTATCTGATGCACAAATATGACCGGCTTGTCCCCATACCGGGTATGTATGAAATGCGGTTTGTCAATGAAAATCTCCATGCAACGGAAATTGAATTAAACAAAGAAGATATGCAATTTATTGACAGCACACTGGACAGTTTGACTATCTACGGAGACTGCAAAGAAGATAAGGTTTTCGCCCTGGGAGATATGCTGAAAGAAGAAGGCTATGAAATCGAAAAATCCTGGAAAAAATAACTGCTATGGCCAAATATCATGCATCCAAAGCAGCATCTGAACACATCGCCAAACTACGCAAAAAAGGCAGCCCGTCAGAACTTTAATTTTCTGCGGACTGCCTTATTCTTTTAAAGCCAGGCACTTACTATTCGTTCTCAATCTGTTCCATCTGCTCCTTCAGCCAGGGAAGATTCAGTTTCTTTCCTATGATTACCAGCTGGTTCATTTTGCTGTCATCAAAGTTCTCCATCTCTTCCTGAAACTGGTCGCCGAATACCATATCAATCTTCCGGATTTTGCCGTCTTCCATCTTCAGATAACCTTTCACACGCCAGATATCTGCACAGGCTTCCTGTTGAAATAGTTCCATCAACTGTCGGACGTCTTCTTCCCGAAATTCTCTTTCGAATTTGTAACACCAGGCAGAAAGCGGCTGTTTTCCTTTGGTCTGTATATGAATTTTACCGGATTTTCCAATTTCTTCCATGGGCAGATTGCCTGTATAGTTTTTCTGAAAATTCTTTGATACCTGCCCTTCAGGGAAGGTATCTGCTGTGATGTCTGAAAGAGGCGTCTCAATCATCACAAGATCCGGATTAATTTCCCATAAAGAAGCCTTTGCCTCTTCCAGCTCTTCCTTTGACAGTTTTTCTGTGAAATTCAAATAGATCATCTGTGCGCCGCGCAGCTGCTTCCGGTAAAACTCGCCGACAACTTTCAGAAGTTTCTTCTGCTTTCCTGTGTTCACTACCATGATCAACCGATTTAATTCTACCTGTTCCGCATCTGCACAGGCTTTCGCCAGATCCGTCAGATCGGCCACGCCGGACGGTTCCACAATGATATACTCTGGATTCTCCTGCTCCACCAACAATCGGATTGCTTCTGTGAAATTTCCTTTGAGCGTGCAGCAAATGCATCCGGAAGATATCTCCTGAACAGAAATATGGGCTCCTTTCAGCAGTTCCGCATCCAGGTTTACCTGCCCGACCTCATTTTCAATTATCGCCGTTTTATGACCGGCATAAGCGCAGGAAAGCATCTGTCTGATCAGGGTTGTCTTTCCTGCTCCCAGCAGCCCGCCATAGATATCCAGTTTTACCATACCTCATTCTCCCTTTTCATCACAGGTTCCAACTATATATGCCTGTACTGTTCCGGAGTTTTGATTCTCCAGAGCCCCATACCATGTCACAGCGGTTGGTTCCAGTCAACACCAATCAATATATTTCTTCTTCAAACGCCCAGATTGCCATCTGTCGAATGATCCAATTTCGTTCTTTCTCCGTAATATCTGCCTTAGCCAGCAGATCCGGCCGATGACGGGCGGTCCGTATAATGGACTGCTCCCTTCTCCATTTCTCCACATTGGCGTGATGACCGGAAAGCAATACCTCTGGCACTTTTTTCCCGCGCCATTCCTCCGGGCGGCTGTACTGGGGATATTCCAGCAGATTTCCATGAAAAGTCTCTCCTACTCCGGACTCTTCATTGGAAAGAACGCCGGGTACCATGCGGGAAATGGCGTCCATCATAACCATAGCCGGCAATTCGCCGCCGGTGAGTACATAATCTCCTATGGAAACGAAATCTGTCACAATTTCCTCCAGCACACGCTCATCCACTCCTTCGTAGTGGCCGCACAGAAAGACCAGGTCTTCCTCCTGAGCAAAATCCCGGGCCATCTGCTGGGAAAACACCTTCCCCTGGGGAGTCAGGTAGATTACTCTCGGCTTCTTCTCTATCCGCTGGCACAAAGCTGTATACGCCGCGTAAATCGGTTCTGCCTGCATCACCATACCGGCTCCGCCTCCATAGGGATAATCATCCACCTTCATATGTTTGTTATTGGCATAATCCCGGATATTGATGGATTCCAGGGACAGAAGGCCCTTCTGGATGGCTCTTCCGATAATGCTGGTGTTCAGCCCCTGTTCGATCATTTCGGGAAATAAGGTCAGTACATGATAATTCATCGTTGTCTCCAGCCTTTCCTACAGCAGCCCATCCATCAAATGGATCCGCATTTCTTTTTGTTCCACATCCACATCCAGTATGCACTGGTGAATGGCCGGAATCAGCACCTCACTGCCATCCTCTCTGCGGATACTGTATACATCATTGGCTCCTGTCTCGATCACATCCTCCAGAGTGCCGAAAAAGCTTCCGTCCTCCAGAAAAACCTTCATGTCGATCAGATCTGCAATGTAATATTCGTCTTCAAACAGCTCCTGGGCTTCTTCTCTTGGCACCCAGAGGCCCTTGCCTTTATATTTTTCAATATCATTTATATTGTCAATGCCTTTGAATTTCAAAATGGCAAACTGCTTAAAATATTTCACACCGACAATTTCCAGCTTTCGCTTCTCCCTGCCGGTATCCAGCAGTACATATTCCAGTTCTTCAAACCTTGCCGCATCATCTGTGGTGGGAAATACCTTTACTTCTCCTCTGATTCCATGTGTGGTGGAAATCACGCCCACCTGTAAAAATTCTTCCATAAAGTTCTCCTTTTTTAGAATGCTGCCGGCCAAGGCAACCCTTTTGATTTCCTGTCGCTTACAACAGAAATTTTAACTTTTACGAAAACGAAGGAGCTCTGCACAAATGCAGCAGCTCCCTTCTACGTTCCGCAGCATTGCCTACTGCAGAATATCTACGATTACTTTTTTGGGACTTTTACTGGACGCGGCTTTCACTACAGTACGAATTGCCTTGGCAATCCTTCCCTGACGTCCAATTACCTTTCCCATATCCGAAGGACCGACTTTCAGTTCGATGAGAATCGCATCCTCCTTCTCCGTTTCCGTTACAACCACTTCATCCGGATTTTCTACCAGAGACTTTGCAATTACTTCCACTAATTCTTTCATTACATGCCTCCCAGATTATTTCTCAATACCAGCCAACTTGAAAATCTTGCTCACAACTTCTGTGGGCTGCGCGCCTGCTGCCAGCCATTTCTTAGCTGCTTCCTCGTCTACTTTGTAAACGCTGGGATCCATGTTGGGATCATAGGTACCGATCTCTTCGATACATCTTCCGTCTCTTTTGGAACGGGAATCTGCAACAACGATTCTATAGAAAGGAGCCTTTTTCTGACCCATTCTTCTCAGTCTGATCTTTACTGCCATTTTTCTTTCACCTCCTGTTATCTGTCTTGGATTCTATATGTTAAAAGGGAAGCCGAAAGCCGCCTCTTTTACCACCTCGTTTGCCGCCCATCAATCCGGGCATCTGCTTCATCATTTTTCTCGCCTGCTCAAACTGTTTTACCATGCGGTTCACTTCGCTGATATCCAGTCC
>UQMI01000078.1 GCA_900542045.1 uncultured Blautia sp.
CAGGAAGGCAAAGACGCGTTTGACGCCATCAGCGCGGTTCTTCCGGCAGGAACCCTGTCCGGTGCTCCGAAGATCCGGGCCTGTCAGATCATTGAAGAGCTGGAGCCGGTTCCCAGAGGGATTTATGGAGGTGCTCTGGGATATGTGGATTTTGCCGGAAATATGGATACCTGTATCGCCATCCGGATGGCGGTAAAAGAGAAGGATACCGTGTATATCCAGGCCGGCGGCGGAATCGTGGCGGACAGTATTCCCAGTCAGGAATATCAGGAGTCAGCCAGCAAGGCCATGGCAGTGATGCAGGCGGTGGCCGGAGCAGGGGAGGTGGAATAGATGTTGATTTTGATTGATAACTATGACAGCTTTTCCTATAACCTGTACCAGATGCTGGGTGAGATGGAACCGGACATTCAGGTATACCGCAGTGACGCGCTGACGGTGGAGCAGCTTCTGGGGAAAAAGCCGTCACGGATTATCCTGTCTCCGGGACCGGGGCATCCGTCCAGGGCAGGAATCTGTGAAGATCTTATAAGGACGCTGGCTGTCCAGGAACGGCGCATCCCTCTTCTGGGGGTCTGCCTGGGACATCAGGCCATCTGCGAAGCTTTTGGCGGGCGGATTGTTTCGGCCAGAAGGCTGATGCATGGCAAGCAGAGCCGGATCACTCTGGAACCGGATTCCCCTTTGTTCCATGGAATGGAAGCCCGGTGTCTGGCGGGGAGGTATCACTCTCTGGCAGTGGAGCCGGATACCCTGCCGGACTGTCTGCGGGTGACTGCGCGGACTGATGACGGAGAGATCATGGCGGCAGAGCATACGAAATTGCCGATTTATGGGATGCAGTTTCATCCGGAATCAATCCTGACCCCGGAGGGACGGAAGATGCTGGAAAACTTTCTTAACTTGTAAAATGACAGAAATGGAGGATGTGACATGATAAAAGAAGCGATTTACCAGTTGATCAACGGACAGGATCTGACCTATGGACAGGCAAAGGAAGTTATGGAAGAAATGATGGACGGGACGGCCACACAGGCACAGATGGGTGGTTTTCTGACCGCACTTCGGCTGCAGGGGGAGACCATAGAAGAAATCACAGCTTTTGCCACAGTGATGCGGGAGAAAGGGATTAAGATCGAACCGCAGAGAGAGGTTATTGACATTGTGGGAACCGGCGGGGATGAAGTGGGTACCTTTAATATTTCCACCACATCGGCATTTGTGGTGGCAGCAGGGGGCGTGCCGGTGGCAAAACACGGGAACCGCAGCGTATCCAGCAAGAGCGGCGCAGCCGATGTACTGGAAGAACTGGGCGCGTACCTGAACCTGACAGCCGGAGAAAATGAGGAAATCCTGAAAAAAACCGATGTATGCTTTCTGTTTGCGCCTGTGTACCATTCTTCCATGAAATATGCAGCTCCGGTACGGAAGGAACTGGGGGTGCGTACGGTATTTAACATCCTGGGACCCCTTTCCAACCCGGCAGCGGCTACCATGCAGCTTTTAGGCGTTTATGATGACGCACTGGCGGGGACGCTGGCAAAAGTGCTGGCGAATCTGGGAGTTGTACGAGGCGTGGCAGTCTGCGGGGAAGACGGGCTGGATGAAATTACTCTGACCGGGGAGACCCATGTTTATGAGATCCGCTATGGGAATATCCATGATTATATGATCACGCCGGAGCAGTTTGGACTGCGCCGATGTGATCTGCAGGAACTGATCGGAGGAACACCCCGGGAAAATGCAGAGATTACCCGGGCAATCCTCACGGGGAAAGAACGGGGCCCCAAACGGGACATCGTATTGATGAATGCCGGCATGAGTCTGTATCTGGGGAAAGATGGGATATCTCTGCAGGATGGGATCAAAATGGCAGGAGAGCTCATTGACAGCGGAAAGGCATATGAGAAACTGCAGGAATTTATTGATCTGACCCGCCGCTGCCGGGTGGCATAAAGAAAGGGGAAAGTGGGAAATGATTCTGGATAAGATCGTGGCAGATACAAAACTCCGGCTTCAGGAGGAGAAAAAAAACGTGCCTTTGGAAAAAATGATGGAGCAGGCTCTGGAATTGGGAGGCAATACCGGATATCCGTTCCGGCAGATGCTGGAACAGGAAAATCTGCAGTTTATCTGTGAAGTAAAGAAAGCATCTCCTTCCCGGGGACTGATCGCAGAAGAGTTTCCCTATGTGGAGATTGCACGGGAATATGAGCAGGCCGGAGCATCGGCCATTTCCGTTCTGACGGAACCTCATTTTTTTCAGGGAAGCCCGGAATATCTGAAAGAGATTCATGAGCATGTTTCCCTTCCCCTTCTGCGGAAAGATTTCACGGTAGATTCTTATCAGATCTATGAGGCAAGGGCGCTGGGGGCCAGCGCTGTGCTGCTCATTGCGGCAGTGCTCACCGATGAAGAGCTGCTCAGATTCGGAAGACTGGCTGAGAAACTGGGGCTTTCGGCTCTGGTAGAGGTTCATGATGAGGAAGAGGTGAAACGGGCTCTGCAGGCCGGAGCTTCCATTTTGGGGGTTAATAACCGGAACCTGAAGGATTTCACTGTGGATGTGGGCAACACGCTGCGGCTGCGGGAAAAGGTGCCGGATGGTATTCCGTTGATCGCGGAAAGCGGCATAAAAGAAAGAGAAGATATCCGGAAGCTGGAAGAAGCCGGCGTCCGGGGTGTGCTCATCGGAGAAACTTTCATGAGAAGTCTGGATAAAAGCGCCATGCTGGCTTATCTGAAGGGACAAAAATTATGAAAGATACGAGAACAAAAATAAAAATATGCGGCCTGCGCCGCAGAGAAGATGTGGAACTTGTTAACCGGTACCGGCCGGATCTGGCGGGATTTGTATTTGCTCCTTCACGCAGACAGGTGACCTGGGAGCAGGCTTCCGCCCTCGCGGAAAGACTGCAGCCGGGAATTCGGAAGGTGGGAGTATTTGTGGATGCTCCATTGGAAGAAATCCGCCGGATCTGCAGTCGGGAGATCATAGATGTGATCCAGCTCCATGGGAGGGAAAGCGCAGAGCAGATCAAATGGCTGCAGGAGTACACCGGAAAGCCGGTGATAAAGGCAGTCCGGGTACGGAGTCAGGAACAGATCCTGCGGGCCGGTGAACTGCCCTGTGATTGTCTGCTGCTGGATACCTATTCGGCAGGTCAGGCAGGAGGGACGGGGGAAACATTTGATTTGCGTCTGATCCCTTCTATACACAGGCATTTCTTTCTGGCAGGGGGCCTTTGTCCGGAAAATGTGGGAGAACGGATCGGCGCCTGCCGTCCCTACGGTGTGGACGTCAGTTCGGGAGTGGAAACAGACGGCTGGAAGGATGCAGAGAAAATCCGAAGGTTTGTGGAACAGGTCCGGGAAGCAGATGTATTAAGAGAGCCGTTCGGGAAGCAGACGTATTGAGAGAGCCGTCCGGGAGTATAAACAGTTGTGTGCAGGCTGGATCGGACCGGAACCGGCGCGGAGAACAGTCTCCCGTTTGACGGGTCGGTTGGAGAAGCAGGTCGGGCTTTGGATAGACCATGGAGAAAGATTACGACACAGGAAAGGATAAAGAGATACAGAAAGACGAGGAAAGAGAACATGAGCAAGGGAAAATTTGGTGAATTCGGAGGGCAGTATATTCCGGAAACTTTAATGAATGCGGTACAGGAAGTGGAGACAGCCTATGAGACTTACAGAAATGATCCCCAGTTTCAGGCAGAACTGGAGGACCTGCTGAAAAATTATGCCGGAAGGCCTTCTATGCTGTATTACGCGGAGAAGATGACCAGGGATCTGGGGGGAGCGAAAATCTATCTGAAGCGGGAGGATCTGAATCATACAGGTTCTCACAAGATCAATAATGTGCTGGGGCAGGTGCTGCTGGCCAAAAAGATGGGAAAAACCAGGGTGATCGCCGAGACCGGCGCCGGGCAGCACGGGGTGGCCACAGCCACAGCAGCGGCTCTGATGGGAATGGAATGTGAGATCTTTATGGGAAAAGAAGATACGGACCGGCAGGTACTGAATGTATTTCGCATGGAACTGCTGGGCGCGAAGGTACATCCGGTGACCAGCGGCACCATGACTCTGAAAGACGCAGTCAACGAGACCATGCGGGAATGGGCCAGAAGAATGGATGATACACTGTATGTCCTGGGTTCGGTGATGGGGCCCCATCCGTTTCCGACCATTGTACGGGATTTTCAGAAAATCATCGGCAAAGAGATTAATGAGCAGCTGATGGAAAAGGAAGGACGGCTGCCGGATGCAGTGGTGGCCTGTGTAGGCGGCGGAAGCAATGCCATGGGTGCTTTCTATGAATTTATTCCATATCCGTCGGTGCGCCTGATCGGGTGTGAGGCCGCCGGATTGGGGATTGATACAGAGAAACATGCGGCCACTGTAGCCAGGGGAAGCGTGGGAATCTTCCACGGCATGAAATCTCTGTTCTGCCAGGATGCGGATGGTCAGATCGCTCCGGTGTATTCTATTTCCGCCGGGCTGGATTATCCTGGGATCGGACCGGAGCATGCCAGGCTGGCAGAGACCGGGCGGGCAGAGTATGTGCCGGTAACGGACACGGAAGCAGTGGAAGCGTTTGAATATCTTTCCAGAACAGAAGGCATCATCCCGGCAGTGGAAAGTGCCCATGCGGTGGCCTATGCGAGAAAACTGGCGCCGCAGATGGGAAAAGAACAGATACTGGTGATCAATATTTCCGGCAGAGGAGATAAGGATGTGGCAGCGATTGCCAGATATAAGGGGGTAGCGATCCATGATTAAAATAGAAGATGCATTTAAAAACGGAAAAGCCTTTATTCCATTTGTGACAGGCGGGGATCCGGATCTGGAGACCACGAAAAAATTATTGATCGCCATGGAAGAAGCCGGTGCGGATCTGATTGAGATTGGGCTGCCATTTTCAGATCCGGTGGCAGAGGGCGTGGTGATCCAGGAGGCCAATGAGCGGGCTCTGCGGGGCGGATGTACCACGGACCGTCTGTTTGATATGGTAAAAGAAGCCAGAGAGACCGTGAAGGTGCCCATGGTATTTCTTACCTATGTGAATCCGATTTTTACTTACGGAAAAGAAAAATTTATGAAGCGCTGTGTGGAATGCGGGATCCAGGGTCTGATTGTACCGGATTTGCCCTATGAGGAGAAGCAGGAAATATCCGGTGTCTGTGAAGCATATGGGGTTGACCTGATTTCGCTGATCGCGCCCACTTCCCGGGAACGGATCGCCATGATCGCCCGGGAAGCGCGGGGATTTCTTTATGTGGTATCTTCCCTGGGGGTAACTGGTGTACGCCGGGAAATCCAGACCGATATTCGGGAAATGGTGGAGCAGGTGCGGAAAAATACAAAAATTCCGTGTGCGGTAGGGTTTGGTATTTCCACACCCGGGCAGGCAGCCGAGATGGCGGCTTTTTCAGACGGCGCTATTGTGGGATCGGCCATTGTGGATCTGGTAGCGCAAGAGGGCAGAGACAGTGTGGAGACTGTTCGGACCTATGTGAAAAAGATGAAAGAGGCGCTGCTTTAAAAGAAGAATCTGGTTGCCAACTGTCTGTTCAGGGCTTATAATGATAAAAACGGGTAAAGACTTTAGAGTTCAGGGGATTCCGTGGGGAATTTAAGAAGATTTCAAGGGAATTCCAGGGGATTCTGAGGAGATTCCGGGAGCAGCCGGATATTTTTATGCAGGAACCGGCGGATTTGGACCTTCTGCAGCAGCTGTTGTCTGAGAAGATATGAAACAGGGGGAATTGAGATGTCATCAAAGGGTGAACGATACGTTCATTTTGAAATTGCCAATATGGACAGATGGGATGAATATATTGCGGTTTTTTATAACAGTCCTCTCTACGACCGGTATTTTAAAGGTACGGATGCTCTGCAGAAATTGCTGGAGAAAGCCATAAAGGACGGCAATGTAGTTTCCGCAGAGACCAGTTCCGGTGAGATTGTCGGAGTAATGGTCTATGAGCGGAAAGGAATGTTCGCGGAACTTCCCTATCTGGCTTTGCTGGGTGTAAAAGACGGTTATCGCGGACAGGCGATTGGCAGCCGTCTGCTTGATGTTTATGTGAATATCTGCAGAAAAACAGGGGTGAACAAATGTTTTATCTGTGTATCACATTTTAACCCCAGGGCAAGGGCGCTTTATCAGCGCAAGGGGTTTCAGCCGGTTGTCCTGATTCCGGATCTGATCCGGCCGGGGATCAATGAATGGCTTTTGATGAAACAGCTGTAGAATCACAGGTTTGGCAGTTGTAAGGCAGGGAATGGCAGAACATCGCGCATGGAAATTCAATGAGAATTTCCAGTAAATAATTCTTGAAATATAAGCGGAACTATAGTATAATGATCCATGTTGTGAAAAAAGATGGTCCTCTGTTACGGAGTTTCCAGGAGAGAAACTCATTTTATGCGTATTAAGAACATCCAGTTAAAAGGAGAGAATACAATGAACGAAATCATCAGAAACATTGAAGCTGCTCAGCTGAAAGCAGAAGTACCGCAGTTCCGCGTAGGTGACACAGTAAAAGTACATGCCCTGATCCGCGAGGGAAATCGTGAGAGAATTCAGGTATTTGAAGGTACTGTACTGAAGAGACAGGGCGGAAGCACCAGAGAAACTTTTACAGTCAGAAAGACTTCCAATGGCGTTGGCGTTGAGAAGACCTGGCCGTTACATTCTCCGCACGTGGTAAAAGTAGAAGTAGTAAGACGCGGTAAAGCAAGACGCGCAAAACTGAACTATTTAAGACAGCGTGTAGGAAAGGCTGCAAAGGTAAAAGAGCTGGTAAGATAATAAGGAATGATAACAGGGACATATACGACAGTATCTGTCCCTGTTTTTCCATACCCATGTATGGGATATGACAGAGGGAGGATGGGTATGAAGCAGGAGAAACAGGGTATGAAACAGGAGAAGTCGGGCATGCAGCAGGAGAAGCCGGACAGGAAGCGGGAGAAGCTGAAAAAGGCCAGGGAACTGTGGACCAGGGGAAAGAAGCAGCCGGCGTTCCTCTGGGCCTTTCAGATTGTGGCAGTGCTGTTTTTCGCCATCGTGGTCGCGCTGTTTTTCTTCCAGTCAGTGACCATGCGGGAAAACTCCATGGAACCTACTCTGGATACCGGAGACCGGATATTTGTAAATCGGTTTTCCTATCAGTTTTCCGAGCCGAAACGGGGAGATATCATTGTTTTCAAGACCAGTGCCAGTGATGATGCCGCGCTGCATATTAAGCGTGTGATCGGGCTTCCGGGAGAGAGTGTCCGGATTTCGGACGGAGAGATCCTGATCGACGGAGAGGTTTATCAGGAAGCCGGCAGCTTTCCTGTGATTCAGAATCCGGGACTGGCAGAGACATCCGTTACGCTGGGATCGGGTGAATATTTTGTTCTGGGGGATAATCGAAACAACAGTGAGGACAGCCGGTATGGAGATATCGGCAATGTTCAGAAACAGTATATAGTGGGCAAGGCATGGTTTGTATCTTCGCCCTGGGCAAAATTTGGATTTTTGAGAGGTTAACAGATGAATATACAATGGTATCCTGGCCATATGACGAAAGCAAAACGTCAGATGCAGGAAGATATAAAATTGATCGATCTGCTGATCGAACTTGTGGATGCGCGGGTGCCCATGAGCAGCCGGAATCCGGATGTGGATCAGCTTGGACAGAACAAAGCGCGGCTGATTCTGCTCAATAAGGCGGATCTGGCAGACGATGCCGGGAATGAACGATGGAAAGCATATTTTCAGGACCGGGGGTTCCATGTGGTAAAGCTGGATGCCAGAGACCGGAAGGGGATCAAGGGAATCCAGTCTGTAATCCTGGAGGCCTGTAAGGAAAAAATCGAACGGGACAGAAGAAGAGGGATCCAGAACCGGCCGGTGCGGGCTATGGTGGTGGGAATCCCCAATGTAGGGAAATCCACGTTTATCAATACTTATGCGGGCAGAGCCTGTGCCAAAACCGGAAACAAACCGGGCGTAACCAAAGGAAAACAGTGGATTCGTCTGAATAAGCAGGTAGAGCTCTTGGATACGCCCGGAATCCTGTGGCCGAAATTTGAAGACCCGGAAGTGGGAATTCGGCTGGCCCTGATCGGTTCCATTAAGGATGAACTGCTGAATGTGGATGAACTTTCTCTGAAACTCATTGAATATCTGGTGTCGGCCTATCCCGGTACGCTTCAGGAACGTTATGGAGTGGCAGAAGAAGGGCTTCCTGTGGGTATTCTGGAGCAGATCGCAGAAGTCAGAGGCTGCCTGAAAAAAGGACAGGAGCTGGATTATACAAAGGCGGCGGCACTGGTTTTGGAAGAATTCCGCAGCGGTAAACTGGGCAGGATCAGCCTGGAGCTGCCCGGTGAACAGTAAAAAACAAAATAAACAGGATAAAATACGTTGTATTTGACACGAATAGTGTTCAAGTGTTTCATTTCGCTTCAATCGGTGCCGTACATCCCTCCGGATGGCCGGCACTTTTAAGATTGAGGGGAAAAGGGAAGGAATGATTTCTCCAACCCGGACAGATCTGTGTCCACAGGTTGGATTTGGATCTTCAAATACGTACAGAAGTATTTTTATCTGTGTCTACCCGATGCCCGGGATAACATTTGTTAAAAGGGGCTGTCGCACTAAATAATTAGTGCGGCAGCACTTTTTTGCAGAGAATA
>UQMI01000079.1 GCA_900542045.1 uncultured Blautia sp.
ACATTGCAAACCAGAAAAAAATATGCCGGTATATCAGTATCGGATTTATGGCTTTTGCTCTGGCCGGCATACCGTATTCTCTGTTTCATGGCGCTCCTGTATGGCGTTATCTGGGAATGGCGGTTTTGGGTGTTGCAGGAATGATCTCGATGGTTCTCGGGATATTTGCGGAACAGCAGCAATATGCCGTTTTAGAACAGGAACCGTTGTTGTTTGATCACGAATACAGAAAAGAACTGAAAAGCGAGTATACATTAAAAAGAAAAAACTATATCATGGCTGCTGTCCCCTGTACGGTTTTGTTTGCAGCAGGTCTTATCACGCTTGCTCTTACTGCAAGAGGATACTTTGCATGGACAGAATATCATTCCTTTGTTTTTCTTGGATTTGGTGTTGGATTTTTAGGGTTTGTCTATTCAGCCGGCGTTATGGAAGCATATGAGTTACTGGTAAACAATGAACAATACACGAATCGTTTGTTCTTCAAATTAAAGAGAAAATTGAAAAAGAAGATTGAAAGTATGTAAGCGGCAGAACCGGATAAAATCCTGTTTTGTAACAAGTTTGTCAAAACTTCTTTTTATACTGTGAGGCATGCGGGAAAAGGAAGATTTCTTCAGGATAAAACCATCACCTTTACGATCAGGATTCCTGTTTGATATTTACTGGCGCACACGCATCTGCCGTGTGCGTTTTCTTCTTTCTGTCACACCAGTGTCACATCCGGGAAGTAGACTTGCAGCAGAAAGATGGCATAAAGGAGAGTTTTAAAATGAGAAATAAAAGAATTTTAGAGGAAAGATTTTTGATAAATGCTTGACTGTAAACCTTGTTTATAGCTTATTATTAAGTAAAATAAAGCTGCCTGAAAGGGGTGCACATCATGACTATAAAAGAAGTGGAAGAACGAACAGGTCTATCCCGTTCTAATATCCGGTTTTATGAAAAGGAAAAACTCATTGAGCCTTCGAGAAATGAAAGTAATGGTTATAGAGATTACTCTGAAAATGATGTGGAGAATATAAAGAAGATTGCATATCTGCGTACATTGGGAATTTCCATTGAGGATATACGAAGTATTATATCCGAAAAAGCAACATTGCAGGAAATGATTGAGAAGCAGAATGAAGTATTAAAAAGTCAGATTGCTGAGTTGAATAAGGCGAAATTCATGTGCGAAAAAATGCTGGAAGAAGAAAGTATCAGTTATGAAAAATTACAGGTAGAACAATATGTAACAGATATGCATGACTATTGGAAAGATAACCAAACCGTTTTCAAACTGGATTCCGTCAGCTTTTTGTATATATGGGGAAGTATGCTTACCTGGACAACGATTACTGCATTATGCCTGATTATTGGAGCTTTGTCTTATTCTAAGCTGCCGGCAGAAATTCCGGTACAATGGAGTAAAGGAGTGGCAACATCCCTGGTTAATAAAAACTGGATTTTTATCTGCCCGGTTATATGTATCATAATCCGTTATTTATTAAGACCTTTTATCTATGCGAAATTGCAGATGAACAGTTATTATGGAGAAATCATAACAGAGTATTTGACAAATTATATGTGTTTTATTGTGTTGTCAGTAGAAATTTTCTCCATACTTTTTACTTTCGGAGTGGTAAAAAGTGTTGTTGTACTGTTATTTGTGAACACGGCAGTTTTTATTGGATTGTTAGCAGCTGGTCTGGTAAAAATGGATTTGAGAGGAAAAGAAATTTTATGATTCAGATTTCACATTTTTTTCACAAAAAATTAGCACTCACCCCTTGACAGTGCTAACAACAAGTGCTATAGTACAACTAGAACAAAGGAAGAGAGAAGATCAACCGGAGTTCTTTGAGATAGATTGTAACTGGTTATCTGCTGCAGAAGCTGCAGCAGTCAGAATAACGGGATGCCGGGTCAGGCATATCCCATCAATGAAGCAGAAACGGAGGAATGACTTATGATGATGATGCCTAGTATTTTTGGAGAAAATTTATTTGATGATCTTTGGGATTTCCCATTTGAGAGAGAATTCTTTGGCAGACGCAATCCTCTGTATGGAAAGAACGCCAGCCGGATCATGAAGACCGATGTGAGAGAGACAGACAATGGATATGAGTTGGATGTGGATCTGCCGGGATTTAAGAAAGAAGATGTGAAGGTAAAACTGGATAATGGTTATTTGACCATATATGCAGCCAAGGGCCTGGACAAGGATGAGAAAGATAAGGAAGGCAAATACATCCGCCAGGAGCGTTACGCAGGCAACTGCAGCAGAAGCTTCTATGTGGGCGAGAATGTAACACAGGATCAGATCCATGGAAAATTCGAAGATGGAATTTTGAAACTGTCCATTCCCAAAGCTGATCTGAAGAAGGTAGAAGAAAATAAATACATTGCCATTGAAGGATAATGTGAGAAGAATATAAATAAAACCAGGGAGCCGGTGCAGGCGGAAAAGCCGTTTGCACCGGCTTTTTGACCATTATCTTCCGGTACGGATCCTAAAATCTTGAAAAAATCTTATTTTATGGCATAATCAAAGGGAGACGAAAAGCGCGGAAGAGACATGGCAGTTCAGAGGGAGAAAAATTTTATTTTTGCCTTGAGATGTGAAATATTTACAGAGTGTTTGATAAAGAAAAGGAGAGGCAGTCAGTGTCCCAGGAAGAAAATAAAGAAGTACAGAAAGAGGAAAAGACAGAAATTGTCTGTTTTACGAATATGTGTATGATTGAAGATGACAGGGGAAAGGTGCTGGCGCTGGATAAGGTGAACGACAGCTATACCGGCACCACGTTTCCAGGTGGCCATGTGGAAAAAGAAGAGCCGTTTCAGATGGCGGTTATCCGGGAAGTTCGGGAGGAGACGGGACTGGAGATCCGGAATCCTGTGTTATGCGGAGTTTATCACTGGTACAGATCCGGGATTCATAATGTGATTTTTCTGTACCGGGCCAGGGAATTTACCGGCAGTCTGAGAAGTTCTGAGGAAGGACAGGTATATTGGATCTCTCTGGAGAAATTTCTGGAACGGGAACTGGCTCCGGGGATGGAACATGTCGTGGAGCTTGTGAAATCCCCGCAGCTGCAGGAATGCTGGATGCATCAGGAACAGGGAAATTACGTGGAGACAATGTATTAAAATGTTGGGTGGTACTTTGGTCTGCGGTCTGCTGACGGACATGGTGGGAAGGCAGGTCTTTTCCAGATGGGGCTTTACCGCAGGTGGAAGAGTCAGCAGAACAGTCAGCAGAACAGGATTTCTGCCGGATATTAAAATATATATGAGGAGATTTTCAGATGGAGTATAAGATCGTGCGGCTGGTGGATCAGCCGGAATTACTGGAGCAGGCTGCGGTATGGTTTCATGAAAAATGGGGTATCCCTCTGGAAGAATACCGGGAAAGTATGGAAGAATGCTTGTTGCAAAAAGGGACAGTGCCTCAGTGGTATCTGGCGCTGGAAGGGGAACGGATCATAGGCGGACTTGGGGTCATTGAAAATGATTTTCATGACAGGAAAGACCTATCTCCCAATGTCTGTGCCGTTTATACGGAAGAAGACTGCCGCTGTCAGGGCGTGGCAGGGGCGCTGCTGAAACATGTCTGCGAAGATATGGCAGAAAAGGGGATTGATACGTTGTACCTGGTGACGGATCATACTTCTTTTTATGAGAGGTACGGATGGGAATATTATTGTATGGTTCAGGGAGAGGGAGAGGCGGAGTCTATCCGGATGTACCGGAAAACGAGTTGATACAATAAATATATGGCCGTGACAGGACGTTTCGGATAATCGTAGAGGAAAATTGTCCGGAATGTGACAAAAAAGAGGAGGGGCAGATAGAAGTGAGATGGGTCATCTTGAGTGTGATGGTTGTGGTGCTGCTGGTGTGGATCCTTTTCTGTGCGGTGCAGATCGTGCGCAGCGGCAGAGATATGGCGGTGAGGGAAGATTTTATTGCCCGGGTGAAGTGTGAAAAATGCGGAACCGAGTATGAAGTGAAGGCAGAGGAATTTTCCGGAAGTCATATGGTAAAATCCATAAGTACGTTCAGAAGCGGTATGCAGAACGGAGCTTTTGTCCATCAGCGGGATTACAGATATTATGCCAAAAAGTTTTTATGTCCGCAATGTGGGAAAAAGCATTATGCACAGGTTCTGAATATCCGGGATCTGAATGAAAAAATGACAGGACCGATGCTGGGGATCGGAATCCGATGGATGCTGATCCTGGTGATTGGCGGTGTTCTTGTGATGGCGGCGGCAGGGATTCCTCTGTATTTTGTGGACAGAGCGGCGAAGCAGCAGGCGGAAGAAATACGGCAGCAGCGTTATGAGGAGCTGTGGGAACAGTATATGGGAGAAAAATAGCGGCGGCACTGCGGCGGAGAGAAAGAATGCTGTTAGAAGCAACCCGCCGCAGACGGAGAATCCTGCGTAGAAGGATTCTGCTATTTGCTGCCAAAATCCTGGAAATCCTTTTTCAGATATGCAATGGCGGAATCCAGATCTTTTTTCCGCAGGGCTTCGATGATTCTGGCGTGGTATTTCATATCGGAAAGAGAAAAGGGTTCGTGGGTTTTGCGCCAGTGGATCTGCGCGTAAGCCCGGTACAGCAGCATCATGGAATTGGAGAGCTGTTCGCAGGCGTAGGCATTTCCAGCCGCAGAAATCAGAGCCACATGGAAATCCCGGTTGTAGATCCAGTGGGAGATAATGTTATCTGTATGCTGGCTGCAGAGCGTTGCCAGATGCTCCAGCTTCCTGAAATAATCCTCCGTCATATGGGAGAAGCCCGCCCGGATCATGCCGCTTTCCAGGATCAGCCGATATTGCTGAATATTCTGGATGTCCTCTGAAGTAAGGGCCACGATCTGATAGCCGCACCGGGGGATATTCCGCAGGATTCCTTCATGGCAAAGGGCAGACAGAGCTTCCCGGATGGGAGATTTGCTGTAGCCAAAGCGCTGTATTAATTCCGATTCCGTCAGGATCTGATCCGGCAGATATTCGGAAGCATAGATGCTTTCCAGAATTGCCTGATAGACCTGTTCTTTCAGATTTTTTGCTTTCATTTCTTTTCTGTTTTTGTCCTTTCTATTGCAATTCTTATTACAGACAGGAGAGTTCCTGTTTCCATCCATTATGGCAAAAATAATGTAAAAAGTAAATATTACTGATAAGAATCCTGAAAAACAGTCACATCTTCTAATTTACATCTAATCATATCAATGATATGATTAATATATTATTACTAATATGATTAGAAATGATACCAGCTGAGAGGAGAAAGAAGCCTGGAGGTAAACTTCCGAATCAGATATTTTTGAGGTAACAAGTGTGTCCGAAGGAGGCTGGGATGGAGGTCTGTAAGATTCTCTCGAATGGGCGCGGGCAAATACAAAACAATCGAAGAGGATGGAGCGAAGAATGGAGAAAAAACAGTATGACAGTTATGTGAAGCTTTTAAAAGAGGAACTGGTGCCGGCTCTGGGATGTACAGAGCCTATTGCGCTGGCTTATGCGGCGGCGAAGGCCAGAGAGATTCTCGGAGTATTTCCGGACAGGGCAGAAGTGGCCTGCAGCGGGAATATCATCAAAAACGTGCACAGCGTGAAGGTTCCCAATTCCGGCGGTCTGAAAGGGGTGGAGGCTGCAGTGATCCTGGGGATTACAGGAGGAGATGCCGGGAAAGAACTGGAAGTGCTGAAGACCGTCACAGAGGAAGACCGGCGCAAAGCCCGGGAGTTGCTGGAATGTTCGTACTGTAAATGCATTCTGAAGGAAAATGTGGCGAATTTATTTGTAGAGGTACACGTTTTTTCCGGGAAAGAAGATGTACTTGTGCGGCTGGAGGATACCCACACAAATATTACCCGGATTACCCGAAATGGCGAAACAGTGTGGGCGAAACCGGATGGCAGACAGGAAGAACAGGAAGAAGCAGTCCAGATGAATATGCGGGATATTATTGCTTTTGCCAGAGAAGTGAATCTTGATGAGGTCCGTGCGGTTCTGGATCGACAGATCCAGTACAATTACGAAATCTCGGAAGAAGGGCTCAATCATGACTGGGGCGTGCAGATCGGCCGGATCATAGAAGAGGAAAAAAAGGATGATATTCAGTGGAAGGCAATCGCACGGGCAGCGGCAGGATCGGACGCACGGATGGGCGGCTGTCCTTTGCCGGTGATTATTAACTGCGGCAGCGGAAATCAGGGCATGACCTGTTCTCTGCCGGTGATCGAATATGCCAGACAGACTGGAAAATCCCATGAACAGCTTCTCAGAGCCCTTTGTATCTCTAATCTCATGACACAGCATCAGAAGAAATATATCGGTTCTTTGTCTGCTTACTGTGGTGTAGTATGTGCGGCGGCTGGAGCAGGAGCCGGCGTTACCTACCTGTGCGGCGGAACACAGAAGCAGATTGAGGATACGGTGATCAATACCATTGCCAATGTGGGCGGCATGGTCTGTGACGGGGCGAAAGCAAGCTGCGCCGCAAAGGTTTCCTCTGCGCTGCAGGCTGCTTTTCTGGGGCACAGCATGGCCATGCGGGGGATCCGGTTTGAAGAAGGGGATGGAATTGTCATGGATGAAAATGAAGAGACTGTGAAAGCAGCAGGATATGTGGGACGGGCAGGCATGCAGCAGACAGATGTGGAGATTTTGAATCTGATGACCGGGAAGGTAAAGCTGTAAGGCTGAAAGGGGAAGAGATGAGGGGCTGTCTGATATGACAGCCCCTTGGTTGTAGAATATATTTCTATGGTTTTATCAAAGTGGCAGTTGTTGCTAAATTTTTTAATTTAGATTGCATAAAGATTTTTGCTGTGATCTTCTCCATAAAGCCCCCATTTATCTAATGCTGCTGCGAGTTCTTTGCAGGTTTTTGCTTTTTCTCTTAGTGGGATATCGTTCATAACGGCGTCAATTGCATTTCTAAATGCTACGGCGCCTGCTCTTGGGCCCATTGGATGTGCGTGAATACCAGCGCCTACACCCAGCAGGACATCCGGACCGCAATCGTCCATAAATTTGGCAATCAGGCCGGGAACTACTCCGCCTCCGACAAATGGAAGCATTGGTTTCAAATCATAGAATTTGGCCTTCGTGGTATTGATATTAGTGATATAAGTATCAAATGTGTTGTCAAATTTACCATATGGAGGCTGAGTGAGGTAAATATCTGCTCCACTTAAACGGACAAGTTTGTTTACTACCTTTGAACTCATGCCTTGGTAAGGAGAACAGGTGAATGCGCCGTTAAAGCAGGAATGTGCCAAGATTGGAACTGTAATTTCCGGATCTTCTGCAAGCATACGGCATGCGGAATATCCAGTTCCGTGAATATCAATCATAATGCAGTTTCCACCATTATTGATGACAGTCATTGCATTTTCTTTCAATCTGCTGACCTCATCTGTAATGTTGCAGGCATACATGGTGTTTTCGCCTTTGATTGCTTTTGCACGTTCCACAGCATCCATGTTTCTTTTTACACGTTCTGCAAGGTCATTGAACTCTCTTGTTCCTCCAATTAGCTCATCGTCTTTGATAATATCCACGCCGCCGGCAGCTGCTTCAAAAAATAATTTTTCTCCGACTTCCGGAGTATATCCGGTACATGGCTTGATCATATTGTTAAGAAGCGGTCTTTCGTATACATTTAAAATTTCACGAATACCTTCAATACCGAATTTAGGTCCTTGGAAAGCATCAACAAATTTTTTGGGGAAATCGATGTCAAGTAACTTCAAATAAGGCATGGACATGATATTTCCTGCGATAGAACCAATCAGAAGAGGGATATTGTTTTCAATATTTGCTACAGGGTATCCGATTCGTACGATATAAAAACGCATCCCTTTCGGTGCAATGTCCATATCTACATTTGTCTGATTTTCATAATTGGGAACTTCATATACCCCAATGATTTTAGAACAATATTTTGCGCGCATTTCATCTGTCTCAGCCGGAACATCTACCCAGGAACCGGTAGTCTGTTCAATTCCGATACTTACCGCTTTTAAAATGGCACCTTCTTCTTTGGTGGCTCCGATTAAGTAGGTTGCAACGCAGAGGTCATCAATATCGCAGCCTTCATATAACGGATTTAATAAAGTGTTGTAAAATCTGTTTTGTTCGATCATGTTGTTTCCTCCCTATATTGTCAAGTGATTTTCCTTTAAAATAAAGGTTTTTCAAGTTACT
>UQMI01000080.1 GCA_900542045.1 uncultured Blautia sp.
TAAGCACTAGGATTGCGGCCATTTTTAATCTGCTTTATCTGCAAAAGTCAGGTTTTAGCACCAATGCCCGGGATATGCAAGCATTTTTTTCATTTTTTCTATTTCTTTTCACGATTCAGCCATGGAGATGTCAGAAGGGATCATTTTCTCTTTGACCTTTCTCATTTTATTTCTCACTATTTCAATTTTGTAAAAACCAAAAATAGTTCTTTAATATTTTCGTAATTATGTTATAATATTTTCATACAAAGTCTGTTTCAATCCCAGAAACAGCAGGAAACTATGCAGAACAGCAACAAAAAAGGAGTGTCTCAAATGAAAAATCGCTTTATCAGCCTATGCGTTGCCGGTACTTTACTGATCAGCAGCTTCTCTGTTCCGGCAATGGCATCAGGTCTGACAGAAGAGGAGAATCCTGCAGAAGCCACTGCATTTGAAGAAGAAGAGTTTGATAACCAGGAAACCACTGACCAGGATCCGTCACAGACTGACGGCTTTCAGGCAGAGGATCCTCCTGACGAAGTAACAGAAAATACAGACACTGCTGCCAACAGCAGCGACACAACAGATTCCGGCAGTTCTTCCGGTTTTACTGCAGAAGAAACGGATGAGCAGGAAGCTGCGGACGGACAGGAAGATACCGGCCTTTATCAGAATCAGGAAGCCAACTATGACGATCCCCAGTTTGTCAATCATCTGGATGAGGGATTCTTTGATCTGACAGGGGCGTCTGCCCGTTCCTCCTATGGTTCTGTCCACGACAGCCGTTTCGACAACTACACCATCGAAGATGGAATCGATGTTTCCCAGTGGAACGGAGATATTCAGTGGGATACGGTAGCCGACAGCGTAGATTTTGCCATTATCCGGGCCGGTTACCGTGGAACCGACAGCGGCACCCTGAACACAGATCCCTATTTCAGCGATAACATTCAGGAAGCTCTTGCCACAGACCTGGATGTGGGTGTCTACATCTATTCCCAGGCTATTACCACAGAAGAAGCTGTGGAGGAAGCCAACTATATTCTGGATCTGGTAGAAGGATATTCTCTGGATCTACCCATTGTGCTGGATTACGAATACGCATCCGGCGGGCGTCTGGAAACCGCAGATCTGACAAACACCCAGCGTACCAACATTTGTCTGGCTTTTTGTGAGACCATTGAGGATGCCGGTTACGACGCCATGGTATATGCCAACCAGAACATGCTGACCAATGATCTGGACGGACAGGATATTGTGGATGCCGGTTATGAAATCTGGCTGGCCCAGTATAATTCCTCCGCCACTTATTCCGGAGATTATACATACTGGCAGTATACCAGCACCGGTGCTGTAAATGGCATCAGCGGCAATGTGGATCTGGATTATCATTACATCGAACCAGACCCCGACACCACTGCCCGGCTGGAAACTCCGGTACTGACCTCTGCCTCTGCGGCAGATGAAGGTATACAGGTCTCCTGGGAACCGGTCAGCGGCGCCAGCGGCTATCTGGTCTACCGCCAAAACGGAGATTCCGGCTGGACTACCCTGGGCTATACAGAAGATACCAGCTATATCGATACCATCGATCCGGAACAGAGTACTTTATATACCTACACGGTCCGGGCCTACCGCACCACTTATGAAGAAGCCTGGGCAAACCGGTATGCCCTCTATTATTGGAGCAGCTATTCCGCCGATGGCATCAGCTACATCAGTCTGGATACTCCGGAAATGACCGATGCCACTGTCACTGCAGACGGCGTACAGATTACCTGGGAAGCCGTGGAAGAAGCAGAAAGCTATCAGGTCTACCGGAGAGTTCTGGGAAGCTCCTGGACGGCCATTGCCACCTCTGACTCTGCCAGCTATACCGACGATCCCAGTGTCCTGGAAAGCGGAAAGACTTACGTATACACGGTCCGGGCCCTCAACGGCTCCAACCGCAGCGGTTATCAGTCCACCGGAGTCAGACTGGTCTATCTGTCCACACCGGAGCTGACCAGCGCCACTGCTGCCGCCAACGGAATCAAGATTGACTGGAATGCAGTCGAAGGTGCGGAAGGCTATGATGTTTACCGCCGTATTTCCGGCGAATCCTGGGCCAAAATTGCCAGTACAGATACCAACACTTACACGGATACCTCCTCTTTAGAGGACGGCGTTACTTATATTTATACAGTTCGGGCTTACAACGGTTCCGACCGCAGCTATTACGTCAACACCGGCATCCGTACCAGTTACCTGTCCATGCCGGAACTGGTACGTGTCAGCCAGTCTCCTGACGGCCTGCGGCTGACCTGGCGGTCTGTGGACGGCGCCACCGGTTACTACATCTACCGCCGGGCGCTTGGAAGCTCCTGGAGCCGGATCGCCAATATCACAGATCCGGATACCACCGTCTATGCAGACGATGGCAGCAATCTCACGGTGGGAACTACCTATGTCTACACGGTACGTGCATACAATGATACCGCCGAAAGCGGTTACGACTCCACAGGAGTGCGCAGAGAATACGAAGCATAAATTAACGGCAATATATTTTATATGTATACAGGAGGAGGGTGTGACTCGCGCGGGTCACACCCTCCTCTGTTTGATGCTGGCGGCTAATGTACTATACACCCTTCCAGGCAGATAAATGAAAAGCACCGGAGAGATGCTCATCCATTTCAACGTCTTGCGCACCATATGGAAATTCCGCTTTCTCTTTATTCCAGTTCAAACTGTCCTGTATAAAGCTGATAATAACGTCCCTTTTCCTCCAGAAGCTCCTCATGATCTCCCCGCTCGATGATCTCACCTTTTTCCAGCACTATAATAGCTTTGGAATTGCGGACAGTGGAAAGTCTGTGCGCAATGACAAAGACCGTCCTACCATCCATCAAAGCATCCATGCCCTTCTCAATGAGCCGTTCGGTCCGGGTATCAATGGAGCTGGTGGCTTCATCCAGGATCAGCACCGGCGGACGGGATATGGCCGCCCTGGCGATGGCCAGAAGCTGTCTCTGTCCCTGAGACAGATTGCTCCCATCACTGTGCAGCATGGTATCATAACCATTGGGCAGCCTGCGGATAAAGGAATCTGCATTGGCAATCCTGGCCGCTTTCCGCACTTCTTCTTCTGCAGCGTCCAGAGCGCCGTAACGGATATTATCTGCAATGGTTCCGGTAAACAGATGGGTTTCCTGAATCACCACAGACAGAGAACGACGCAGATCCGCCTTTTTGATCTCACGCACATCAATCCCGTCATAGGTAATGGAGCCCGACCAGATTTCATAAAAACGATTGATCAGATTTACAATGGTAGTTTTCCCGGCCCCGGTAGACCCAACAAAAGCAATCTTCTGTCCCGGCTTTGCGTAAAGAGAAATTCCGTTCAAAACAGGTTTTCCTTCCACATAACCAAATATCACATCGTGAAATCGCACATCCCCTGTTAAAGGAACCAGCTGCTCTCCGTCTTTTCCGGGCAGTTTCCAGGCATACCTTCCGGTCTCCTGTCCGGCTTCCTTCAGCAGGCCTTCCTTTTCCTCTACATTACACAGTGTTACCGTTCCTTCGTCCACCTCCGGTTCTTCTTCCATCATTTCAAAAATACGTTCCGCGCCGGAAAGCGCAGAGAGCAGGAAATTCACCTGCTGCGTAAACTGATTCAAAGGCATGGCGCTCTGCCGGACATAAACCAGATAAGATGCCAGACTGCCGATATCCAGCAGACCAGAGATGGCAAACAGACCTCCCACACAGGCGGAAACTGCATAATTTACATAGGACAGACTGACAATAGTGGGCACCATCATTCCGGCAAAGGTGAGCGCATTGGTGGACTCCACCCGGAGCTTTTCATTCATTTCGCAGAACTTCTGAAAATCTTTTTCCTCATGGTTAAACACCTTTTCCACTTTCTGACCTTCTACCATTTCCTCCACAAATCCATTGATCTTTCCCAGCTCCTCCTGCTGCCGGTTAAAATATTTCCGGCTGTGACTGCTATTGAACCTGATAAATGCTCCCATCAACGCCAGAAATACCACCACGATCAGCGAGAGCCGTACACTGAGCACAAGCATCATCGCCACAGTTCCCACCAGTGTGAGAAAGTTCTGGATAATGGCAGCAAAACTGTTGTTCATAGCCTCCTGGACTGTGTCCACATCATTGGTAAAACGGCTCATCAGTTCTCCATGAGTATGGGCATCAAAATATTTCAGCGGCAGCTTCTGCACATGGGCAAATAAATCCTGTCGAATCTCCTGAATCACTTTCTGAGCCGTCTTCACCATAAGCTGATTATAGCCCAATGTGGCCAGAGCACCGCACAGATACATCAGCCCCATGGCTCCCACTGCTCTCAGCAGCCCTGGTATATCTCCCGGCATAATAAACTGATTGATCACCGGTTTCAGAAGAAAGGTGCCCATAATACTGGCCGCCGTACTGATCAGCACCAGAAATGCCACCAGCGCAAACATCCACTTATGCAGTCCCAGATACCGGAGAAGATGCAATATGGTCTTTTTTGTATCTTTCGGCCGCTTATAGCCCACATATTTTGCCATTACAGCTCCACCCCTTCCTTCTGCGATTCATAGATTTCCTGATAGATGGCATTCCGCGCCAGGAGTTCTTCGTGGGTACCTATATCATCAATCCGGCCATCTTCCAGGATCAGGATCTTATCGGCATGCCGCACAGAGGAAATCCGCTGAGCAATAATGATCTTTGTCATTTCCGGCAGCTTTTCCCGAAGCTGATTCCGGATTCTGGCTTCTGTAGCTGTATCTACGGCGCTGGTGGAATCATCCAGGATCAGTACCTTGGGTTTCTTCAGGATTGCCCTGGCAATACAGAGCCTTTGCTTCTGTCCCCCGGAAACATTGACGCCTCCCTGGCCCATATCTGTCTCATACCCACGGGGCAGCCGGTCAATAAATTCATCCACACAGGCGATCCGGCAGGCTTCTTCTACCTCTTCTCTTGACGCATCCTCTTTTCCCCACTTCAGATTCTCCAGCAGGGTACCGGAAAACAGGGTGTTCTTCTGCAGTACCATGGCAATGGCATCCCGCAGATGTTTCATGGGATATTCCTGCACAGGAATTCCATCAATCTTCACCACGCCTTTTTCCACATCGTAGAGACGGGGGATCAACTGCACCAAAGTTGTCTTGGCAGCGCCGGTCTGGCCAATGATCCCCACCGTTTCTCCTGGCAGAATCTGAAAATTAATGTCAGAGAGCACATACTCCAGGGCTTCTCTGCGGTATTTAAACCACACATGTTCAAAAGAAATCCCGCCGTCTTTTACTTCTATCTCCCGCGCTTTCTCATCCGTCATATCCACCTTTTCATCGATAACCTCCATAATCCGTTCCGCAGAAGCCAGAGAACGGGTCATCATCATAAATACATTGGATATCATCATCAGAGAATTTAAAATCTGAAGAACATAGCTTAAAAATCCCGTCAATTCGCCCACCTGCATATCGCCTATCTGGATCAATTCACCCCCAAACCACAGAATACTCAGAATCGTTCCGTACATGACAAACTGCATGGCAGGCATATTCAGCGCGGCCAGCCGAAATGCTTTTTCCGAATGGGTTTTCAGATTGATATTCACTGTTTCAAATTTTTCTGTTTCATATTCGCCCCGCACATACGCCTTTACCACACGGATTGCTGTAAGATTTTCCTGAATAATCCGATTGACCAGATCCATGGCATTCTGCATCTTTGTATACAGAGGACGGACACGCAGAACAATCATCGCCAGCAGGATTGCCAGCACCGGCAATGCCACGCAGAAGACCAGGGCCAGCTTTCCATTGATGGAAAAGGCCACAGCAGTGGCGGCAACCAGCATAACAGGTCCCCTGCAAAAAGGCCGGAAACCTGTGGAAACGGAATTCTGTATATTGGTCACATCGCTGGTCATTCTGGTAATCAGAGAAGAAACCCGGAAATGGTCAATATTGGCAAAGGAATACTGCTGCAGTTTCCCATACTCTTCCCTGCGGAGCTCTGCCCCCAGCCCCTGTCCCGCCACCGCGGCAAAACGGGCGCTTCCAATTCCCAGGAGCAAAGCCAGCACTGCACAGATGACCATCTGTATTCCTCTGGTATAAATATAGGGGATATCCTGATTTGCCACCCCCACATCCACCAGGTCAGCCATAATCAGCGGCACGATCAGCTCAAATATGGATTCCGTCAAAATACAGAGAAATGCCAGTATTGCGTATTTCCTGTAGGGACGCATATAAGAAAACAATCTTCTCAGCATTGCATTACCTCCACATTTAAGACTTATAAAACCGCAAAACCAGGGAGTCTCCCATGATTTTGCGGCATTCATCTGTTTCTTATTTATCTCTCCAGATAATCCTTCCTTTTGTCAGATCGTATGGAGAAAGTTCTATGGTCACCTTATCACCCGGCAGGATGCGGATAAAATTCATACGAAGCTTTCCGCTGATGTGGGCCAGAACCACATGTCCGTTCTCCAGTTCTACTCGAAACATTGCACTAGGCAGCTTTTCCAATACGGTTCCTTCTACTTCAATAACATCTGCTTTTGACATTTTATTCCTCCTATTATTATCTGCATTCTACTTTGTCAATGTGAGAATTTCCGGTTCACCATCTGTGATCAAGATTGTATTTTCATAGTGGGCGGATATGGAGCCATCCATGGTTACCACTGTCCAGTCATCGTCAAGCCATCCCACATCGGCGCGTCCCAGATTAATCATAGGCTCAATCGCCAGAGTCATTCCTGGTATGAGTTGTACTCCTCGCCGTTTCTGACGGAAATTAGGTACCTGCGGATCCTCATGAAGATGGGTGCCAATCCCGTGTCCCACCAGATCCCGCACAACTCCATACCCGAAGCCTTCCGCATAATCACCGATTGCTGCTGAGATATCATTTAAATGATTGCCGGCTTTGGCATATTTGATTCCTTCAAAGAAGCTCTGCTTCGTCACTTCCATTAACCGTCTGGCATCCTCTGTGATCTCTCCCACTCCATAAGTACGGGCTGCATCAGAATGATAGCCTTCATAAATCAATCCGGCATCGATCTTCACAAGATCCCCCTCCTGAATAATACGCTCTTTGGATGGGATTCCATGCACCACTTCATCATTGATGCAAATACAAAAAGAAGCGGGAAAGCCTTCGTAATTCAGAAAATTCGGTGTGCACCCCAGTCTGCGGATCATCTTTTCACCTTCGTGATCCAGCTCCCAGGTACTGATACCCGGCCGAATCAAGGTAGCCAGATAATCATGCACTTCTTCCAGAAGATGTCCGGCTGTTCTCATTTGCTCGATCTCTCTTGCTGTTTTAATAGATACTGACATTCGTTTACTCTCCTAAGATAGCAACAATGGAACGGAAAACATCTTCCATATCCTGTGTTCCGTCCACTCTTTTCATTACACCTGCAGTTGTATAGTAATCAATCAGCGGCTGTGTCTGCTCATGATACACAGCCAGCCGTTTCTGGACAGTCTCCGGCTTATCATCCTCCCGGAGGATCAGCTTGTCGCCGCATGCGTCGCATACATCCTCCACTTTCGGAGCATTGTATACCACATGATATGTTGCGCCGCATTTTACACAGGCACGTCTGCCGCCCATTCGATTGACAATATTCTCATCCGGCACATCCACATCGATGGCATAATCAATGGCACTTCCCAGAGATTTCAGAGCCTCGTCCAGCGCTTCTGCCTGGGGAATGGTTCTGGGAAATCCATCCAGTACATAACCGTTCTCACAATCCGGCTGCTGTACCCGGTCAACCACCAGGTCGCAAACCAGTTCATCGGGAACCAGCAATCCCTGATCCATATAAGTTTTGGCTTTTTTGCCTAATTCTGTTCCATTCTTGATATTGGCGCGGAAAATATCGCCTGTGGAAATGTGGGGAATCCCATACTTCTCAGCAATTTTCTTAGCCTGTGTTCCTTTGCCGGCACCCGGTGCACCTAACATGATAATTCTCATAAAATAACCTCCCTGATTTCTGTACTCCGTTCGTAATTCTTATCCATATGAAATTACTCAAAGATACCAGACAAACTTTTTCTTTACTGGTATCATCTATTTCTCATTATAACAGAAATTTGGAAAAATCAAAGATTTTCCTGCAATAAA
>UQMI01000081.1 GCA_900542045.1 uncultured Blautia sp.
AACAGGAGTGTAAAAGGTAGCAATACTCGTGGATAGTTCATGAAACAACCCTGGCTGTCCCGCAGGTTCCATTGACCCCGTATGTGATCCATGCTATAGTTAATAGCAATACAAAATCGGAAACAGCAGTCATAATCCTTGTGGAAGAAATAACGTCCGGAGAGGAGGTACCCCTGAAAAATCATGGAATTTTATCAGTTAGAACAGTTTTTATCCCTGGCTCAGACCTGCAATATGCATGTAACCGCTGAACAGCTTCATATTACCCAGCCGGCATTGAGCAAGAGCCTGAAAAAGCTGGAAGCAGAATTGGAATGCCCGCTGTTCGAACGCAGGAGAAACAAGCTGGTATTAAACGAATATGGAAAAATCTTGCTCCAGCACAGCAGCGCGATCATGGAAGAAATCCAGCAGCTCCGTAAGGAAATATGGGAACAGCAGGAAAAAAGCAAAGTTTTTATTACTTGTTCCGGGTATGCGATTGCTGCTCTGTACTTCATTATGCCGCATATTGCACATGCTTTTCCTCAGAGAGTTTTCCTCTGCAGCGTGGAAAAAGTGACGGATTACAGCCGCCTTTTTGAAGAAGGAAAGTTTGACTTTATCCTGTCCAATCACAAATATAACAGCGGCAGATATGAAAATGTTCAGATCTTCGAAGAGGAATTGATGATCACGGTCCCAAATGACTGTGCGCTTCATGCGAATGCACATGAGAAGATAGAAATGGAACAGCTCCGTCAAATAGAGAAATTCATCTTGCCTGACACACCTGGATATACCGAGTGGTTTAGACAAGTGCTGGAGGAAGCCGGGGTGCAAAAAGAACGAATTTCCTATTATCCCATCGAAAAGTATCTGAATTCCAAGGCTGAATTTCAGTTCTGCAACCTCTGTTCCTCATTGATCATTCATTTTGTCCCGGAGATTACCGGAAAAACCGTTTACACAGTAAATTCAGAACATGCCCGGAAACAGATCTACGCAGTATTCCGAAAGAAAGACAGGAAAAAACTGGAGCCTCTGATCACCTATCTCCGGGATGAAACAAATAACCTGTTCCGCAACGTATCCTTTTTACCCTATTTCATGTTCCGAAATGAATCCTCCAATCTGCTGTTCAAATAACAGGCGATGTCTGGTTATCGTTTGATAAACAACGATAATTAGACACCGCCTGTTTTTGCGTCTATACTTGATTACGTGAATGAAAACAGGATTGGATGTGATACTCATGTATGAAAAAAACAAAGCAATCGAACTGGCAGATATGCGCATTGCAGCTGCGTCTCTGTGCTGCATCGCTCTTTTCGTGCTGATCCCGCAGCTGAACAATGTGGCAGTCAACGCAGCGGCACTGGCAACTATTATTTTCTGCTGCGGAGAAAACAGCAAAAGCAGTCTGCAGATGGCGCTCACAAGAATGAAGGCAATCCTCGTGGGCTTTCTGGTGGGAAGCCTTGTGGTGCTTATAAACCAGTGGATTCCGGCAAAAGGTCTGTTCGTCTTCCTTGCCGCACTTGGCCTTCTGGGCGTACTCTCCATTGGCTGGGCTGTAAAGCTTCCCTACATTCAGACGAAGATCGGATGTGTTATTTATGTCCTTGTAATTCTGGTCATGCAGGGCTCCTTCCGGATCACTTACGGAATCATGTTCGTTGCTGGTTCCCTGATCGGAGCCTGCATTGCAGTTGCTGTTGCATGGCTGTTTGATATTTGCCGGAAAGGCAGAAAAGATAACAAAATCTAAAGGATTTTACTTATGAAAATTACTGATGGGATCGATGCCTCACGACAAACGTTTTATTTCTATCACGCAGCTGCAGGCAGAGTATGCGAAAGAAGGAACGGAGCTCCTCGTAAAATATGGAAAAGAAGGCCGCAGACAGATTATGATCCGGGCCATCGTCAAAAACGCTCCTTATAAAACAGACAACAGAAGATAACACCTCCAACAAAACAGAAGTGGTCAGTCACACATAAGAGAGGCTGGCCACTTTCTATTTTCTATATAAGATTACAGGGAATAAAACAGTTTTTCTGATCAATCGGTATCACTTCTTCGCACATACAGACAATGCCGCCGCTGCCGCGCTCTAAAACCGTCTTGTCAAGCACCTCGTATTTTTTGACTTCTCTGCGATCAGGATTTGCAGATTTTTTGATCTCCAATGGATGAATCAATCCATTTTCCTCTACGATTACATCAATTTCTTTTGCGTTAGAATCCCGGTAATATGTCAGGTTCGCTTTATCTGCAGAATAAGAAAAACTTTTCAAAAGTTCGATCACAACATAGTTTTCAAAGTAGTGACCGTTTGCAGCGCCATTCATCAGTGTATCCCTGGTAAGCCACATAGACAGATAGGCACACAATCCGCAGCCATTCTTTGGCTGTGGGTTGGGAAATTTCGGCTGCCTCTGCCAAAGTTTTATAGTTTACCTGCTCAGCAGTCAGGGCAGCACAGGCATTAAGAAATTTTCGGAATCGTACAGAATCGGTAATCCCGCCTTCTTCTGTCACATCCCGCATCAGATAGGTTTCAATTTATTTTATCCTAAAAAATTCTCCTTGTCATTGATAGTAAAGCACATTGAAATCGGGTTTTGCTCCCTGGCATAACCAGTCCCAGATACTGTCAGCTGTATCTATCTCTCTGCTGCACTCTGTTTTTAGGTTGCCCGTACAAAAAATATTTATTCAAAGCTCTATCAGCTCCTGCTGCCAACCGCAAAAAACGCCGCAGATGCCTGTTTTCAGACATCTGCAGCGTTTTTTCTGCTGAATTCCCGGGTACCTCCGGTGGACTCCTGCTCCACAATGGCATAGCCCAGCCGCAGCTCCTTCACCGGTGTATCCGGTTTTTCCAGAAGCTCCAGCAGCATTTTTGCCGCTTCACTGCCGGATTCCTCATAAGAATACCGAATCGTGGTCAAAGTGGGAGTCGTTACTCTGGAGATACTGGAATTTCCCTGCCCGGATACGAAAATCCGGCCCGGGATCTCATAGCCCTGTTCCTTCAGATAAGCCATGGCGCCTACAGCTATGGAATCTGTGGCACAGATGATCCCATCCAGGCCTTTCCAGGTTTCCAGTAATTCCTTTGCCTTCTCTCTGCCGGATTCCATGGAAAATCCGGAAACAACCGTATGCTTTCCCAATTCTTCCAGGCCCTGATCCCGCACTGCGTCACAGTATCCCTGCCACCGCTGTTTACCCGCTGCGATATCCTGGTGAAAGACGCTGATAAAGCCCAGATTTCTTCGTCCTTTTTCCAGAAAAAGCCGGGTCATATCGTAGATCGCATGATAATCATCATGATAGACACAGGGATATCCCTCCAGCCTCTGACCTGCTATGACCACCGGAACATTCATATTTTTCAGTGCCCTTTTATGCTCCTGGGTAAAGACCGTGGCAATGAAGATCACGCCGTCTACCTGTTTTTCATTGAAAATATTCAGATATTCCAGTTCTTTTTTCAGATTGTTCTGTGTATCTGCCAGCAATAGCTGGTAGCCGCTTTCGTTAAGCACCGCCAGGATCCCTGCCACAACATTCCCAATGGCAGCAGAATCAATCTTTGGCAGGATCACGCCCACAAGTCTGGTCTTTTTTGTCCGCAGTGTCTGGGCCTGAATGGAAGGACGGTACCCCGTCTCTTCCACCACCTTGCGGATCGCTTCCTTCTTCTCTTCAGATATATAACCGTTATTGAAATAGCGGGAAACGGCTGCTCTTGAAACACCGGCTCTTTTTGCAATATCGCCAATATTCATTTATAAATTTTCCTTAAAAAATGCCTCCAGAGCTTCTGCTGCCGCTGCTTCGTCCTCTCCTTCTACAGTGATCTCCACCGTATCGCCGCATTTTACACCAAGCCCCATAAGAGCCATTAATTTTTTCACATCCACAGACTTGCCGTCTTTCTGGATCATTACCTTGCTGGAAAAGCCTTTTGCAGCTTTTACGAGCAATCCCGCGGGACGTGCATGGATTCCTACTTCATCTGTAATTGTGTACGTAAACTGTTTCATTTTTACTTCCTCCTGTTTGTTAATGAACTTCTATGATTTTTTCCATCAGTTCCGTTTTTCCGGTCTTCTCCACCGTGCAGGATTCATAATCATCGCTGTTGGTGACCAGAACGGCTGTTGTTGTACTGTATCCTGCTGCCTTGATCTTATCTATATCAAAGGTCAGAAGCTTCTGTCCGGCTTTTACCCTATCTCCTTCCTTTACCAGAAGGGTAAATCCGTCTCCCTGCATATTTACAGTGTTCACACCCACATGGATCAGAACCTCCATCTCCCCCGGACCTGTTATTCCCACTGCATGGCGGGTATCGGTCACTGAAGAAATCTCTCCGTCAAAAGGAGCCACCACAAGGCCCTCTTCCGGCTCAATTCCCACACCGTCTCCCAGCACACCAGAAGCAAAGGTCTCGTCCGGAATCTCTTCTCTGGGAATCACATTGCCTTTTACCGGCGCATACAGAATTTTTTCCTGTTCCTCTGCAGCCGGCTTCTCCTCAGAAACAGAACTTTCGCTCTTTTCTTCTGCGGGAACTGCCTTCCCGTTTCCAGATGTTTCCGGCTGTTCTTCCTTCCAGAACACCCAGGTCAGGCCAAAGGCGATCACAAAAGAAACGGCAAGCATCACTGCATACTGCAGGGTAGAATCCAGAGTGATCAGAAATCCCGGAATGCCGGTCACTCCATAAGACGTTGCTCCGATATGGAAGATGGCTCCCAGAAGCGCTCCCACAGCGCCGCCGGCCATACCGCAGATCAACGGTTTTACAAAACGCAGGTTTACACCGAAAATAGCCGGCTCCGTAATTCCCAGCGCAGAAGACAGGGCGGAAGGGAGCGCCACTGCTTTTGTCTTTTTGTTCTTTGCCTTCAGCCCCACTGCCAGACATGCGGCTCCCTGCGCAAAGTTGGCTGCAGAAGCTATGGGCATCCAGGTATTCAGGCCATCTGCAGCAGACAACATACCAGCCTCAATTACATTATACATGTGATGGATGCCGCAGACAACTGTTAGTGGATAAATTGCACCCATAATCATAGAACCCAGTCCAAATCCCACTGTAATGATCCACTGGGCAAATCCCAGAATGTAATTCTCAGCTGTGGAGAAAATGGGACCGATGATCCCCAGGGTAAGAAAAGCTGTGATCATGACTGTACAGAGAGGAGACACAAACAGGTCGATCATCTCCGGCACATGCTTATGCAGCCATTTTTCCAGCCGGCACATCACCCAGACGGCAATAATGACCGGGATCACATGCCCCTGATATCCCACCTGCCGGATGGTAAACCCGAACAGATTCCAGACCGGAATTTCCGATGGATCCATACTTGCCACTGACCAGGCATTGATCAGATTGGGATGGATCATGATCATACCGATGACTGCTCCCAGGAAAATGTTGCCGCCAAATACCCGGGCAGAAGATACGGCGATCAATACCGGCAGGAACGTAAATGCTGTATTTGCCAGCAAATCTAAAATACTGTACCAGTCACTTCCCGCAAACGCAGGAATTGCCTTTCCCAGTGTTTCCACCAGTCCCATCATCAGACCAGACGCTACAATGGCCGGCAGGATGGGAACAAACACATCGCCCAGAGATTTGATCATCCGCTTGGGAAGAGGCTGACTGGCTGCCGCTGCCGCCTTTACCTCTTCTTTTGTGGCGGCAGTCATTCCACTGACTTTCAGAAACTCATCGTAAACTTTGTTAACCGTGCCAGTCCCAATGATGAGCTGCAGCTGTCCATTATTGCTGAATACTCCCTTCACACCGTCTACTTCTTCCAGTTTTTTCATGTCAATCTTACTGTTATCCACAGTAACCAGACGAAGTCTTGTGGCACAATGGGCCGCGCTTACCAGATTTTCACGGCCCCCGAGATTCTCAAAAATCTCTTTTGCACATTTACCATAATCCAATGCCATTTTTCTTTCTCCCTTTTTCTCGTATTTTACATTATATGAAATCGTTCACACTTTCTACTCTTATTATAAATTCATCCAAATTCTTTGTAAATTGTCATGTTCCCCAAAATTTTTGCTTGTTTTTTGTTAGAATTATATGAGAACGATTTCAGTTTGCTGATAAAAATACGATCCCAAAGTAACGAAAAAAGGAATCCCACTGGCTGTATCGGATAACGGCGCTGTGTTCCGGCAAAGCAGGCTGCCCTCAGCCCGCAAAAATCAGCTCTGGAATTCCCACAGACCCACGCAAAAATCAGCTCTGAAATACCCACAGATCCCCGCTGACGGCTGCAGTATCCATCCATCAGATCAAATGATATTTCCGGAACGCATAATGAATCCCGCCTTCCCGTACAGTGGGACAGATATCGTCGGCAATCTTCTTCAGCTGCTCATTTCCGTTGCTCATACAGATACTCAGGCCAGTGGTGGAGATCATCTCTATGTCGTTCATACTGTCTCCAAAAGAAACCGTATCGCGCAGAGGAATCTGAAGATGCTCACACACCCGCTTCACAGCCCTTCCCTTATCGAATTTCCTGTTGATGATCTCACCATTGATAAATCCATACTGATCGGCTCCCTGGATGCAGAATGCAAATTCCCGGCCCAGTTCTTTCTCCGGTTCTTCCAGCTGTTTCTCACTCTGGCTCATGATTACGATCTTATACACCGGCTGCCCCCGATACTCCTCCATCGGAAGGATATTCAGAGACTGTTCGATCTGCTCTCTCCAGCGCAGCAGCTCGCTGTTGCTTCCCTCTCTGGCATTTTTCCGCAGGAATTCCTTGAAGCCCTCATCGGTATAAGAGCCATTCAGACACTCTACCGTACGGAACACCCCATTTCTCTTCAGAACTTCCATGGCTCTGCCCTTCTGCTCTTCTGTCATGGGACAGTCATAGATCACCTGATCCCTGCACACAATATAACCGCCGGAACTGCCTATAAAACCGTCAAATCCATATTTCAGCAATGGCGAAAGCATTTCATAATTTCTTCCGGTACACAGAAATACCAGATGGCCCTGCTCCCGTGCTCTTCGGATGGCCCGGACGGCCGATTCCGGAGGTTCGTTTCCGCCTGGTTCTGTCAGAGTTCCGTCTATATCCAGAAAAATAATTCTCGGTTCCATATTTATTCTCCTTATCTCTCTTTTATGTGTAATCGATTTCACAAAAATGGTATCACATTCGTTTTTTCCATGCAACAGTTTTCTTTCGGAAATCTTATACAAAATCAGCTTTCTGTTTTTGGCATTCCTTTCGAAAAGACCGGAAATCTCCTTCAAACCCAAAAGAAACGGTCATTTCCTCTGAAACGCCGTTTCTTTCATCCTTTTTATTATCTTTCGATGGGAGCTTTTAATTTTTCTGCAAAGTTTTTCATGGCCTCTGAAATCTTCAGCTGCTGCGGACAGACGGCTTCACAGCTCTGGCATCCGATGCAGTGATCCGGTCGCTTTTCTTCCGGAAGAGATTCCACCGCATTTCGCTGAACCACACCATTGAGGAAGAGCA
>UQMI01000082.1 GCA_900542045.1 uncultured Blautia sp.
GCCAAACAAAAGACTTTCAAGCTATAAGCGAACACATGTTACTGCAAAACTGCAGGGAGATGCAATTTCCCTGACTTTGACAGAAAATAAACAAAAACGGTTGAAAAAAATCTAAAAAAAGTGTAAACTATAATTGGCGAAAATTTGGTTATGCTTTTAAATTTTTATAGAAAAACGGAGGGCAGAAAGATGAGTAATGCTACACAAAACTTAGCAAGCATGAGAATTCAATCCTTGCTTGACGCCAACAGTTTTGTTGAAATCGGTAAAAGCGTAACGGCAAGAACTACAGATTTCAACTTAACTGCTGAACAAACACCATCCGACGGCGTGATTACCGGTTACGGAGTCATTGACGGCAATCTGGTGTATGTATACAGCCAGGATGTGTCCGTGCTGAATGGAACCATTGGTGAAATGCACGCAAAGAAGATTGCGGGTATCTATGACCTGGCAATGAAGACCGGAGCGCCGGTGATCGGACTTCTGGACTGCGGCGGTGTCCGTCTGCAGGAGGCTGCCGATGCGCTGCATGCATTGGGCCTGGTGTACCAGAAGCAGGTAATGGCATCCGGTGTGATTCCACAGATTACCGGTATCTTCGGAAACTGCGGCGGAGGACTGGCTCTGGTACCCGCTCTGACAGACTTTACTTTTATCGCGGAAGAGAAAGGGAAGCTGTTTGTAAATTCTCCCAATGCGATCCAGGGAAATCACGCTTCCAAATGTGATACCTCTTCCATTGAATTCCAGAGTGAAGAGACAGGTCTTATTGATTATGTGGGAAGCGAGGCGGATGTACTGGCACAGATGCGTGCTCTGGTGACCATGCTCCCATCCAACAATGAAGACGATGCCTCTTATGATGTTTGTACAGATGATCTGAACCGTGTCTGCCCGGAACTGGTGAACTGTACAGGCGATACCGCAATCGCTCTGTCACAGATTTCTGATAATCATGTATTTTTTGAAGTAAAAGGAAATTATGCGAAGGATATGGTAACCGGCTTTATCCGCCTTAATGGAATGACCGTGGGAGCTATTGCCAACCGCAGCGAGATTTATGACGCGGAAGGAAATAAGACAGAGACCTTTGACGGAACTCTGTCCGCCAGAGGAGCCAGAAAAGCGCAGGCTATGGTAAAATTCTGCGATGCCTTCTCTATTCCGGTGCTGACACTGACCAATGTTTCCGGGTTCAAGGCCAGCAAATGCTCTGAGCGGGGCGTAGCAAGAGAAGTCGGTGCTCTGGTGCATGCGTTTGCCGCTGCGACCGTTCCCAAAGTAAATGTGATCATCGGCAAAGCTTACGGAAGCGCATACGTTGCCATGAACAGCAAAGCCGTTGGCGCAGACCAGGTATTTGCCTGGCCGACCGCGGAAGTAGGAACCATGGACGCCAATATGGCTGCCAAGATCATGTATGCAGGCGCAGATGCGGAGACCATCAGAGAAAAAGCCGGAGAATATGCCGCTCTGCAGTCCAATGTGGAATCTGCTGCCAGAAGAGGGTACGTGGATACGGTTATTGAACCGGCAGATACCAGAAAATATGTCATTGGCGCTTTCGAGATGTTATTTACCAAGAGGGAAGACCGTCCGGCGAAAAAACATGGAAGCGTCTAAGTGAGGTGAGGCAGATGAAGCATTTATGGAAAAAAATAACCTGCGTTCTGCTGGCGATGATCTTTGTCTTCTCCATGACTGCCTGCAGCAGCTCTGAAGACGAGAGCATCAATGCAGATATGCAGACTGCGCTGATCAGTACCGCGGAGGGATTGTCGCAGACAGTGATCGCCCTTTCGGACGAAGAAATTGAATCTTATATGGAGACCGGCGATGATTTCACCAGAGATGTGATGGAAGTCTGGGACGGTTCCAGAGAAGAGCTGGGAGAGCTGGTAGAATGGAAAGAAGCAACAGTGGAGAGAGACGGGATTGAGTATGTGGTGACACTTCCGGCCACCTTTACCGGCGCTGACGCGAATTTTGTCTATATGTTTGACCGCACCGGAAATCCTACTTCTCTGAGTGTGGAAGTGGAATATCCCATGTCTGTTTCTCTGCAGAGAGCTGCTCTGAATACAGTAATGGGACTGGGAACCGTATTTGTGGTTCTGATTTTCCTTTCCTTTATTATCTGGCTGTTTAAATTTATTCCCAATCCGGAAGCAAAGGAAAGAGAAGCGGCAAAGGCTGCAAAACCTGCGCCCGCGCCGGCGCCTGCTCCTGCAGCAGCTCCCGCGCCTGTGCAGACGCCGGCAGCATCCGCAAGCGGGACCGATGACAAAGAGCTGGTTGCTGTCATTGCAGCGGCCATTGCAGCAGCAGAAGGAACCAGCCCGGATGGATTCGTGGTTCGTTCTATCAGAAAAGTAAACCGCAGAAAGTGGTAATGAATACATGATCAGGAGGATTAAAAAATGAAAAGCTATACAATTACCGTAAACGGAACCGTATATAACGTAACCGTAGAAGAAGGCGCGGCAAGCGCACCTGCTCCGGCAGCAGCACCTGCTCCTGCTCCAGCACCCGCTCCTGCAGCAGCGCCTGCTCCGGCACCGGCACCTGCTCCTGCAGCAGGCGCAGCCGGCTCCATCGAAGTAACTGCTTCTGTACCGGGCAAAGTTCTGAAGATTGAAGCTTCTGTGGGACAGGCCGTAAAACCGGGTGATCCCATTGTGATCCTGGAATCCATGAAAATGGAAATTCCGGTGGTTGCTCCTCAGGACGGAACCGTTGCCAGCATCAATGTTTCAGAAGGCGCAGCCGTGGAAAATGGAGACGTTTTAGCAACAATGAACTAATACAGGAGGGAATGACATGGCTTATGTAAGCGAAACATTGTCAAATCTCTTACACCAGACGGCGTTTTTCAATCTGACCGTAGGCAATTTCGTGATGATTGCGATCGCCTGTGTATTTCTGTATTTGGCAATCAAAAAAGGATATGAGCCGCTGCTTCTGGTGCCCATCGCATTCGGTATGCTGCTGGTGAATATCTATCCGGATATTATTGCATCTGCGGAGGAATCTTCCAGCGGATCCGCAGGACTTCTTCACTTTTTCTATCTGCTGGATGAGTGGAGCATCCTGCCGTCTCTGATTTTCATGGGAGTAGGCGCCATGACCGATTTCGGTCCATTGATCGCCAACCCCAAAAGCTTCCTGATGGGAGCCGCCGCCCAGCTGGGTATCTATGTGGCCTATTTCCTGGCAATCTTCATGGGATTCAACGGCAAGGCAGCTGCGGCCATCTCCATCATCGGCGGTGCTGACGGACCGACATCCATTTTCCTGGCCGGAAAACTGGGACAGACAGCGCTGCTTGGTCCCATTGCGGTGGCGGCATATTCCTATATGTCTCTGGTACCCATTATCCAGCCGCCGATCATGAAAGCGTTTACCACAGAAAAAGAGCGTAAGATTAAAATGGAACAGCTTCGTACTGTATCGAAGCTGGAAAAGATCCTGTTCCCTATCATCATTACCGTGGTTGTATGTCTGATCCTGCCGACCACCGCTCCGCTGGTTGGTATGCTGATGCTGGGTAATCTGTTCCGTGAAAGCGGTGTGGTAAAACAGCTGACAGAGACGGCATCCAATGCTATGATGTACATCGTAGTTATCCTGCTGGGTACTTCCGTAGGCGCAACCACCAGCGCAGAGGCATTCCTGAATATGGATACCATCAAGATCGTTGTTCTGGGTCTGGTGGCCTTCGCGTTTGGTACCTTTGGCGGCGTGATTCTCGGAAAGGTTATGTGCAAGCTGTCTGGCGGTAAGATCAATCCGCTGATCGGTTCTGCCGGCGTGTCTGCCGTACCTATGGCAGCCCGTGTATCCCAGAAGGTGGGGGCGGAAGCAGATCCCACCAACTTCCTGCTGATGCATGCCATGGGACCAAACGTGGCCGGTGTAATCGGTACTGCTGTTGCGGCAGGAACCTTCATGGCGATTTTCGGTGTATAAGAGAAATCCGTGTTATTTATGCCCTGCAGGGCGGTCCGTCATCTGCCGTCGCATCATGCGGCAGATGCGGGCTACAAAAATTGGAGGAAAAATAAATGGCTGAAGTTGCAAAAAAACCAATTAAAATTACAGAAACCATTCTGCGTGACGCGCATCAGTCTCTGATCGCGACCCGTCTGTCCACAGAGGAGATGCTGCCCATCGTAGACAAACTGGACAAGGTTGGCTACCATTCAGTGGAATGCTGGGGTGGAGCCACATTCGATGCTTCCCTTCGTTTCTTAAAAGAAGATCCATGGGAAAGACTTCGTAAATTCCGTGACGGATTCAAAAATACAAAACTGCAGATGCTGTTCCGCGGACAGAACATTCTGGGATACCGTCCCTACGCAGATGATGTGGTGGAATATTTTGTACAGAAATCCGTTGCCAACGGCATTGACATCATCCGTATCTTCGACTGCTTAAACGACCTGCGCAACCTGCAGACCGCCGTTACTGCAGCCAATAAAGAAAAAGCCCACGCACAGGTGGCTCTTTCCTATACTCTGGGCGATGCCTATACTCTGGAATACTGGACTTCCAAAGCAAAAGAAGTAGAAGAGATGGGAGCCGATTCCCTGTGTATCAAGGATATGGCCGGTCTGCTGCTTCCTTATCAGGCAACAGAGCTTGTAAAAGCACTGAAAGAAACAGTGAAGATCCCGATCCAGCTTCATACACACTATACATCCGGTGTGGCTTCCATGACATACTTAAAGGCAGTAGAAGCCGGCGTGGACGTAATCGACACCGCAATGTCACCTTTCGCCCTGGGAACTTCCCAGCCGGCAACAGAGGTTATGGTGGAAACCTTCCGGGGAACACCTTACGATACCGGCTTTGATCAGAACCTGCTGGCAGAGATCGCAGACTATTTCCGTCCGATCCGTGATCATGCACTGGAGACAGGCCTGCTGAATCCCAAGAACATGGGTGTGGATATCAAGACTCTGCTGTATCAGGTGCCGGGTGGAATGCTTTCCAACCTGACTTCCCAGCTGAAAGAGCAGCATGCGGAAGACAAATTCTACGAGGTTCTGGAAGAAGTGCCGAGAGTAAGAAAAGACCTGGGCGAGCCGCCTCTGGTAACACCGTCTTCTCAGATCGTAGGAACACAGGCAGTATTCAATGTGCTGATGGGTGAGAGATACAAGATGGTGACAAAAGAAACCAAAGATATCCTGAGCGGAAAATACGGCGCAACCGTAAAACCGTTCAACAAAGAAGTACAGAAGAAATGCATTGGCGATACCGAGCCAATCACCTGCCGTCCGGCCGATCTGATCGACAACGAGCTGCAGACTCTGGAATCCGAGATGGCACAGTACAAAGAGCAGGATGAGGACGTATTATCCTACGCCCTGTTCCCACAGGTGGCTACAGACTTCTTCAAGTACAGAGATGCACAGAAGACAGGCGTAGACGCCACCCAGGCAGACACCAAGAACGGAGCCTATCCGGTATAATTGAATCATTGAATTAACGGAATATGCCGGGGCCAGTCCGTGGGGAAGTTTCTTCCTCGTGGGCTGGCCCTTTTTTTCTTGCTCTTGCGGAGGGGCTCTTACTGGTTGAGATGGGATTTCAGGTCATTGCGGCAAATCTCTGATTTTTCGGAAAAGACGTTTTGAGCTCTTTGAATTTGAGGGGGGGGGTGACTGGCCCATTTACAGTAGGGGTGGCAGATGTGCAAGGAACCACCGTAGTTCGACGGGCCTGTTTACGGTGGTTATATGTGCTAAAATAATGCAAAGCTGAAAGAAGCAAGCTTTTACCTTTCTTTATGCATGGTCTATGTTTCATTTCTCAGACCTTAATGCTAGATTCCCCGATTATGAAAATATTGGCAGAGAGGTCGTGAGAGATACAGGACTCTCTGCAGGAAGGAGGACATTTGGGAAAACAGGACATGGTTTCCAGAGAATATTTCCGGGATACGGACGGTCCACAGACAGCGGAAAGATCTGCAGGGCGAAGAGTATCTGTCAGGATTCGGAAAGGAAGACAGGCTGGCGCCGATTCTTACGCTGGTGGTCTATTTTGGCCAGGAACCCTGGGATGGTCCACGGACATTGAAGGAGATGCTGGATCTCAGGTACTGCCCGCCGGAGGTTGCCACGCAGATTGCGGATTACCCGCTGCATCTGATTGAGGTACGTTCTTATCCGCATATCGAGAGGTTTCACAGTGATCTTCAGTATGTATTCGGCTTCCTCCAGCGTGACCGGGAGAAAGAAGAACTGTACCACTATGTAACAGAGAACCAGGCAGCCTTTTCTCATCTGGACGGCGCAGCCTACCAGATGATCCGGGTCATGTCCCGTTCCAGCAGGCTGCTGGGTGAGAAGGAAGAATATGAGAATGAGGAAGGAGAGTACGATATGTGTCAGGCTTTGCTGGATATGAGAGAAGAAAGTAAGGAAGAAGGGAAGAGAGAAGGAATCTCTATCGGAAGAACAGAAGGGATCGCTATCGGAAGAACAGAAGGGATCTCTATTGGAAGAACAGAGGGAATCACCATAGGAAGAAGCGAAGGGATCTCCCTCGGGAAGCAGGTCTTTCGGTTATGGCTGGCCGGAAAGCCGGAGGAAGAGATAGCCAAAGCCTGCGGAATTTCCGTGGAAGAGGTGCGGGAGATTCTTTTATAGCTGACCGCAGACTGTATGTGGCGGTATGACCGGCAGAAGCGGCGCAGCCGCGCTGCGGGTTATAGGAGTGGACACAGATGGAAAAATTAATACTAAATAAATACAGTAAATACGGGGCTGCCCATGGGCAGCCCCGCTCTTGTGTAAAGAAGAAAGCAGAAAAAATACCGTTGCTTCCTATTATAATTACCGTTTGCCGGTGATACGGTCTTAGCGGTTTACAGCCTGCAGATACTTGGAAATGATTTCGGCCAGATAGGAGCGTTTGTCCGGCGGACAGGTTTCCACAAGAGCAGTGATGTATTCTGTATTCTCACCATCTGCGGCTTCTGTGCCGAACAGTATGTAATCCGTACTCAGATTTAATGCTTCCTTCAGGTTGCATAGTGTCTCCAGACTCATCCCTTTCAATCCAAGTTCCAGGTCATAACAAAAGCGAGGTGTAATGTGTGCCTTTTCTGCCAGTTCCTCCCGGCTGTATCCCAGCAGCATCCGCTGTTTTTTGATCCGATTTCCAATCTTTTGTAAATTGTCCATAAAATCCCTCCATTTTTTCAAGTATAGCAATATTAACCAGCGATAAAAATGCTGAAGTGAAAAGTTTATTTCCACTTTGAAAGAGGGGAAAAGAAAAGTGGCAA
>UQMI01000083.1 GCA_900542045.1 uncultured Blautia sp.
CTCCTTCCCTGGTGATCCTTTTTCCATTTAATTTTGCCAGCGTACAGATATCTGTCAGCTTTTTCTGAAACGTTTCTACATTTGTCATGCCGTTCTCCTTTTTCCTGAAATCCCTGCGGGACAATTTTTCTTTTTTATCCTTACTATAAATCACCCGGAAAGATTGTGCAATTCTTTTATTTCCCGCTGGCCGGCCTCCTGTTTTTTTACTATTTTTCCTCTATCGACAAAAGAATGCCGATATGATATGATGCAAAAGACGAGCAATCAGCCATTCACCTTTGTACAGGCACAGGAGGATGGCTGATCTTTTGTGCCTGCTGTCTTACGGCAGCAGCAAAACGAATGAATATGGTTTGAGGGGTATGAGAAATGATGAAAAAGAATGCAACCAACCAGATTACCGAAGGCATAATCTGGAAACAGCTTCTGCTGTTCTTTTTTCCGATTGTTCTCGGAACGTTTTTCCAGCAGATCTATAACACGGCCGATGCCATTGTGGTAGGCCGGTATGTGGGAAAAGAGGCATTGGCCAGCGTAGGCGGTTCCACCAGCCAGATCATCAACCTGGTCGTGGGATTTTTTGTGGGCCTTTCCTCCGGAGCCACAGTGGTCATTGCCCAGTTCTATGGAGCCAGAGATCAGAAAAACATTAACCGGGCTCTGCACACTGCCATTGCTTTTTCCATTGCCGGAAGCATTGTAATCACCATTCTGGGACTTTTATTTTCCCCGTTTTTTCTGCAGCTGATGCAGACTCCCCAGAATCTGATGGCCGATTCTACCCTGTATCTGCGCGTTTATTTCGCCGGCATCTTTTTTGTCTTTATCTATAATATTGGTTCTGGTATTCTCCGGGCCACCGGAGATTCCAGACGGCCCCTGTATTTTCTGATCGTCTGCTGTTTCCTGAATATTATCCTGGACGTAGTATTTGTCGTGGGCCTGCATATGGCAGTAGCTGGTGTTGCTCTCGGCACTCTGATTTCCCAGGGTGTCAGTGCAGTTCTTGTACTGATTGCCCTGTTCCGTTCCAGAGATATTTTTCGGCTGCGGCTGAAAGAACTTCACTTTCATCGGGCTTCTCTGCAGTCACTTCTGCGCATTGGCATTCCCGCCGGACTGCAGTCCGTTATGTACAATATTTCCAATGTGATCATCCAGGCCTGCCTGAATACCTTCGGCACTGATACTGTTGCCGCCTGGACCGCCTTCGGAAAAATGGACGCTTTCTACTGGATGGTCTGCAGCGCCTTTGGTATCGCCATTACTACTTTTATCGGGCAGAATTACGGTGCTGGAAAATACAACCGTATGCGCAAAAGCGTCCGGATCTGTTTTGCCATGGCCATGGGCTCTTCCATCGCCATCAGCGCTGTGCTTCTGATTTTCGGAAGTTATATTTTCCAGATTTTCACCGGCGATGCGATCGTGGTGGAAATCGGCATGGAAATGGTCCGGTTCATGGTACCCTTTTATTCCATTTATGTATTTATTGAAATTCTCTCCGGCGCTTTGCGGGGTACCGGAAATGTGCTGATCCCCATGTTGATGACCTGCGGCGGGGTCTGTCTGCTGCGGCTGTTCTGGATCATTGTGATGCTTCCCATTCACCGGGAGATTATCACGATCATTTTCAGTTATCCGATTTCCTGGTCCATTACTGCGCTTATGTTTATCTTCTACTATCTCCGTGAAAGCCGGAAATGGCCGAAAGTATAACCGCACTGTTCTGCTCATATCCCACATCTATTTTTGTATAATTCTTATTCAGGATATTTGCCCTGTGGCCCGGGCTGCATGGTAACCCCTGACGCCCACACCGGCACCTGAGAGGTCAGCACGGCAATACCTGTCAAAACTGCTGCAACTGCATATCTGTACTTCATTGCAACTCCTCCTTATGATTGTATGTCTTTTGATCCGCGACATGAGGAATTGTAACACAGCAGTTTTCAAATTCCTACCGGAAAACGCCGGCAGTCATAGCACTCTCTGACAGCCAGCGTTTTCTCTATTTCATTTATTCTGTTTTTCCCAGGCGTACATCTTCCAGATAGTCCGCCAGTTCGTCTTCCACCTCATCAAACAGATAGGTCCGTGAGCCGCCTTTTCTGGTTCTTGCTTCCATACGGATCTGCTCCTGTACCTGCTCCACTTCTTCCCGGAATTCTCTGGCTGAAAGCCGGCGGCCGCCCTGTCCGATAATGATCATCTGTTCCAGGCGGTCTGATGTGGCCACCGTTACCTCATGTTTGTCCCCGATGGCATGTACTGTTTTCTCAATATACTGATCCGCCGTCTCCGCTTCTTTGGTGTACACCACATGGATATTGTGATACCGGGTGACTTCTCCCGGATACCCCTCCAGCTTATAGGCATCAAAGACCAGGATCAGCGTACACTTTTTATACCCCTGGTAATTGCACAGGATATCCATCAGTTTTGTGCGGGCTCCATCGATATTTTTTTCTGCCAGATCCCGCAGATCCTCCCAGGCAAAAATAATATTATAGCCGTCCACCAGAAGATATTCTTCCCGTTTTTCTTCTGTTCTGGGTTTTCGGACAGAACCGGCAGAAGACGTTTTGGCGGATGCCTGTACTCTGCGGACAACCCCTGTGCTCCTCTCTTTTCTGGGGCCATAGATCCGCGTAAAAATTTCTTCCAGCTCTTTTTCCGCGATCCAGGCATCCCGTTCTTCCTGACGGAAAGATTTCCCCGATGCAGCGGACCGTACGGGCTCCGGCTCTTCCTCCGGTTCCTCCAGCTTGATGCCACTGTCCAGGTGCATGTATTCCTCTACTTTATCCCAGCTCACCACAAAACCGGCTCCGTGGGAACAGAACACTGAACCGGTGGGGTTTTCCAGATCCCGTTCCGCGTCATATCCAATGGCTTCCACCACTTCTTCCGTATTATGACATGGCTCATATCCTTTCAGAGAACAGAAGAGTCTTCCCAGGCCTCTGGTATAGGAGATCACTTCAGACTGGTAATCCCGCATGCAGGCCACCGGAGCTGTTCCGGTGAGCACTGTCATCTCCCCTTCAGTCAGAGGCTGCTGAAAAGTGCCATGCATTTTCTGGATATCTGACATGGCCCGTCCGATCATTTCCCCCGGTACCTCCAGACGGAATTCGTAATAAGGCTCCAGCAGGATTGTCCGGGCTTTCATCAGGCCCTGGCGCACTGCCCGGTAAGTGGCCTGCCGGAAATCCCCGCCTTCGGTATGTTTTGTGTGGGCCCGTCCCGTCAGAAGTGTGATCCGCATATCCGTCACCACTGAACCGGTAAGAACACCGATGTGCTCCCGTTCCTCCAGATGGGTCAGGATCAGACGCTGCCAGTTCCGGTCCAGTACATCCTCGCTGCAGGCAGTGAAATACTCCATTCCGCTGCCCCTCTCTCCCGGCTCCAGCAGCAAATGCACCTCTGCATAATGCCGCAGCGGTTCAAAATGCCCCACACCTTCCACAGGGCCTGCAATGGTTTCTTTGTATACAATGTTTCCGGCTCCAAATTCCACTGCCACACCGAACCGTCTGGCGATCAGGCTCTTCAGGATCTCAATCTGTACTTCTCCCATAACCTGGGCATGAATCTCCCCCAGTGATTCATTCCAGACAATATGCAGCTGAGGCTCCTCTTCTTCCAGCTGCCGGAGTTTTGTCAACATACCGTGTACATCACATCCAGGCGGAAGTATGATCTGATAGGTGAGTACCGGCTCCAGCACCGGCATATCCGACTGTTCCTCGATTCCCAGCCCTTGGCCCGGATAGGTCTTCGTCAGTCCTGTCACTGCACAGATGGATCCTGCTTTTGCCTCCGCTGCCGTTTCATATTTGGCTCCGGAATACAGCCGGATCTGATCCGCCTTCTCTTCCCATATTTCCTCTGCTCCTTCTGCTGCCTGTCCCCGATTGCTCAGCGGCATTTTTACTTTCAGACTGCCTCCGGTAATCTTCATATAAGTCAGCCGGCTGCCCTGTTCATCTCTGGCGATCTTAAACACCTTGGCTCCAAATTCCTCCGGATAGACGGACGGAACGGCATACTCCTCGATTCCCCGGAGAAATTCCTCTACTCCCTGCAGCTTCAGAGCCGATCCAAAATAACAGGGAAATACCTTCCGTTCCCGGATCAGTCCTGCAATTTCCTGCTGCGTCAGCGTTCCATTTTCCAGGTACCGCTCCATCGTATTTTCGTCACAGACGGCCACATTTTCCAGGAACTGCTCCGTGTCCTGTCCGGCAGTAAAATCTACGCAGTTGCCCGACAGCCGGCTCTGCAGTTCTTCCAGCAGCCGTTCTTTGTCCGTTCCCACCTGGTCCATTTTATTGACAAACAAAAAAGTTGGGATCTGATACCGCTTCAGAAGTCTCCACAGGGTCATCGTGTGGCCCTGCACACCGTCCGCTCCGCTGATCACCAGAATGGCATAGTCCAGCACCTGCAGCGTCCGCTCCATTTCCGCAGAAAAGTCCACATGCCCCGGCGTATCCAGCAGCGTCACCTGAGTATCCCCCAGCTGCAGCCTGGCCTGTTTGGAAAATATGGTGATCCCGCGGGCCCGCTCCAGTTCAAAGGTATCCAGGAATGCATCCTGATTGTCCACCCTGCCCAGCTTTCGAATGCTGCCGGTCAGATACAGAATCCCCTCGGACAAAGTGGTCTTTCCGGCGTCCACATGGGCCAACAGACCCGCACAAATATGTTTGATAGGCTTCGTTTCGTTGGCCTGTCGGCCCATAAAAAATCCTCCTCTCGTAAAGACATACTATAAATTAGTATATCACAAGAGGAGGACAGCGTCGAGATATAGATTTGAAATCGCCTACAGCCTACGGCGTGTTTCCCATAGGGAGCTTTGGATAAATATGTAGGGTAAAGTCTCCTTCTGGCGTTCGATACATTGTGATTTTCTTCATGACAATTTTCCACAACCGATTTTTTTCTTCTACCGATAGGTGGGGATAACTGTCCAGGATTCGCTGTGTTGTAGGTATTACCTCTGCTTCAATGCTTTTCGTACTGCTCTTGGATTCCTTCTGCTTCAGCAGGTCATCCTCTGAGGCTTGCAGCTTTCGAAGCTCTTTCATCAATGTTTCATTGCGTTTTGTGAACATTTCAACGGTATAAACGCCTTTCTCTAAGTATTCGCAAATATTGTCCTGTTGTGTGCGAAGTTGAGCCAGTTGACCTTGAACAACAGATAAGGCTGTATCAATAGGATCTGTTTGAGGAAGATCATCTGATTTTACCCTGATCGTATATTCTGCCAACCAACTTCTCATTGCATCCAAAATCGCTTCCTCTGCAAAATCACATTTGATTGCCCGGCAGTTACACCCCCTGGTTGGGCAGCGATACCAAGGCAATGTACTCTGCTTTTTGCTAGGGACATTTCGCTTCATAAGCGCACCGCATTTTTCACAGTATAAAATAGAAGCAAAAGGATTAGCCAACTTCCTGTTTGTATTGACCGAAACATGGCCTCTTTCCCTCTGCTTGGCTCTTACGGCGTCCCACTGTTCTTGAGTAACGATTGGATCATGCAAGCCTTCATATAACTCATAATCGTGAGACTTTACCCGCTTTTTTACAAGCATACCGTCTTTTACGACACGTTTTGTAGGTTCATGCCGCCAGCGTATCATTCCCAAGTAGACCTCATTGTTCAAAATATTTGCGATTGAGGTTTGTCCCCATGTGCCAGTGCGAGAAGGAATATGCATCTCCTAAGCTGCTCGTCGTGACGGCGGTTCCTGTTCGCTCGTATGCGGGTTATGTACCTAAATGACTATTCTGTGGCTTCGCCACACCGTAATAATCAAAAGCAATGCCGTGTATTCAGTTGTCAAAGATCAGAGGAAGAAAAACTCCTTCTTGATAGCCATGACAAAAATAGGTTGTTTGTCCCCCCTATAACGCGCTTCTTCTGAAAAAAACATGACCAGCAGCTGTATTCTTGGCTTCATTGCTTCATTTGAAATGCACACAGAGTAAAAACTATGCAAGTCCAATAAAATAAGCACTATCGTACTTATTTGCACCTTTTATAAGGTTCTTCCGGCAGAAAGATGGGCACGATAAAATATTATAAAGGAGACGATAGTGCCTATGGAACTGTTAAAAGAACTGGGACAAAGGATACAAAAAGCGCGCAAGGAAAAAAATCTTACGCAACAGGAACTCGCCGATCTGAGCCATGTTTCGCTGAAACACGTTCAAAGTTGTGAGAGGGGCAAAAAGAACCCTTCTTTTGAGGTTCTGCGTGCATTTACCAGAGTGTTGGATTTGTCGTTGGATTCCCTGATGAATCTTGATATGCCTGAAGATGAGCAAACTGCTAATGAGATGCGGCAACTTTATCTTGGTTCTATTGAATTCGACCCGTGCATTGGCTGATGAGCTAAAAAGGATGGTGCAGATAACCGATCCTGACGCAGATATTGATTTGGAAAGTAAATAAGCCGATGGAGGAATCAAAAGTCCCCCACCGGCTATTTTTCTGCCCTTAAATTATGACTATATTACTTGTTGGCATCCAACAGGTACGCCAACTTCTTCAAACCACGCCGGATACTTGCCCACACGCGGCGGCGGTCAACTCCCTCGGCCTTGGCAATCTCTGCCACCGTCATACCCAGGTAGAACCGGGCGTAAATGCGTCGGGCCTGGATGGCGGGCAGCTGCATCAGTGCAGCATACACTTCTTCCCATAGCTGTTTCTGCTCCAAGGCTTCCTCCGGGGTAAGTGGCCGGACAAGCGCATCGTTTTCAATGCCATCCTCCCGGTCCAGAGAATAATGAGCCTTGTGCCGGAATTTCCGGCGCTCATAGGCTGCATCGGCCTGCTGTTGGCTCTGGATTACTGCCAGCACTTCTTCAGCCACATCCACAAAGGCATCGGTTTTATATACATCAGGATACAGGTCCCGAAGATTGATCTTCTGCATTATGTACCTCCGTTTCGATTCAC
>UQMI01000084.1 GCA_900542045.1 uncultured Blautia sp.
GAATTGAAGCATTTGTTACCGAAAATAATCCCAAATATGTCAATCGGATCATTCGGCAGCTTAAGGCATATGTGAAGTACACGGTAAACCATGAGTACTGGCTCATTTTTTGACCGCCGTTTCCGGCGGCCAGATTTACAGATTGTTTGTTTTTGACTTGCTCCGGCAGATCTTCGGCAATTGATCTGACCATGGAAGCAGTTCTTCTATAAAGCTGTAATCCGTATCATCCTGATGGTCTTTCAAGACTGTCAGGACATGGTCCAGATAACGGAACGGATTCAGGTTATTGGCCTTTGCCGTTTCCGTTATGCTGTAGATGATCGCGCTGGATTTCGCACCATCAATACTGTCGATCAGCTTCCATGCATGTTTGTGCAGGCAGAAGCTGCGGAGCGCTCCCTCCGTTGCATTATTATCGAGAGGGACTTCTCCATCATTCAGGAACACTTCCAGTGCCTCTTCCTGATTGATACAGTAATTGATCCCTTCCAGTGTTTTCCCTTTGGGAAGACGCCCAGCAGATTGAACTTCTTTTGCCCACGCAAAGAAAGCCTCCACCAGAGGTTTGACTGTCATCTGCCGCTGTTTCTTTCGGTCATCCGGTTCCAGATCAGACAACTGATTATCCAGATGATAGATGGCCCCGATCCGCTTCACCGCTTCATACGCAACGGTATCTTTCGCAGTTTTTTGTGCTGCTTTCGGGAGCGCTTTTAAGGCGTCCGAGAAATACCGCCTCGCATGGGTCCAGCACCCGGCAAATGTGATATCTGGATTTTCCCGGCCCAGCTTCCTGTAAGCGGAATAACCGTCACAGACAACTACCCCTGTAAAGCCCTTCAGGAATTCTCGCGGATGGTCTGCTTTTCGTGTCCGCTGATATTCATACAGGACGATGGGCGTATCTTTGTAGATCTTTCCGGTGCGGTAGATCCACATATAGCTTTTGCTGTTTGCGGGGCGCCCATCCTTCGATACCATGACCGGAGTTTCGTCGGCCTGCAGCACATGGAAACGGTACAACTCTTTATGGAGGTAATCATAAAGGATTCCCAGATACCGGTCTGCACACTGGATCATCCAGTTCGCCACCACCTGCCTGGAGATATGGATGTCATTCCGCAGGAATTCCTGGCTGATCCGGTACAAAGGAAGCCCGTTTACATACTTGGCATTCATGATACTTGCTGCCAGAGATGGAGTCAGGATACTGTTCCGCAGCAGGTCTTTTGGACGGTCTGCCTTGACGATTGTCTGATTGTCCCTGCCGGCATAGACAGCCACATGATGCTCTTCGACTGTATACACGGCTGGCTGAACACGGACTCTTTTGTAGACTTCATCTGGAAGCTGTTTCCAGACGCCTGCGCCAAAGAGTTCCTGCAGTTTTTCGTCCGAAAGAGTATGAGGGATCACTTCAACTGGAAGATCCTTTAAATCTTCCTCACGTTTCCCTTTCCTTTTTCGACGGCTGACCTGGATCACATCCTCTTCGTCCGGCTCAACGACATAGAGAGTTTCTGTCAGGGCTTCTGCTTCGTTAAAGATGAGTTCCAGTTCTAACTGGCCTGCTATGACATCCAGTTTTTCAGAAGAACGCCCATAGCGCTTATTGTTTGCGTCAGCGATCTGCTCGATCAGCCGCTCTATGTTCGCGTTCAGCTGGCTCAGCTGATCCTGCATGGACAGGATCACTGCCACGAGTGTTTCTCTGCTGAAGCTGTTCAGTTCTTCTGGTGAGTAGATCTTTGACATGTCCGGTGCTCCTTTGTTTTGCTGGAACTATTGTACCTCAAAACGAAAGAAAAAGCGAACCTCATAAAAGAGCGTTTCGTCATTCTCACCATAGGATAAACACTCTGAAAAGCCGAAAAAACTACTAGTTTTTTCAGTTTTTCAGAGTACTTATCCACACAGCAGCCTGCTGCCGGTAAGTACTCCATGATTGAATGAATGCGATAAGGTCTGGCTGTGGATAACTTCCGATCCGCCCAAGACAGTAAAGGCGAAAAGATTTTTGATTTTCTCCGTTTTGCACAATGCCTTATAGAAGATCCTGGGGGTGCACTTCCTGGATCGGATGCCTGGAGACGATCTCCAGTCCCTGCATCAATGCCTGATATTGTTCCGGTGTGATCTCCAGTGCCTCCTCTTTTGTACGGGGCCAGCTGAAGCCGCCGAGCTCCAGCCTTTTGTAAAGGAGAAGGAATCCGTCCCCTTCCCATACAAGCCCCTTGATGCGGTCACTTCGTCTGCCACAGAAGAGAAAAAGGATGTCCTTTTCATACGGATCCAGTTGGAAGTTAAATTTAATAATAGATGCCAGGCCATCAATCCCGCGGCGTAGATCCGTGTATCCTGCAGCAATATAAATCTTTCGAAATCCAGCTGCATTATTCAGCACCCAGGAGCCCTCCAATCCGGGAGATAAGCTCATCCGATGCAGAATTCGAAATCTCCAGGATGAGACTGCCTTTTCGGATCACGAGATCCGGATGGAAAACCGTAGCGGTGCTCTGAGAAGAAGATGGAAGTTTGATCTCCGTAAAAGAGACCGCCCTTTGAGCCGCTGGCACTATCGGCGCCATTTCCTGATGCGGTCCGGCAGTTGCCGGTAATAATGAATCCTGGACATTCTCAAAAGCCTCCCTGCGCAGGATCCTCTGCCAGTAGAAGAACTGCTTTACTGGAATCCCATTTGCTCTGCACCAGGCAGTTTTAGACATTCCGCTGTTTATGCATTCATTCATGATTTTGGTCCAGTGCTCTGCACGGACCTGATGTGTGATCTTATCCATAGGGACAACTCCTTTAAAAAACTTGTAGTTTTCTGGAGTTATTATCTCATGGATAGATAAAACTGGCACGGTACCAGTGATTTACCGTATACGTTATTATGATGTTACTGCATCGAGAAGGTCTTTTAATATTTATCCTGGATATGAAATAGATGTAGCTGCTGGCAATCATGCATCCATAAATGATGCAGCAAGTATCAATTTAGGTCAATTAGATTTGTCAAATATATGTGGGTATTTGGGATTGAAATCTTCCTATGGCAGTATGTTGGGCAAAAATGTTAGGATATCTGGTTATCCGCGGCCAGCGGCAAATGATGGAAAGACAAAGCGTTCTATCGGACAGGTAACTTCATGGACTACAACTAGAATGGAATATAATAATGATACTTTGCCTGGAGATAGCGGTGCTCCAATATATACAAAAGATAGTACAGGGACCTATATTGCAGTAGGAATTAATACTAGTCATCCAGATAATGTAAATTTGAGATACAATATTGGCATTCCCCTGACTGTACCGCGCATTACAACATTTCTCGTTGGGGAAAGTGGATTTATCCCAGGGGGAGGTGGATTTGAACCGGAGCCAGGAGGTGGATTTGAACCGGAGCCAGGAGGCGGATTTGAACCAGAACCTTAATAGCATTAGATGGTTATGTAAATCCTGACTATTAAAAGATTTTCTCTTATGATGTGGACGATTTTCCACTATAAAAGAGAAAAATGAAGTTAATCTCTGAAATTGTTTCTGAATTGACATGAATCATTCAAATTTTTTTGATATACTTCATTAAATTTATGATATAATATATATTATGAAATTAATTATTTTTTTGGCGACTAATGGTTCAAACTTCGGATGTATTGTAGATGACTCAGCTGATTGGCAATAACTACAGTGAATTGTTTGGCCATATCTGTGGGGAAAACATCAGTTTTTGTAGTGACATAGTGCCGTGATTTTCTCATGGTGATGCATGGATTATCACAGTCGTAGACATTTACTCTTTTACAATATATTTTGGGGAAGTCCCATTTTTCACGGTTGGCCCTACCTTTTTTCGTGACAGCGACCAAAACGTTTCATTGAGAGGAACGAGTTGTTGGGCATGCGGGGTAACCATAAAGGTTATATCTCTCCTTTAGCAGGATATTTTCATTGTGTACATTATAAGGAATCAAGGCTTTGGAAAAATGGAATTCTTCTTTCAGGAAGTCATAGATTTCTATAGTGTTAAAAACAGAGTCACAAAAAGAAGTATCCAGTGAAACTAAGAAGGGCGCACAAATTAGTCGGTCAGAACAGAATGGAGTGAGAAAGAGTCCTCTACTGACTTATCTTTGCTTGGGGAATAGGATTTCTTTGCCACCGGCATTTCAGGAAGAGTTTCTTTAAAAGTGTTATCAAGAAAAGTGAAATGCCGATGATTCCAAGGTCATTTGCAAATATTGTGAATTTATCGGCATAGCAGAAAGGCCCCTCAGAGAATAGATCTTTTTTCACCTGAAAGTTTGGTAGAAGACATGGTAAAAATCAGCAGGAATGAATTCGGAAATATCGACAGTATCGTTGAGAAGCTGAATAAAGGAAGGGGCGTCTTTCCGGAACATATTCTGGTAGCTTGAAAAAGTATCTTTTAAAGGTATCTGATGGTATTTAGCAGTTATAAATTTTCTTCTCCGTGGGTAGTAGAATTGTTCGTGTGGTTATTTCGATTATACCATCTGCGGAGAGAAAATTTATATAAATGAAGTGAGGGAACTCGGTATAATCAATAGGTTTGGCGATTTAACAATCGTCTAAATGAATTTTGAAAGTAGGAAAATAATTTTGAAAAAATTATTGACTGGTGTTGTTCTTATTCTATGTGGTGTAGTTATATTCGGCAGTATTGTTGAGAATGTTAGGAGCACCACAGAACAAACGTCAGAAACGGATGCAAAAGAAGTAAAAGACGATCATCCTGTGGGGATAATTGATACTTTGAATGCAGATTTGGATTTTTCGACTGTTTCTCCATATAAATATGCGAATGGGAATGGTAAAGTTGTTGCCAGTATCACAGAAAATTTACTGCATAATGATCCACCGGAGTTAAAAGTAACACTAGAAAATAATTCTGACAAAACTGAAGAATGGAATAATGGAGAACTCTATAGGTTAGAAAAAAAAATTAATGAAACATGGTATTATCAAGAGAATGAAGTTGAGATAGTTTCTGAAATTAATTCGATTTTTGAAGCGAACAGTTCAGTTGATTACACGTATCGTTTTAGCACGCCAGTGGAACGAGGAACCTATCGGATTCTGTATCTGTTTCGTGGAAACTGGTGCTCTGTCGAATTTGAAATTTAGGATTCAGAAGTATGAAAAGAATAGGGAATTATGATTAGAAAGGCTGTCACGTTTTTGCCGTTTTGGCATTTGCTGTGGCAGCCTTTTTGTTGTTTTATTTACTGATTTTTTTGATATAGGACGTAAACGCAAAATAGCGAGTACCTTTTCAAAACCATCAGATATGAGATAATAGACTCATCACTATGAAGTCAAAAAAGTTTAGTACTCAACTTTTTTGACCAGACTACAGGAGGTGAGTCATGAACTCTCATACAAGTTTAGTTGCACAGCAAACCCGTCTGAGCGAATGGGCTGAGATGGTCCGCAATTGTCAAAACCGCCCACAGGGTATGAAAATTGAAGAGTGGTGTCAGCAGCATGACATTACGAAAGCCAGTTATTATTGGAGACTCCGAAAAGTTCGGGAAGCTTTTCTGGCAACTGCCGGTAACACACCAGATTTTATAGAGGTTCCTTCTTCGGTAATCCAGTCAGAAACGATAGAGCCGAAGCATAAGACCGTTGCTGTGATCAGAGGTAAAAATCACCTTACATTTGAAATCACAGATCAGGCATCTGCATCCTTTCTTCGTACACTTTTGGGAGTGATGACGGATGCTCAATGATGGTACAGGATTCAAAAAGGTATACATAGCCACAGGTTTTACAGACCTGCGCCGGGGAATTGATGGGCTTGCAAGGATCATACGTTTCCAGTTCCATCTCGACCCTTATGATAAGAATACATTATTCTTGTTTTGCGGCAGGCGTACTGACCGCATAAAAGGGCTCCTGTGGGAAGGTGATGGATTCCTTCTTTTGTACAAGCGGATTGAAAATGGCAGTTTTCGGTGGCCGCGCACAAAAGACGAGGCACTGGAGATTACTGCTGACCAGTATCAAATGTTGATGCAGGGTCTGGAGATTATTGCCAGAAGTCCGATCGAAGAAGTTGTGGATCCGGCATTCTCCATGTAACTTGTGCAAAACAGAGAAAATAAAATCATTCCCATTCCTGTTGATTGATTCTGTGCAATATAAAATTTAAAGTTATTCACATCACAAAAGTTTTCTGTGGATTTTCATGTCCGCATGACCCAAAGACTTTCCCAATTGTGGATAACAATCATAAATATCTGAATTTTCGGAGTTTTTTCTCAGGTATTTATGACTGTTATCCACCGTCAAAATGACGAAGGTGACAGCAACAAAAAATGGTGAAAATCCGCCGTTTCTGCTATAATAGCACTCAGAAAAGTGAGGTTCGGTTATGGCAGTTAAATATACGGAAGAACAATTAAATACAGTTGATAAGTCGCTTCTTATCCATCTGCTTTTACAGCAGCAGGAACAACTGGAGGCCTTAACAAAGGAACTTCATGCATCGAATGAAAAAATGCAGCTTCTAATGGAACAGGTAATCCTTGGGAAACAGAACCGGTTTGGCAGATCTTCTGAAAAGATGGATGATACCAGTCAGATCAGTTTCCGTGAAGTGGATGGGACTATCGTATTCTTTAACGAAGCCGAAGCTGTATGCGATCTTAGTGCATCTGAACCGGAAAATCTGGAACTCAAATCGTCAAAACAGCCAAAATGCATTCTGCGGAGCCTAGCGGACTCCGATGCGTTTCAGAGCGGACGCTGTGCGG
>UQMI01000085.1 GCA_900542045.1 uncultured Blautia sp.
CGCCTCTCACGAAGCAGCTTGGTTATACTACCATCCCTTCCAGCATTTGTCAACCTGTTTTTTTAATTTTTTCAGTTTTACGAAATTTTCTTACACATCCAAATATGAGGACAACCCTCTTCATCGTCTGTTTCCCCATACGGAAAATAGCCCTGCTTCTGGTAAAATGCCTGGGCCCGCACCTGAGCATGGAGCCAGACTGCATCCGCCTGTTTTTTCTTCACTATATCTTCCACCGCCTGCAACAGCCCGGAACCAAGCCTCCTGCCCCGATATTCAGGGATCACAGCCACCCGTCCAATGATATAGGAAACAGTTCCCTCCTTCCGATAAAACCGGCAGGTGGCAACCGGCAAAGCCCCGTCAAACATCACAAGATGGCCGGCCTGCCCGTCAATTTCATCGAATTCTTCCTGAAATCCCTGCTCTTCCATAAATACAGCACGGCGTATTGTTTTTGCTTCTTCTGGCAAATTGTCATAATACCTGATTTCCATTTCTATCCTCCTGTATGTTCGCCTGTAAACAGGATTCTTCTCCGTCTTTTATATGAGGCGGCTTATTTTTCCAAGTGTATCAGCAGTTTTACTAAAAGTCAATCTTCTACATATATAAGAATTTTTCCACACAGGATTCTCTATCTGCGGTGTCTTGTATCTGTCAGCATTCTTCCTCCCCGCTTCAGTGCAATCTCCGCTCGGCACAAAGCAAAACCGCAGCTGCTAGGGAAACGATACTTCCCTTTGCTGCGGTTTTGCCCTATTGAGAGGTTAACATATAAGGATCAGCTTATGCTCTTCTGTTCTGACTCCTACGATGATTAATTGACTGTTTATTCCTCTGTCTTCATTTCTTCCAGCATCTTTTTCTGGCGGAAAATTCTTGTGTAAAGCAGACATACAATAAACACAACTCCCACATAAGAACAAAGCAGATTTACATAACGCATCAAAACAGAGAATGGTCCAAGGAATGTAAATCCATAGGCTGCCAATGTGATAACGATACATAATGGCTTATACCATTTGTTCGTCTCAGGCACCACATTTACCACAACCTGCCAGGCCATACCCACTGCTGTTGTATATACAGCCAGTACTAGAATGATTCCATATACTTTACCAAACCATCCGCCCAACTGATCCCCCAAAGTTACCACAGGAACCTGACTTCCGGCAATTACAGACGCATTCAGAATAAACGAAAAGATCAGCATGATTTTTACCAGGAATAGAAAGCCTTCTCCACCTACATTACCTGCAAGCAACTCCTGTTTGCTGGTTCCCTGTCTGGCTGCCACCGTTGCCAGATATCCGGTAGTCATCATAATAACCAAGCCAAATTCCACATCCTGGGCGTCCCATTTCTGGCTCATGGTGTTGTGTCGGTCAATTATTCTGTCAAAGTCACACTTCATTTCTTATGATTAATCCAATTAACCATTAATGTACTACAAAATAATAAAAAATACAATTGACTAATTAAACAAAAAAATACCGTCATTTTATAAAAACCGGACACCTGGTCTATTCATAACCCCCATGGATACAGGAATCTTTTTTGACATTTTCCGGCAAATCATGTATACTTTTAACAAACAGAATGGAGAATATAAATGATATGAACAGTGAACGTTTCAATCAGGTCTGCTCACTGCTGGATATTTTTGATGAAGGCTGTAAGTATGTAAATGAATACAATTCCCTGCTTCACGACTATAACGGCGTTATTCTGTATCAGGCTGAATCTCAGTTCATTCGAAAAATTGGCGAAACTCCCGGAATTACCATTACCGAACTTAGCGAATATTTCGAAAAAACAAAGAGTGCCTGTTCACAGCTTATGTATCGGATGAAGAAAAAAGGATTTCTTTATCAGAAGCGCAACCAAAAAAATAATCGGGAATATAATCTGTATCTGACAGAAGATGGAGAAAAGCTCTATCAATTTCACAGAGTATTTGAACGAAGATGCTACCAGCGTACAGCGGAAATGCTGGATGCTTTTTCCGATGAAGACTTACGGACCTATATGAGAATTCAGGCAAAAATGAATGAATCTTTCCTTATGGATGTGGAAGAAAGCAAAAATCTCAATTTGTGATCTGCACACTACTTACCCATCTCCTATCCAGCATAGCCAGGGACATTATCCCTGAACTGCAATACACACGCAAATAGCCCAGACGGCAACTTTCGCCGCTGAGCTATTTTTCTTATCACATGAAAAAATGTCCAAAACACAAACTGACTGCAGCTATGCAGAAAAAAGTCCACTCCTTCCTTCTGCCGCTATCCCTTCCTTAGATGCGGGAAGATAGTGCCTCTGCATAAACCTGTATATCATATACCGAAATATCCTGCGATTTCCTCCATTCTCGCCGTCTGTTCCACCTGAAATGGACACCGGGAATCGCAGTGACCGCATTGGATGCAGTCCGATGCTTTCTTCTCCAGCTTTTGATAATGATCCTTTGCCAGCTGATCCCCGGCCTTGGCCAGATCATAGTACTTATTGATCAATCCCACATCCAGTCCCGCAGGACAGGGCTGGCAATGATTGCAGTATACGCAGATTCCTTCTGCCTCCTGAGGCGTGAATGTTCCCAGGATCGAGTAGTCCTTCTCCTCTGATCCCGCGTTGAAAAATCCAAGAATTCGTTTCAGATCTTCCCGGTTCCGCACACCCGGCAGTACCGTCAGTACGCCCGGCTTGTCCAGAGCATACTGCATACACTGATATTCACTGAGTGCCTTTCCAAAGGGTGAGGTCTTCTCGTTCAAAAGCTGGCCGCCGCTGAATGCTTTCATTACGGATATCCCCACTCCCAGAGCCTGGCACCTCTGGTACAGCTGCATCCGCTGATCCACACTTCCCACCGCATACTCCCCATGGCGGTAATCGTACGCTGGATTAATACTGAACATCAGCATATCCAGTTTTCCGGTATCCAGAACCTTCTGCGCAATGGCCGGTGTATGAGTTGACAGACCGATATGCCGCACAATCCCTGCTTCTTTCAGCTGCTGGACGTAATCAAAGATGCCCTGCTTCCATACCATTTGCAGATCTGCTTCTTCATCAATACAGTGCAGAAATCCAAAATCTATGTAATCGGTCTTCAGGGCCTTCAGCTGCCATTCCACAGAACGCTTCACTGTATCCAGGTTTGTGGTCCATCCATATTTTCCGGATTCATATTCTGCTCCAAAATGTATCTGAAAATAGATATCTTTCCGGCGCCCGGCCAGAACATTTCCAAAGGCTTCAAAAGGTTCGGCATCGGAAGAAGCCATATCAAAATAATTGATTCCATTTTCCAGCGCCATGACCATGGTTGCTTCTATTTCTTTTTCTCCCGCCATGCCAATGGAACTGGTTCCCATTCCAATCATACTGATCTGTTCCGTTCCCTTTGGTAATTTCCGATATTCCATATCCGACTCCTCCTTTTCCTGCTGTTTATTATACGAAGGAGAAAAAGCACTGTCCAATACTTAGATTTTATCCATATCTATGCTTAGAAAGTATGGAAAACGGCCTGGACTGCATTTCCGTAAAATATACAATTAAATTTCCCGCAGAGTTTTCAATAAAACTTTTCAAAAAGAATATATAATATTGACAATACCCGAAAATCTGTGGTATAAATATAAAGTACGAAATACATAGGGGCTTGGTCAAATGGCATGACAGGAGTCTCCAAAACTCTTAGTGGGAGTTCGATTCTCTCAGCCCCTGTTTTTATTATGTTCCGGAAGTTTTGAATCATCGAAACTTCCGGTATTTTTCATTTTAAGGGATATCAGAGGCAAAACCTGCGTCCGCTGATTGGTGATGGACCTTGATCTTTCCCAAATATGAGAAAAAGACGAGGCGGGGATTCTGTGAATTCTATCCTTCTCATCAGCCAGGTCTGCTCACGTTGTTCCCAGTCATGAGGTATCTGTTATGAAAACCTGGATATCATTTCACAAGAAAAGCCATTATGTTCTTCATGCCCTGACCGGCGTAATCGCTCTGCTGGTCCTGGCCTTGCTGCTGGCGGCAGGAACGGCCGCCCTGCTCCTGTTCGGCGGCAGCGGCAAAGAAGTCCTGTCATTGCTTCTCTGTATTACCGGAACAGCAGCTGTTATCTGGCTGGCAACCAGACTGGGCCATCATCTGCAAAAAGAAGCTACGATCTTCTGCAGAGACCAGCAGGACCGCCTGTACTTCATGGATGCACGCCAGTACGTGCCCCATCAGAAGGGAATCCTTGGCTTCATCCAGAAAATATGGAAGATCCAGAAGAAGCTGAATGCCATGAAATATCAGCTGGAGACAGAACATGCGGTTCCCGCAGAAGCCACAGAAATCTTAAAAGTAGAAGCATTCACCGAACATTGGGATTATTACGCTCTTGTCTGCCTGGTGCGCTATCCCAACCAGCATAGCGGAAAACTTACCTGTATTCTGGCAAAAGGTTATGAGCAGGAAGAGGAACTGCTGCATCACCTGCAGCGGAAACGTTCCTGGGAAAACACTATTGAACCAAAAGAGAAGCCCTATCTGCTCGTCGGCATCCTCGGCTTCTCTGTATTCCTGATCTGTACTTTGCTCTGTTTTCTCAGTCATCCCTACTTTGGCTATCTGCCCCAGACCATTTATTTTCCCTGCCTGGGAATTGCATTTCTTGCATTTTGTGTTCTGCTTTACTGCATTCTCAAACACCGGCGGGGGGAGTAGCCTTCAATCCGTCAGGATTTTATCGTAGGCCAGTTTTTCACTTCCCTGAAAAACGATCACTCCGCATCTTACATATCCATTTTTTTCCAGGATATGCTGCATCCGCTTATTAGGAAAATCCGTGTCAATCCGAATGGCACGGATTCCTTTTTTCCGGCACAGTTCTTCAACCTTTTGAAAAGTTATTCCTGCCAGACCAATTCCCCTGAATTTCGGATGAAAAGCCAGACGGTGAACCACTGCATAGGGCTCTCCGGTATGCCAGTTCCCCTGGATCGTCTCATAAGCCGGTTCCCCGTCAAAATCCAGACACAGATAACCTGCCGTCTCTTTTTCAACTCTTACTACATATCCTTTTTGTTTCTGGATATCCTCTCTTATGGTATCTGGATTGGGATACTCCTCTGTCCACTGCGTAAATCCCTGTTCCCTTTGAAATGCTCTGCCGGCATCGATGATCTCGCTGCACACCTTCCATTCTTCAGGTACGGCCAATTCCAATGTTGTCATTATAACAGCTCCTTTTCTTTCTCCGCAAATTCTCTCTGTAACCGGCAAAAAGGAATCACCGGCTTCGGATGCTCATTATGTTCTCCGATGATTTTTTCCATCCAGATCATGTGGTACCATCTCCCAAACTTATACCCACAGTTATAAAATTTTCCTGCCACCTTATAGCCCATGTGAGCATGAAATTGTGCGCTGTTTTCTGTAAGATATTCATCTTCCTTTTCCGGGAACCCGATACAGGCATATAAATTCAGAATATTCTGGTCTCTGGAAATTCTTTCAATGGCTTCATACAATTTTCTTCCAATTCCCCTGCGGCGCTGGTCCTCTCTCAGATAGATGGAAGTCTCTGCTGCCCAGCTGTAAGCCGCCCTCCCCACAAAAGCGCCTGTATATGCATAGCCTAAAATATCACCGTCGCACTCTGCCACAAGATATGGATATTTTTTTAAAGTATTCTGAATCCGTGTCTGAAATTCCTGCACTCCAGGCACATCCCATTCAAATGAAACTGCTGTTTTTGTCACATAAGGCTCGTAAATTTTCAAAAGCTTGGGCGCATCGTCAGGAACAGCCGCCCGGATTCGAATTTCGTCTTTTTGATTCATTGTTGTCCTCCCAGGGTTATCACTTACTCTCATCTTTATTACTTTTTCCTGTCTGATTTTTATAATCTGGTGATCTGGTTTGAACCGCCCATCGGCCGATCACAAATTTGCATCTATTTCTCTTGCATCACACTTCCTACACATTTCTGCGATAAGATATCAGTATACGATAAAATGAGCAAGGAGTGTACAAACAGGTATGAAGAAAGAAAACAGACGCATGGCACAGCAGGCTAGGGCAGAAGAACGCAGGAAACAGGAACGAAACAGGAAAATCAAAAAATTCCTGTCCTATTTTATTCCACTGGCAGTCATACTGATCCTGATTGGTATTCTGGCGGCGGACAGTCTTTCCAACTCCCAGAGTACCGCCACAGATGGATCTGCCTCCACGGAAACAGAAACAGACAGTACGGAATCCAGCGACACTGAAGACACTTCTGAGAGCCAGACTTCTTATTCCACAGATACATCTCTCACAGTGGAAGATGGCGATACTGTCAACATTGATTACATAGGCACTGTCGATGGAGTCGAATTCGACGGCGGTAATACAAACGGACAGGGAACTGATCTGGTGATCGGATCCGGTTCTTACATTGATGATTTTGAAGAGCAGCTCATCGGAGCACATCCAGGAGATGACGTACAGGTGGAAGTCACATTTCCTGATGACTATTCCAACGCCGATCTCCAGGGGAAAGATGCCGTATTCGCTGTAACCATCAACGGCATTTATGAATAAATACTTATCATTGCCCAAAAGAATCCTGCGCGGCAGGATTCTCCGCCTGCAGCGGGTGATATCTGCCCATATTCTTCTATCACAAAAACTCCCAGACAAATGTCTGGGAGCCCTCTTCTCTCTATACCTTCAAAACCGCATACATGATCAACATCTTCTTCCGAAAAGCTCTTCCGCCT
>UQMI01000086.1 GCA_900542045.1 uncultured Blautia sp.
AAGTTCAACGCCAGCGTCTGCTGACCATAATCACTCAGGATTCCGAGAGATCATTTTACTGTATCAATTATCGCAGACTTGGAAGTTTCCTTCCAGGTTTCTCCCTGCAAGATCAGCTGAAGGATCAGATTCGCCTGGTGTCCTGCGCAGATCGCCACCCGGGGCGCCATCAGCCCTCCTGCTGCATCCACATCTGTCTTCTCATCGCCGCAGAGATAAAAATGGGATGTGATTTTTCTGGTACGGATCTGATTGCTGTCTCCATATCCTGCCATACCGGAAGCTGCCACCAGGATTTTATCCGGAAAATACTCCAGAATCCCGTTTACCAGCATGGCCTTACACTCCGGCACATCAAAGGCCTCACAAATCATCGGATCCTTTGCAAAAAGTTCCCGGAGATTTTCTTCTGTCACCTTCACACAATCCACCATAATATCCAGCCAGGGATTGATCTCCAGCAGCTCTTTCCGCAGCGCTTCCGTCTTAAACTGGCCCAGATGGCACAATCGATATTGCTGACGGTTCAGGTTGGTGAGATCCACCCTGTCAAAATCCACCAGATGCAGATGTCCCACTCCCGCACGCGCCAGATTCACCGCAATGCTGGAACCAAGGCCGCCCAGACCTGCTATGGCCACACGCGCCTGCTCCAACTTCTCCTGTACCCTTCGGGTATGACGCCGGCACAGGGCTTCCTGGATCTCTTCCCGGGATATTCTCTTTTCCATCTGTCAGCCTCCTCCCACAAAGCTTACTACTTCCAGCACATCTGTACTGCTCAGTATGGTATCGGCATAGTTTGCCTTTGGTATAATACTCCCATTTAATTCCACAGCGATCCGATCCTTCCGGTACCCTTCCTGTTCCAGAAATGCTTCCAGGGTCACCGGTGCCTGCATCGCCCGTTCTTTTCCATTTACCTTCACAGCCGTTTCTCCTTTCTCCAAGCAGATATTGTCTTATCGGGAAATTCGGAATATAACATTCTCCTTTTCCATATGGATTCTGAACGTTGAAAGAAAAAAGAGTTCACAAAGGAATACACCCGCGGTGGTGCACCCCTTCATGAACTCGCATTCACTCTCATCTTCATCTCTATGTAATTATACAGATTCCCGATGCTGTCGCCGGAAACAGACAAAATCATCTCCATCCGTGGATTATCATATCGAAAAAAATCGCATCTGTCAAGAAAATTTCGTTCCCGTCCCCTTGTAATCCTTCGGAAGCACGTTATGATAGAAGACAGAACAATCAGCAGAAGGAGAACCAAATGAAAAACTCAGATTATTCGCAAACATTCTCTCCTACCTCATTTCAGGGACAAAAGATTCATTTGTGTCTGATCCGGGAGCCGGGAGAACTGTCCTCCATTTCCCATCCCCTGGAACTGGAACCGGAAGAACTGAACGCCTGCAGCCACAGCCGCTTCTGCAAGGTGGAAGCCCATCCGGATTTTCTCCTGGGAACCATCCGGCTTCCGTCTCATAAAGAGCAGCCAAAATCTCTTTGCCTGGTGTATGTCATCTGGCAGGAGCATCTCCTGATCCTGGACGCTTCCGGCCATACCAGGGAGTTTTGGGAAACTTTCCAGCAGAAAAATGCAAAGCCCTGCCATGGCATTGGGCAGCTTTTTCATGATTTTCTCTCCCATATGATTTCTGGTGATCTGCCTCATCTGGAAGATCTGGAACAGGAGATCAGTGTTCTGGAAAACCAGGTGCTGGACGGCAAATTAGAACATTTTCATCAGCGTCTTCTCCGTTACCGCAGAGAAATCACCGCCCTGGTCCACTACTACTCCCAGATGGCAGATATGGTGGATACACTCCGGCAAAACGAAAGTCGCTTTTTCTCTCAGGAAGAACTGCGCCTGCTGAACCTTCTGGAAACACGCCTGGTCCGTCTGAAGGAAGAAACCTATCTTCTCCGGGAATACGCACTGCAGATCAGGGAAGTGTACCAGGCTCAGCTGGATCTGCGGCAAAACTCCATTATGCAGACATTGACTATGGTAACTACCCTCTGTCTTCCACTATCCCTGATCACGGGATGGTACGGGATGAATTTTTCCCACATGCCGGAATTATCGTGGAGATACGGATATCCCTTTATCATTATCCTGAGCATTGCCATTGTAACCTTCTGTATCTGGCTTTTTAAAAAGAAAAAATACTGGTGACCGTTCTATGCCAGTTCTGCGATCCGGGTCACTCCCACATAGATCTCCTGTATTTTATACCAGGTACGATAATCCACCACTCCGGTCACCGGCAGATCAAATACCTCCTGAAATTTCATGACCGCATCTCTGGTGGCCTCATCATAGGTACCACTTTCCGGAACTGCAAGAAGAGCCGGGTAAGCACCCCGAATGGTGTTAAGCTGTTCCTGTATCTGCAGAACCTTCGGTCCGGTGCTTCCCACAGTCAGATCCATCCTTGGCCAGGATGCCGGTATCCCGGATATTTCCTCCGCCGTATTGATATACATGTCATCTCCATAATAATACCGCAGGATTTCAATTGCAGAATATCCCTGATCCCCCAGAGATTTGCTTCCCCACTGGCTAAGCCAATTTGGACAGCTGACCCGTTTGCCGTCACAATACTGGGTCAGAATGGGCTGCCGCACATTGGGCCGGGACAGATAATTGGTAAACAATTCGTCCACAACCTCCGAAATACTTTCAAAAATATTTCTCCCGGGAATCCATTTCTGGTCAAACGCGGTAGAGGAGGTGATGGTGAAATCGAAGCCTTTATTTCTATACGCCGAAGCCACCAGTAATTCGGGATGGAGAAAGGAAGTTTTCAAGGTTAATTTTGAAGTGAATCGTGATTTCCTCCTTTTTCACATCAATCCTCTGGATCAGCCGGTCAATCAAAACCCGTTTCGCTGCCGTATCCGCATTGAGAAATACCTCCTGCCAGGTGGGAATCTTTTTCTTCAGTTCCTCCCAGTCATTGACTGTTACCGATGCATTCTGCAATTCCTGTTCTTTTTCCTTTACTGTCTTTTCCTGATGCTCCAGTTCTTCCTTCTGCTTTCTGATCAGCGCAACCAATTCCTCCAGGGATAATGGATACTCTCCTGACATGGCATTGGGAATATGCTCTTCCATCACGCGGATTTTCTTCTGGATCTTATCCGCTTTTGCCTTCTCCTTTTTCAGTTCTCTGGTCAACACCGCCTTTTCCTGATTCTGATTCTTCTCAATTTCGTCAAATACATCTTCGTTTTCCTGCAGCTTTCCGATATACTCCGCCACTGCCTTAAAAATCACTGGCTCAATTTCATCTGCACGGAACAGATATGCCTTATCATGGGGTACTCCCTCCCATGCATTCCGACATTTGTAAACCGCAATCTTGCTGGCCTTTTTCTCCCCGGTGTCTTTAATCGTCCAGTAATTGTATTTGCTTCCATTGGTAAGCTTGCCTCCGCAATAACCACAGTATATCACATCGATCAAGGGAAGTAATCCATCATTTTTCTGGATGACTGTCACATTTTGGTGTTCCAGTGTTTTTCTGTATTTATATCCTCGCATTTTCCGTTTCTTCTGCACCATATTCCAGGTATCCGGATCTATAATCTGTATCTCTTCATTCTGCTCTCTGGCAATGATCCAATCCTTCGTATCCAGTCTGTGATATCTGCCTTTGATCCGTTCCCTTCTTTTGTATGCAGTATAGCCTGCATAAACCGGATTCGTCAGGATACTTGTGATCGTTCCGGATCTCCATACATTGTTCGGTGCCATACTTCCGTATTTCTCACTTGCGTTCAACACTTTTGCAATCTTGGCTGACCCGAACTCTTTATGAAAAGACAGAGAATAAATGTACTGCACAACCTCCGCCTGCTCCGGAACCACCACCAGATGCTTCAACGCCCTTCCATGCTTGCTGATCTCACCGGAATAATCCAATCTGTATCCATAGGGGGCTTTTCCTCCCATGAATTTTCCCTGCTCCACCAGCTTCTGCGCGGTATCCTTGACCCGCATACCGGTATCCGCGCTGCTTTTCTGGGCATTCGCATACCGGAAGGTCAGCATCATCTGCCCCATGATATCATCTGCCTCGGGAGAAATGCAGCCGTCTTTTACGGTGTAAACATCCACTCCTAGCCCCTTTAACGACATAATATACAAAGGAGTATCCCACATCAGACGTCCCACCCGGTCATCTTTGTACGGAACCAGTATATCAAATTCCTTATTTCGGGCATCCTGGAGAATCTCCTGCAGAACTTCTCTCTGGGAAGCCGTATTTTTGTAAGCGCTTTTACTTCCTTCAAAATATTCTTTCTCATCCAGAACCCAGTCTTCCTGTTTCCGGATATATTCCACTAAAATCTTTCGCTGCACAGACAGATCCCCATCTGCTTCCAGCTGCTGATCCGAACTCACCCGCAGCAGCATTCGAATTCTTTTCATCAACAGTCCCCCTATTCCCTATGGGAAAGGGCAGGAGAATCCCAGTCCCCTGCCCTTTCCGGCCAACTTGTCAGTTATTCTGATTCTGCAATTGGTGCCTCAGCTCCATTTTCAAAATACTCTTCACTTCTTTTCTGACATCTGTCAAGTCTGGATTCTCCGATGGGAACACACATACCAGCGTTATGTTTTTCTTTTGCGGCACTTTCTTATCTGCGGCTGTCTTCTTCATTCTGCGACTCCTGGTGCTTGGTCTTACTGGAATTGTATTCTCCTCGGCTTGGCAACATACGTGAATATCCTCGTATTCTGTATGATTTTCCTGGTTTGATACTCTCATGCTGTAGATACACTCCTTCCTATTTTGATAAATGAGAATGATCGACTATATACACTTGGATAATGTATAATTGAATATTCTCTTACTACTGCACTGTGTCATTTGTGCCACCTGTGCCATTTCTGTTCAAAACTTTTTCAAGCGTATTCCTGTCAGTTTACGACTTGGATTTTTGCTTTCCGGTGTCCGGATTCGCTTCATAGCAATTAAACCGTTTGCCTGCTGTTTCAGCTTCTCAAAAAATTGGGATTCTGTCAGTTTTTCATGCCTGACAGATCTTTTTAATCGATTTGCCTGATATATAAAAAAGCTTTCATACAATCCATATACATCTTTTCTGGCGCAAAAATCCTCCTTTTTTCCTGTGAAGTCTATACATTCCTCACAGAATTCGTTAAAAAATGTGTAACACATCGTCCACTGATTTTTTAATTCAATGGAATACTGTGACTCCGGAATTCTGATGCTGCCATCTTCTCTCACCACATCTCTCATCACACGTAATATTTTCGTTACAATAGCGTCCTTTTCCAGCAAAAGCTTTTCCAGCAAATCAGGTATCTGTTTATCCTCTGGCGTTTCATACAAAAAAGGCACTGCAATAATTCTGTTCGTCCACCCAGAATCGTACTTCACAGGAGAAAAGTTCCCATTTGTCCCAAAAAGAAAGTGAAAGCGAATTGCTATCTCATGGGACTGCTTATATTTCTCTTCAACAGTCATCTTTTCCTCTCCCGTAGCCCGCTTGATTATTCCCGCCGCTTTCGGAGATATTGCCTCTACATCTGCATCCAGACAAGAAATCAAAATCTTGTCTTCCGCTTTACCTAATGCAAATCGGTTTCCCAATTCTGATGTACTGGTTCTCATAATTCTGTTCGGTTCCAGCAGCCGATCCAAAAACTGGCCAAACAACACTGATTTTCCAGAATTACTTGCCGGTCCCACTACCGGAAACTTCTTGCATTTATTAGGAAGCAACAGCATCCCAAACACATATCGTATCATTTTGATAGAATCCACATCATTGCCCGTTGCGTCTTTAAGAATTTTGTCAAAATATGGAGTTTCTAAATCTTCATCAAAATATCCTTTCAGAAACTTCGCATTAATACCATAATAATACGGATATTCCGATGACCATTCCAATAACTCATCATTGAGAACATCATATACCCCATTATTCAGCACTACTTTTCCATAGACTTTTTTAATATCATCCAGTGAAAAGTACCTGTCCTTTTCTTCATCTCTAAGATAGAAAAGCCGACATTCATCTTTTATGTATGCACATACATTCTGCTTGATCGCTTTACAAGAAGATAATTCTATCTTTTTATTATCCGGAATTTCTGCATATATCATCGCCTCCAATTCGTCATCTGCAAGAGGTTCATAGAACTTCCCATTAAAACTCCATAAGATTCTCTCTTCCTCTGACAAATGGCATATTTTATATTTCCGCATAATATTTCTGGCAAAATAATACGAGCATTCCATATCATACCCTTCGGGCCCTTCCACAGTTGTATTTGTGGGAACTGAGTTCATCTTGGCTGCTGGTTTCGATTTCTTTGAATCACCGCCAGAAAACAGCCCTGTAGATTTTATTAAGGTTTCCAAACTGTCTGTTGTATCATCACTTTTTTTATGAGATGGCTTCTCGGTAGAAATATATTCCGATCTTTCCCCGATTTCCGGAACTCCCTCTGTCGAATCAGTATATTTCGACTTTTGTGCCATCTTGATGAATTCCCTGTCTTCCTCTGCAATACCGCTCTCAAGTATTTCCCCGATTTCCAGAACTCCTTCTGTCGAATCAGCATATTTCGACTTTTGCGCCGCCTTGATGAATTCCCTGTCTTCCTCTGCAATACCGCTCTCAAGTATTTCCCCGATTTCCAGAACTCCTTCTG
>UQMI01000087.1 GCA_900542045.1 uncultured Blautia sp.
ACCTGGGAATCTCCTACCATGTGAAAGGCCTGATGGATTTTCCGGTGGAGATCGATATTCCGGGAAAATTCAGTATTTACAATTCCCTGACGGCCATTGCCATCTGCCGCCATTTCCAGGTTTCGGAAAAAGATATCGTGCGGGCGCTGAAAGAAGCAAAAGTAAAAGGGCGCATCGAGATGGTAAAGGTATCAGATCAGTTTACGCTGATGATCGATTATGCCCATAATGCTATGGCGCTGGAAAGTCTGCTGACGACCCTGCGGGAGTATCATCCCCATCGTCTGGTCTGCCTTTTTGGCTGCGGCGGCAACCGTTCCCGGGACAGACGTTTTGAGATGGGCGAGGTGTCCGGCCGGCTGGCGGATCTGACCATTATCACCTCCGATAACCCCCGGAATGAAGAACCTCAGGCCATTATTGATGATATTAAGACGGGCATCAGCCGTACTTCCGGAAAATACGTGGAGATCATTGACCGGAAAGAGGCTATTGCCTATGCCATCCATCACGGAGAGCCGGGAGACATTGTGGTCCTGGCAGGAAAAGGACACGAAGATTACCAGGAGATCAAAGGAAAAAAATACCCCATGGACGAAAGAGTTCTGATCGCCGATATTCTGGCAGGAAGGTAACATGTTTGCAGATATTATTGTAGATATTTCCCATGAAAAGCTGGACCGGACCTTTCAGTACCGGATTCCGGAAAAAATGGAAGGCCGCATCCAGCCAGGGACTGTGGTCCGGGTTCCCTTTGGAAAAGGGAACCGTCTGACTTTGGGATATGTGATCGCTCTGAAGGATATAGCAGAGTATCCGGTGGAGCGTATGAAAGAGATCGCGGAGGTCCGGACCGGAGAAGAGACCACCGAATCCCGGCTGATCGCACTGGCGGCCTGGATGCGGGAGAGATATGGCTCCACCATGATCCAGGCGCTGAAGACCGTGATTCCTGCAAAAGAGAAGGTCCGGTCCGTGGAAAAACGGAGCCTTCATCTGGCAGTTTCCCGGGAAGAGTGCCAGGAGATCATCGAAGAGCTGAAGAAGAAAAATCACAGGGCCAGACTGCGGGTCATGGAAGCCCTGCTGGAGCAGCCGGTGCTGGATTACCAGACCCAGGTGCGGCCCATGGGCATCACCCGGGCTGTTCTGAAGCCCCTGGAGGAAAAGGGCTGGGTGCGGCTGGAACAGCAGACGGTATTCCGCAATCCGGTGGATTACAGCCGGAAAAAGGAACCGCCGGCCATGCTAAGCGCAACTCAGCGGCAGGTGGCCGATGCCATAGAAAAAGGCTGGGAAGAGGGAGACCGGAGACCCTGTCTGATCCATGGGGTCACCGGAAGCGGAAAGACACAGATCTATATGGAACTGATCGCCCGGGTTCGGGAAAAGGGCGGGCAGGTCATTGTCCTGATACCGGAGATCGCCCTGACCCATCAGACGCTGCAGCGGTTCTACCAGCGGTTCGGGGATCAGGTCTCCGTGCTGAATTCCAGACTTTCCCAGGGAGAACGGTACGACCAGATCCGCCGGGCCAGGGAAGGCCAGGTGGGCATTATGATCGGTCCCCGTTCCGCTCTTTTCACGCCGTTTTCACATTTAGGACTTATCATAATAGACGAAGAGCATGAGAGTACCTACAAAAGTGAGCATTCTCCCAGATACCATGCCAGAGAGACGGCCATTTACCGGGCGCAGACGGAACAGGCTTTTGTGGTCATGGGTTCGGCAACCCCTTCTCTGGAGGCGTATTATCAGTGTCAGGAAGGAAATTACCGTCTGTTTGTCCTGAAAGAGCGGTTTGAGAAGCGCAGTCTGCCCAGAGTGCGTATTGTGGATCTGCGGGAAGAAATGAAGCATGGAAACCGTTCGGTTCTGAGCCGGGAACTGGAACGGGCCATGGAACAGCGCCTGCAGAAAAACGAACAGATCATGCTGTTCCTGAACCGCAGAGGGTATGCAGGATTTGTATCCTGCAGATCCTGCGGCCATGTAATGAAATGTCCCCATTGTGATGTGGCTCTGTCCGAGCACAGCCATGGAAGGCTGGTGTGTCATTACTGCGGATATGAAATGGCCGGAGTTTCTCAGTGCCCGGAATGCGGTTCCCCTTATATAGGAGGATTTAAGGCAGGGACCCAGCAGATTGAGGCAGTGGTAAAAAAACGGTTTCCGGGAGTCCGTGTACTGCGGATGGATGCGGATACTACCCGAAATAAGGACGGGCATCGGAAGATTCTGGAAGCATTCGAGAAGAAAGAGGCTTCCGTGTTGATCGGAACCCAGATGATCGTCAAGGGCCATGATTTTCCGGATGTGACGCTGGTGGGGATCCTTGCGGCGGATCTGTCCCTGAATGCGGCGGATTACAGGAGCGCGGAAAGGACGTTCCAGCTTCTGGCCCAGGCGGTGGGCCGGGCAGGCCGGGGCGACCGGGAAGGAGAGGCTGTTATTCAGACATATCACCCGGACCATTACAGCATTGTCAATGCTGCCCGTCAGGATTATGAAGAATTTTACGAAGAAGAGATCCTGTACCGGAGACTGCTGTCCTACCCGCCGGCTTCCCATATGATGGCGGTGCTGGGAACCGGGGAGGATGAGAAACTGCTGCAGACGGCCATGGATTATATTCGGAAATATATTATAAGAGTCTATTCCGGAGAGGATCTGAAACTGATCGGACCGGCAGATCAGAGTGTGAAAAAAATAAATGACATTTACCGCAAAGTTATCTACTTGAAACAAAAAGATTATGATATATTAGTTTATATTAAAGATAAACTGGAACAATATATAGAAATCAATTCCGGTTTCCGGAAAATACAGATTCAGTTTGATCTACAGTAACAGGAAAGAGGATGGAGGATAAAGATATGGCACTGAGAAACATTCGAAAAGAAGGAGATGCGGTACTCACCAAAAAATGCCGTCCGGTAGAGGAAATGACGCCAAAGATCCGGGAGTTGATCGGGGATATGTTTGATACCATGTACGATGCCATGGGCGTGGGCCTGGCAGCACCGCAGGTGGGAATCTTAAAGCAGATCGTGGTCATTGACACCACAGGGGAGGATCCCTATGTACTGGTAAATCCCAGGATTGTGGAAACTGCCGGTTCTCAGACTGGTGATGAAGGCTGCTTAAGTGTTCCGGGAATGGCAGGACAGGTGACAAGGCCTAATTATGTGAAAGTAGTGGCTTTTGATGAAAATATGCAGGAGTTTACCCTGGAAGCGGAAGAATTGCTGGCCAGAGCCGTCTGCCATGAATGCGACCATCTGGAAGGCAGACTGTATACGTCTCTGGTGGAAGGGGAGCTTCACAGCGTGGTATATGACGAAGACGAGGAGTAGATAGAAGATGAAAATTGTGTTTATGGGAACACCGGATTTCTCCGTAGGCGCTCTGCGGGCCTTGTATGAAGCGGGTCATGAGATCATCGGTGTGGTGACGCAGCCGGATAAGCCAAAAGGAAGAGGAAAGAATCTGGCCTTTACACCGGTGAAGGAAGAAGCCCTGCGGCTCCAGCTTCCGGTTTATCAGCCCAGGAGGGTGCGGGAACCGGAGTTTATTCAGGTGCTGCGGGAACTTGCGCCGGATGTGATCGTAGTGGTGGCTTTCGGCCAGATCATTCCTTCGGAGATCCTGGAGCTTGCGCCCTTTGGATGCATCAATGTGCATGCCTCTCTCCTGCCCAGATACCGGGGAGCGGCGCCCATCCAGCAGGCGGTGATCGATGGAGAGAAGGTGTCCGGTGTGACGATCATGCGGATGGATGAAGGACTGGATACCGGAGATATGATTGCGAAAGCAGAGGTGGAGCTGGCGCCGGACGAAACCGGAGGAAGCCTGTTCGAGAAGCTCAGCCAGACCGGGGCCCGGCTGCTGGTGGAAACTCTGCCGTCCATAGAGGCAGGTACGGCTTTCTATGAGAAGCAGCCGCCGGAAAGTTCCACTCCCTATGCGGCTATGATTACCAAGAAGCAGGGCTGCATCTGCTGGGAGAAAAGTGCGCAGGAAATTGAACGTCTGGTGCGGGGAATGAATCCCTGGCCAAGCGCCTATACGTATCTGAATGGTAAAGTATTAAAAATATGGAGCTGCCGGATCGGTCAGGAACAGACAGACAGGCAGCCGGGTACTGTTTGCCGTGTGGATCCGGAAGGAATCTGCGTGGCAGCCGGGGAAGGGACTCTGTATATTACAGAGCTGCAGCTGGAAGGGAAAAAGCGTATGCGGACAGATGCTTTTCTCAGAGGATATTCCATAGATCCCGGAACGGTATTTTCGCGGAGCCGCTGATCGAAAGAAGCGGTGAGGCAGGGCAGGGGAGAATGCTGTGGTTAGAAAGGAAGGCATTTTATGTTTTATGGAATGGGTTTTTATGGCTTTGACAGCACATATCTGCTGCTGATCATCGGCCTGTTGATTTCTCTGGCGGCATCGGCAAAACTGAAAAGCACATTTGCCGCGTACAGACGGGTAAATTCTATGTCCGGACTTACAGGAGCACAGGCTGCGCAGCGGATTCTGCGCGCGGCAGGGATTTATGATGTCAATATTGTTCCTGTGAGCGGAGAACTGACGGATCATTATGATCCCCGGGCAAAAGAAGTACGGCTGTCACAGTCCAGCTACAACCAGACATCGCTGGCAGCTGTGGGTGTGGCGGCCCATGAGTGTGGTCATGCGATCCAGCATGCAGTGAATTATGCGCCGCTGAATATCAGAAGTTCACTGGTACCGGTGGCCAATCTGGGCTCCACACTGGCATGGCCCGTTTTTCTGGCCGGTTTTATTTTTGCCATGGAGCCGCTGCTGACGGCGGGGATTGTGCTTTTTTCCGCGGCGGTTCTGTTTCAGCTGGTGACGCTGCCGGTGGAATACAATGCGTCGTCCAGAGCACTGAAGATGCTGGAGAGTACGGGAATCCTGGCGCCGGATGAAAATTACGGAGCCAGAAAAGTATTGCGGGCGGCAGCTCTGACCTATGTGGCGGCGCTGTTATCTTCGATACTGCAGTTACTGAGACTGGTCATTCTGGCCGGGGGGAGAAGACGTGACGATTAGAGGGGGAAAAATGTGATCAACGGAGTAAATACCAGGGAAATTATTCTGGGGATATTGCTGCAGGTGGAAGAGGAAGAGGTGCCCTGCCATCTGGCGATCCGCAATACCCTTACCAAGTATCAGTTCTTGCCAAAGCAGGACCGGGCATTTATTTCAAGAGTCTGTGAAGGGACGCTGGAGTACCGGATACAGATCGACTATATTATTGATTATTTTTCAAAAGTAAAAGTTTCCAAGATGAAGGCACCGATCCGGGAGATCTTAAGAAGTGCCGTTTATCAGCTGAAATATATGGATCATGTGCCGGATTCCGCCGTGTGCAACGAGGCGGTGAAGCTGGCGCAGAAAAAAGGATTTTATAATTTAAAGCCTTTTGTGAACGGGGTGCTGCGGACGATCGCGCGCAGGCAGCAGGAGGTTGTTTTCCCAAAACGGGAAGAGGATGAGACTGCCTATCTGAGTGTGCGTTACTCCATGCCGGAGCGGCTCACAAAACAGTGGCTTAAGGCCTATGGGTTCGACACTACGAAGAAGATGCTCAAGAGTTTTCTGGAGGAAAAGCCCACCACTATACGCTGCAGGCAGTACCAGAATTCCCAGGAGGAGACGCTGCAGAGCCTGCGGGAGCAGGGGGTGGAGGTGCGAAAGGCGCCTTACCTGGATTATGCTTATTATATTTCCGGGTATAACCATATCCTGACGCTGGACGCGTTCCGGGAGGGACGGATACAGGTGCAGGATGTGAGCTCCATGCTGGTGGCAGAAGTGGCTGCGCCCAGAAAGAGTTTCTATGTTATTGATCTGTGCGCGGCTCCGGGTGGAAAAAGCCTGCATGTGGCAGATAAGATGGAAGGCTATGGAATGGTGGATTCCAGAGACCTGACAGAGTATAAGGTAGAATTGATCCGTGAAAATATGCAGCGCAGCGGCGTGATCAATATGCAGGCCAGATGCCAGGATGCAACAGTCTACGATGAGGCTTCCGAAAAGATGGCAGATGTGGTGCTGGCAGATGTGCCCTGCTCCGGTTATGGAGTCATCGGGAAGAAGCCGGATATCAAATATCGGATGACACCGCAGAAACAGGAAGAGCTTGTACTGCTGCAGCGGACGATCCTGGACAGGGCTGCCGGTTACGTGCGCAAGGGAGGCGCTCTGGTGTTTTCCACCTGCACCATTGCCGCAGAAGAGAATGAAGAAAATGTACGCTGGTTTCTGGAGAATTATCCCTATGAAGCAGAAAGCCTGGATCCCTATCTTCCGGAAGA
>UQMI01000088.1 GCA_900542045.1 uncultured Blautia sp.
AAGTTCAACGCCAGCGTCTGCTGACCATAATCACTCAGGATTCCGAGAGATCATTCATATTTCTTTTTCTGCCGTTCTTTTCCGCAGGACCTGCAAACAATGCTCATGGAAATCTCCCCCGTCTGCCTTCCATCCAATCCTGCTTCTGTTATTCTCATTTTACCTTCGTTATAATCATATTGGCAAGCATTTTGCATCTTAATTTACAGATATATTCGGGCATAATTTCCGCATCCGCAGGTATGGTTTCATGCATAACTTCCATACCTGCAGACATGTAATCAGTCATTCTGTATCCGCAGGCATACTTGCGGACAGATCTGGAGACTTCCCGCACTCTTCCCTGTTATTCATATTTTTGCCTGTGCAACAGGATTCCACATACAGCCGCCGCCCCGCAGAATACAAGGATCAGGTACCATAGATTTTCGAAGCAAAATCCGTGATCCAGCAGCAGCCGGTACCCCCAGGAAGCGGGAAAGATACGTCCTATACTTTTGAGAAACCCGGGCAGCAAATCCATGGGAAACATAATTCCCGAAAGCAGGATCGAAGGCAGGAATACCAGCTGCGCGATCATTGTCAGTTTTGCCTGATTTTTTACAGCCAGTCCCAGGATGCTTCCTACGCTAAGTGATGCAATTATGTATACGGCAAGACCAGCAAAGAAAACCGGAATCTGTGCCGGCAAAGCTGCCTCAAACAGTACAGGCGCAAGCAGCAATACGATACTGCAGCTGAGCAGCAAATGCACAAATGCAGAGAGCAGCATGGTAACAAGGCCGAAGCCAAACGGCACTCCATTTGCTTTATAAACTTTTTTCACATCGCTTCCATATGTTTCGATCAGAGATGGCGGAAGCCCAATGAACGCACCCATGGAAACATTCATAACAATCATAGTCTGTATCAGTGTACTTCTCATTTCCGGCATAACAGAAGTAAAAATGCCGCCCATAAGCAAAAAGAAAAGAAGCGGAACAATATAACAGGTAACAAGCAGTGATCTGCTCCGTATATCCAATTTCCACTGTATTACAGCCCCATAAAAGAATCCTGTGATGCAGGATTCTCCGCCTGCAGCGGATTGTTTCTGGCGTCCTTCTTCCTCGCCGCCGCAGTGCGATCCCCGCAGATCACATAAAAAACCGCTCATTCAGTTTCCCTCCCTGCCATTTCCATAAAATGCTGCTCCAGTGTGCCCCGGTCCACTTTAATATCCAGTACATGGATTTCTTTCTGTTTTAATTCCCAAAGCAGTAAAAGCAAAGTATCTTCAATATTATCCGTTTCATAAGTATGGTTTCCCTGCTGTGTCCGGATATGGATCAGATATTTTCTTCCTACCTGATCGGTCAGTTCCGAAGCTGTGCCGCAAAAGACAATCTTTCCTCTATTTAAAATGGCAATGCGGTCACACAAATTTTCCACTTCCGCCATATCATGGCTTGCCAGAACGATGGTTTTTCCGTGTGACTTGAGTTCCCGGATCTGTTCGTGGAGCGACAGTCTTCCTTCCACATCAAGTCCCGCCGTTGGCTCATCGAGAAAAATAACATCCGGATTGCCGATCAGCGCCAGCGCCAGATGCAGCCTTCTTTTCTGTCCCGTAGATAATTGCAGATACTGCTTCTTTTCTATTGCCCTGATACCAAGGGTATTCAGCATTGTCTCATCTATTGTTGTCCTGTTCCATTTTGCAAACAGCTTTACCGCCTCCATCGGCCTGATATGCGCAGGCAAAGAGGACAACTGCAGCTGAATCCCCATTTTTCCATTTACAGTGATCGTACCGCTGTCATATTTCCTTAAACCTTCGATACATTCAAGTGCCGTGGTCTTTCCCGCTCCATTTACCCCAAGCAGCGCAAAGATTTCTCCTTTCTCAATTTGAAGATCGATCCCCTCAAGAACCGTATGACTGCCGTAACTTTTCTTTAATGCACGAACTTGTATTGCACTGCTCATGGCCCTGCCTCCTCAACTGAACTGCCCCCGCCCCTTACTGCCTCGAACGGACTGGCTTCAGAACCTGTCTCCTCAAGGGAATCGTCTCCAGCCCCTCCTTCCTCAAACGGATTGACTCCAAGCCCTGCGAAATAGACCTGCAAGGCTGGCTCTAAATACTCGTTAATAATCTTCTGTCTTTCTTCCCATGCATTTGCGGCAGTTTCAATATTGCCAAATTCTATCAATTTCGGGAGCATACGCATATCACCTTTTGTAAACTCCATGATCAGGCTCCAATATTCTTTTACAGCCTGCTGACACTCTTCACTTTCCGGCGGTACATTTTCCTTTTGAAGATTCAGGATCTCATCACTCAAACGGTTAAACCGGTCCATAAAGTCCAGGCCGCTTTTCTGATCAAACTGACCGCGTATATGGTCGAGAGTATCATCATCAAATCGCTTAATAAGATAGTAAAAATCATTTTTCATTTGCAGGTTAACAATAATATCTGCATATTTCTTAAAGTTCACCGCCTGCATTTGCAGAACCTCCGCTTTCAGCTGCTCGATGGCTGTCAGAGAAGCATTGAGTTGCTCTATTTTTTTGCGCAGATCATCAGCCTGCTTCGCAAGAGCATTTGCCACATCCGCCGGTGTCTCCAGCGATATCAGCCGCTGTTTGATATCCTCCAAAGAAAACCCCAGCGACTTCAAAGAGATGATCTGGTGCAGTGTAACCAGATCTTTATCTGTATAAAGCCTGCGCCCTCCTTCGCTCTCCGCCGATGGAGAGAAAAGTCCTTCTTTATCATAATACTGCAGTGTCCGGACGGTAACACCCATTTTCTTTGCTGCTTCGCCAACTGTCATAAATCCCTCCGGAATTGCTCTGTGTTTTGTCATAATCACTTACCTCCTGACGCCTATTATAAGTCATTACGCAGCGTCACAAGCAAGTCCCTTTTTTCAATTTTCAGCGAGATCCCATGCGGCGGCAGCCCCCGGGATCTGCTATTAGCTCCGTATACGGTTGCAAATTCGGATATCCCCGTCTGTGCCGTGCCAATTCGGTCTGATATACGGTTGCAATCCCGACAGTCCGCATTTTGCCCGTACCAAACCAGGTCCACTTACGGGTGTAAAAACGATTATCAGCATTTCTCCCGTACTTAACTGTGTCCACATACGGGCGTAAAGACCAATATCTCTATTTGACACGTACCAAACCGGGTATACTTACGGGTGTAAAGATGAATATCAGCATTTCTCCCGTACTTGACTGTGTCTATGTACGGGCGTAAAGACCAATATCTCTATTTGACACGTACCAAACCGGGTCCACTTACGGGCTTAAAGATGAAAAGAGGGACCGCACCCGTAGCGCTCGGCCCAAAACACGGTGGGAATCGAAAAACAGGGGCTGCGCCCGTAGCGCCCGTCTGGCGAACAGTGGTAATCCCGGATTCCTCAATCTGTGCCGTATAATGGTAAAAATACTTTACATAAGAATATCAGAAAACAAACAGGCAGCTTCTGGTCTTTTTTTCTGCTTTCCTGTCACATAAAAACCCCGAAAACTCTTCATTCGCGATGAATAAAAAGCTCTCGGGGTTTGGTTTTATATTTCAGACCGAAATCAAATCGTTTTACTGGTGAACTCCCCATTGTCTAAAGCCAATGGGATTGCGGTAGCCCTATTTCAAAAATTCTGAAAGAAAAAATCTTGGAGACTTCATCAAATCTGTAGTATTCAAAAAACTCAACTGCTTATTCTTTTAAATTCTAATTATTCCTCATCTTGATTCACAGAAGTTTTTAATGTAATGCCATATACAGAATTTATTTGCAGCGGTTCACTTTCTTCTATTTCACCATTATAATACACAACAATTTCATCGCCAACAGAAATATCTGTATAACTGTCTTCGCTTTCCATCTCTAATGAAACTTTACAGCTTGCCCCATCCGGATAACCTTTTGTACGAATATAAATTATAAGATAACTGTCTTGTACTTCTTCTACAATTCCAGCAACACTTGGCTCATTTTCCATGATATAATCCATCGTCCGCTTACTGCAGCCTGCCAATCCTAATGCAAAGACCAATACTGAAATAAAAATTGTCCGCCACTTCACATTCATGTCCTCCAGTCGGAGTTTATTTATAAAATGCAACATATCCTGCTTCTGTCGGATGGTCAGCAATCAGACTGTCATGCTCTTTTAATACATTAGAAGCAATAATCAAATCTGCTCCTGCAGCAATAAAATTAACCATCATAGTAAGCAAAGATACCGTGCCGGGATATACATATACAAACAGTACACTTCCTAAACCTAATATTACAAAAGGTGTCAATACACCGATCAGATATTGTTTCTTTTTCAATGCAGCCTTACAGGCACAACTCGGCATCATTGCGTTGATATTAAAATGAACCACACTCCATCCTTTGCCGCTGGAAATCGCCCAGCCAATGCCATGCAGCAACTCATGTATTACAACGGAAATAACAATGATCACAATAAACATAATATAAAATGAAAGTCCCCCTACTTCTGACAGGTGTGCCCTTTCAATCAGTAAAAAACGATACAGCAGACCAATGATCACTACAAAGGGAAGAGCATACAGAACTCCCAAACCCATTGCTTTTCCAGATGAAATGGTAACGTCTTTTTCTTTGTACCCATCCTCCTGTAACTGTACTTTCATTTTTTTAAATTCTTCATTATGATCACTCATTTGTTATCCTCCCACACGTATCCATTTGCTTAACCGATATCTACAGTATAATCTAATTTTATGCTGCATACAAGCAAAAAGGGATATGAAGCTTTCATATTTACAAGCACCTTTTCGTGACTGTGCCAGCTGGCGCAACCGTCCGCCTCCTATGTTCCTTTTTCCGAACGACACACATCCCGGACAGCCGCATCATGGCCAGGAGCAGTTGGAAGATTATAAAGTAAAAGCAATCTGCAGCCATACCATAAAGGAGAAAGAACAGGAAATGAATGAAAATGAAATTACGAATGCGTATTTTACAGAGCTATACAGCAGAAATGCAGCACAAAAAGAAAAAGCCCTTGAAAACTCAAGAGCTTTACATGCCGCAGACCGGAATCGAACCGGTACGGGTATCACTACCCACGGGATTTTAAGTCATTTAGTGCCAACCGATTTTCCCAGAACGTCTTGGTACGAAATGGAACTTAGAGTCCCGAAAAATGGGGATTTTTTACCGGCTCGAAACAGCCTGAATGATAAATTTCTTGCAAATTCAGTATAAATCAAGATTTTGACTTTGGCAAGGCTTTTTCGATGCAAAAGGGATGATGGAGGGATATTGGCAGGATATCCTCACATCCAGAATTAATAGAAAAAAGGTGACATTCAACCGAACGATTGGCTAGAGGCAGCATCATCATGCTGCCTCTATTTTATTTCAGAAAGAGAGGCTTACTTATGGAATACCCAGACAGACGGTAAGCGATATAAACAAAGATTGGCTTATTTACAAGGGTTTTAGCGATTATAAAGCGCTATAAAACAATAAAACAAAATTTAAAAATGCAATAAAAATGCAATGGGGTGTGTCAGACCAGAGGAACCCAACTGGCTTCTGCACTCTCTCAATACCTACTGACAAATCATATCATTTTGACAGGCTGACATTCGTTGTCAGCCCTTTTTATTAGGAGGCTTACTTATGGAATACCAATTAGAACTCAAACAAATCGTAGATTTTCCACGCTGCCGGATCTACCGCAACTTCATACAGACCTTATTAAATGACAGGAGCATCCGAACCACCGGAGGCTCTT
>UQMI01000089.1 GCA_900542045.1 uncultured Blautia sp.
AATAGACCATGCATAAAGAAGTGTAAAAGCTCTGTTCTTTCAGCTTTGTGTTATTCTAGCACATTTTGTTCTATCCGTCAATAGAACAGACCCTTGAATTTCCGCAGAATTATCCAAAATTTCTCATCGTCTGATGGCTGTTCACGGAAACTCAAGAAATATATACAGAAGTAGGGCCGTCTGCGCCTCCCACGGTGGAAATCGTCTCCTGCTGCTCTCCCATATTCTCCTGCGCAAGTATTTCCAGCAGTTCCTCCACCGCTTCCGGACTCTTTCCATAACTTTTCACATCCTCCAGAGAAGGAAACATGGCCCGGGATGCCTCTGCGTCCCAGTAGTAGATCACAGAATTCTCTTCTTCTCCATAGGAAAAGCCCCACCGGATCTCGTCCAGATTCTCCACAAGGGCCAGCATAAGGGTTCCGCTTTGCCCCATGTATGCCAGCACCTCTTCTGTATCCCCTTCCCCATCGGAAAAATTCATCTGCAGCACATAGGGCCGTTCACTGGTCTGCAGCTCCAGGGTATAGTCCAGTTCCGGCAGATAGCCCTGCTGTCCCAGCAGAGAAAGCAGATTTCCCACCGCCGATGCATCTCCCAGATATGGTGTACCCGCCTCATACAGCTGCTGTGCCTGCTCCGAAACGGTTCCTCCTTCTTCCGAATCCGCCAGGATCTGGCTGCCGGATCCTCCGGCGTTTTCCTGTCCGGCATCAGCTTCGCTCTGGTGATTAAATCCCCATATAGTCAGAGACAGGACACAGACCAGTGACAAAATTTCTGCCAGCACGGTACCTGGTTTCTGGTAACGCAGCACATGCCGGATCCGGCTTTTTGCACTATTTTCCTCGAATCCAAGGAGATTTCCCGGTACTGTTTTGCCGGAAGCAAAGGCCAGCAAAGTGGCGCTGTAGGCTTTTTTCTCCTCCATACCCAACTCTTTCAGCACTGCTTCATCGCAGCTCATCTCCATATCCCTGCACATCAGAAAATACGACAGCCAGATAAGCGGATGGAACCAGTACACTGCCAGCAGGAAAAAGGCCAGCAGCTTTACCAGATAATCCTTCCTCCGTATATGCTGTTTTTCATGACAGACCACATGCCGCATCTGTCGCTCATCCAGACCGGAGGGCAGATAGATCTGCGGGCGGAAAATTCCCATTACAAAGGGAGAGGGCACACAGTCGCCCTGCCAGATCCCATCCTCAATCCGCACAGCAAACCGGACGCGCCGTTTCATGCGCAGATAGGAGACACAAAAATACACCAGAAACAGCAGGATTCCCACAAGCCATAGTACCGTTCCGCCCAGCAGCACTTTCTGGGCCAGGGTCAGGGATACGGCTTCCGGATGCAGAACTTCCGCCTGCATCTGCGTACCGGACAGCAGAGCATCACTGTTCCCAAGACTTCCATACTCCTTCAGGCGTTCCGGCAGCTGCCGGGTGTTCTGCCAGAGATCACTTTTAAACACCGGAAGACGGAAGAAACTGAAATAATTGGTTACCGGCCAGAACCACAACAGCCGTACCGCCAGCACACTCCAGAGCAGATAGGCATATTTTCTGGCATACCTGCCCACGATCCCGCGAACACAGAGAATACACAGAACCACCACTGCCGCATCCAGATTTTTTCCCAGCACTTCCGTAAACAGACTCTCCATCCACTGTATCATCATGATCCCTCCTTGTGCCGGGCGATCAGTTCTTCCAGTTCTCTGGCCTCATCCTCACTGAGCCTGCGGTTTCCCAGAAAAGCAGTGAGAAAACCAGGCAGAGATCCGCCGAACGTCCGCCGTACAAAATAATCGCTCTCCTGCTGCTGTACCTTCTCCCTGGAGACCAGAGCCTTCACCATGGCATGTTCATTCGCAATGTAACCTTTCTCACAAAGCTTTTTGATCACTGTATAGGTGGTGGACTTTTTCCAGCCCAGCTCTTTTTCACACAGCTTCACCAGCTCTCCGGACCCTACCGGAGCATGCTCCCATACGATCCTCATAAACCGGTAATCGCTGTCACACAGTTTTCCCTGTTCCATCCGTATTCCTCCCTTCTCTGTCTGCAGACACTGCCCCATCTGGAGCACTGCACATTCTTCCCGGTCAGCCCTTCGTACCCTGTCTGTTATCCGGATATCCGCTGATCCTGGCCCCGTTTTTCCGGGAACGCAGACAGGTCGATTGTTATAGACCTTTTTTCTTTTAGTCTATAACAATCGACCTGTTTTTGCAACTGCTTTTTGCAGAATATCTTATAGATACAGGGAGCTGCTCTGAGCCAGGGCCGCAAAATGCGAAACAATCCATCTGGCCTCGATCAGCACACTGTTATTTTACTGGCACTTACTCCAGCCGCAGCTCTTGCATACGTTGCAGCCACCTTCAAACACCACCGGTTCTCCGCATTCCGGACAATACATCCGGTCCGAAGGCGTGGGAGTTACCGTCACCACCCTGGGCTTCGGCGCTTTCTTTTTTGGAATTTTCGCAGACCCGTGCTTTTCTTCCAGTTCTTTTTGCATCTCATTGTACATATCCATCAGGGCATTTCCCACAGCCATTGGACAGCAGGCGCCTTTGCTGGTATCCTTTCTCGTAACCCGGCGGGCCGTATAGGAAGGACAGGAGCCTGTGGAATTCAGCTGATCCACGATCGTGTGGATATCGATTCCTCCTCTGGCACTGATGGAGATCATACGGGAAAGACCGATCATAAAGTTGTTGCAGCCTCCTGTAGAGCCCTTGCTGAGATACGTCTCCAGAAGAGCACCGGTATAAGGATCAAACAGCGCGATGCAGTGCAGACTTCCGCAGCCGGTCATCAGCTTTCTCTTCTTGCCCACCACATCATCGGTAACAAGAATAATCTCTCCGCGCTTCAGGCCTTCTCCTGCTGTTGCAGACTTTTCTTTCTCCTTGGTATTGAGTATGCCGATCCGTTTGCAGCCGTCCCGGAAAATGGTAATTCCTTTCAGTCCTTTTTCGTAGGCATACAGATACAGACTTTCCGTCTCTTCCACGGTAAAGCTGTTGGGCACATTGACTGTGGAACTGATGGACGCATCAATGTGAGTCTGCCAGATGGACTGCATGTCGATCCTCTGGCGGTAATCCAGCATCATTGCCGTCACAAAATATTCCGGCAGGGATTTGTCATCCTGCAGATCATGTTCTTTCATATAATTTTCCACGATCTTGGTATAGACTTTGTAGTAAACGTCTGTTCCATGCAGGGATTCGGTTTTCCGTTCATAATAATTGGCATAGACCGGCTCAATGCCGCCGGAAATTCCCAGCATGGTAGACAGGGTTCCCGTAGGCGCTATGGTAAGGAGCTGGGAATTGCGAAGACCGTATTTGCGTACCACCTCTGCGGTCTTCTCTGTGGTATTGGCCTTGAAATACGGAGTTTCCATAATTTCTTCCACATTGCATGCCGGAAAAGCGCCCTTTTCCTTTGCCAGCAATGCCGATGCGTAGACAGCCGCGTCCGCCATGGCAAATCCGATCTTGTCGCTGATCTCCACAGCCTCCGCTTCTCCGTAGATGATTCCCAGTTTGATCATGGCGTCGGCCAGGCCCATGATGCCCAGTCCGATCTGGCGCCATTTGGCCACGCTTTCTCTCTGCTCCGGAAGAGGATGCAGTTCCAGCCCTTCCTCCAGCACTTCATTCAGCGCCCGTACGGAAGCCTGTACACATTTCCGGAATGCATCAAAATCAAAAAAAGCATTTTCCGTAAATGGATTCACCACGAATTCCGACAGATTGATACTGCCCAGCAGACAGCTTCCTCCTGCCGGGAGTGGTTCTTCTGCGCAGGGATTGACCCCGGCGTATTCGAATTCTTCTGTATTGCTCAGCAGATTCCAGCTTCTGACCCGGTCCCAGAAAAGAGCGCCCGGCTCTGCATAATCCCAGTTGGTCTCTGCAATATGATGAAACAGCTCTCTTGCATTGACCCAGCGCTCGATCACTTCCCCTGTGGTCTGACGGGTATAATGCAGCAGATACGGCTCATTTTTCTTTACGGCTTCCATAAAATCTTCCCGGATGCGCACAGATATATTGGCCTTGGTCACTTTCTCCAGATCTGTTTTCAGATCAATAAACTCTTCCACATCCGGATGGGCGCAGTCAATGGAGATCATCAGCGCACCTCTCCGGCCGTTCTGACCGATCAGCGCCGTAACCAGAGAATACAGTTCCATAAAAGATACGGCTCCGCTGGTCTCCTTGGCCGCATTATTGATCCGCGCTCCTCTGGGGCTCAGCGTAGAGATGTCGATCCCGCATCCGCCGCCGTAACTGTACGTTCTGGCCAGCTTCTTGGCGCAGTCAAAAATACTTTCGATCTCATCCTCCGGCGGCGCGATCACATAGCAGTTGGAATATGTGACCTTTCTGCCCTTATCGTGCAGTCCCCGGTTCGAGAGGATCCGTCCTCCAAAAAGAAATTTCTTCTCTCTGATATACTGGGCGATCTCTTCATTTCCGCCGCTGACTCTGGTCAGCCACTGCTCGAAGTCCTCGCCCTCACAGCAATATTTATTTTTCCAGATATCCATTCCAAGCTGGTTGTCCTGCCCCAGCCATTGTTCTGTCTCCATAATGAAACCCTCCTATATGTTGTTGCAATTATATACTGTATCACAATATATAGTATTTCTCAAGGGGAATTTCTCTAATCATCCAGATCCCCGGTCAGGCGGAGTACCGCCCGTATTTCCTCTTCTTCCATATCCAGATAGGCAGAAAGTTCTTCAATGCTGGACTTTTCACCCACTCCGTCTGCCAGCTCCCGTATGGATTCTTCCAGATGCCGCACCTTTTCCACCAGAAAATCATCCTCATATTTCTGCTGTGCCTGTTCCCTGGTCATATTTTCCAATCCCTGCCGGATGGCCGCCTCCAGCCGCTCTTCTCCCGCACCTTCCGTGTTTTCCTCCTTCAGGGCCAGCATCAGACTGATATTCCCTTCCTGAATCAGATCACCGATAAACAGCGAAGCGTAATGGTATTCCCTGGCAATCTCTATGACATTCCACAGATAATTTTCCAAAACAGATCCCGTCCCCGGCGCCTTCAGTGTCTTTTTGTATTCTTTCAGGTAGGCCTCCTCTTCCGGCGTCAGAGATACGGTCTCCTGTTTTCTCTCCGTTCTGTCCGTTTCTTCCTCCTGCTCCTGTGCATCCGTGATCCGAATCCCCTGGATCCGCAGGTAATCCAGCACTTTCTCCATTTGTTCTGCCTGAAGCCCGTCCTCCTGAAAAAAATGCTCCACTCCTTCCCTGGTGATCCTTTTTCCATTTAATTTTGCCAGCGTACAGATATCTGT
>UQMI01000090.1 GCA_900542045.1 uncultured Blautia sp.
CATAGGGCAAGTATGATTTTTGATAAAAAGTGGGAGGAAAACAGATTGAAAAGTGAATTCTTATTTGGGGCAGCTTATTATCCGGAATATATGCCCTGCAGCCGTCTGGAAAAAGATATACAGATGATGAAGGAAGCCGGGATGAATGTGCTGCGTATTGCGGAATCTACCTGGAGTACATTGGAACCCAGAGAGGGGACGTTTGATTTTTCTTATATTGATTCGGTGTTGGATATGGCGGAGAAAAACTCCATAAATATAATCATTGGTACGCCCACCTATGCGATTCCATCCTGGCTGGAAAAGAAGGATCCGGAAGTGATGGTGGAAACAAAATCCGGCCGGGAAGCTTATGGCCGGCGTCAGCTGATCAACTTGCTGAATCCAACATTTCGCAGGCATGCTGAACAGGTGATACGGGTTCTGGTGGAGCATACAGCCGGAAGAAGCTGCGTGATCGGATATCAGATCGATAATGAGACCAAGCATTACGGGAATATGGGAAAAGAAATGCAGGAAGGATTTCTGGAATACCTGAAGGAGAAATTCCAGACGCCGGAACGTCTGAATCAGGTATTCGGGCTGGCCTACTGGAGCAATTCTATTGACAGTTGGGAAGACTTTCCGGATATGAAAGGATGCATTCATGGCGGGCTGGCGGGAGAATTTGCTCATTTTCAGCGAAAGACTGCAGCGGAATATCTGGCATGGCAGGGAAAACTGGTGATGGAGTATAAGCGGGAAGATCAGTTTATAACCCATAATATGGATTTTGAATGGAAAAAATTTGGAGCGGATATTGCACAGGATGGACATTCTTACGGAGTGCAGCCGGATATCTGTCATGCGGAGGCAGTAAAGGCGGTGACACTGGCTGGAACGGATATTTATCATCCGGGGCAGGATTTTCTGACTGGAAAAGAAATTGCTTTTTGCGGGGACTCCATCCGCAGTCTGAAAAAAGATAATTACCTGGTGCTGGAATGCCAGGCCCAGGCCTTTAAATACTGGACACCTTATCCCGGACAGCTTCGTCTGCAGGCCTATAGTCATTTGGCGTCCGGAGCCGCCGGACTTCTCTACTGGAACTGGCATTCCATTCACAACGGGTATGAGACTTACTGGAAAGGACTGTTAAGCCACGATCTGCAAAAGAATCCCACTTTCGAGGAAGCCTGTATGATAGGCAGTGAGTGGAAGCAGCTGGCAGAGAAGCTCTGTGGAATGAAGAAACAAAATGCGGTGGCACTGGTGGTAGATAACCGTTCCCTGACTGCGCTGGAATGGTTTCCTATTGACCGGAATTTGAGTTATAACGATGTAGTCCGCTGGATGTACGATAATCTTTATGAGATGAACATCGAATGTGACGTAGTGGACGTTCAGTCGCTGGAGACAGAGAAATACCGTATGATAATAACGCCGGCTCTCTATAGCGCTTCCGAAGAACTGCTGGCATCTCTGGAAAAATTTGTACAGCAGGGAGGTGTTCTGGTAAGTTCCTTTAAGTCCTTTGTATCCAATGAATATTTACAGGTATATTCAGACACACAGCCACACCGACTGCATACATGCTTCGGCATGAGCTATAATCAGTTTACGGAGCCGGGACGGACCACTCTGCATGGGTATCCTGTTTCTTATTTTGCTGAGCTTTTGAATCTTCAGGGTGCGGAGAGCCTGGGATCGTACGGACACAGATACTGGGGCAAGTACAGCGGCATGACTAAGTGCAGCTTTGGAAAAGGAAAGGCCTATTATATCGGATGTTATACTTCTGGCGAGGTGTTAAAGGATTTATATCGGCAAGCGGCAGAAGATGCGAAAATTGAGGTGCCGTCTGTTCAGTGGCCGGTAGTTCTTCGCAGCGGTGTAAGCCGGAAAGGGACGTATTTGCATTATATCCTGCATTACAGTGAGGATTCTGCAGTAATCTCCTGTCCCTGGAAAAAGGGAAAGGAGCTATTGGAAGGAAAAAGCTATGTGCAGGGAGAAAGAATCGAACTGAAAGACTGGGATGTGAAAATTCTGGAAGCAGAGGAATAACATTCGATCATCTATAAAAACGGAACAGGAGGGAAAGACAGATGAAGAATATGACTGTGGGAAAACCGATGAATCTGATCATCGGCTTTTGGTTTCCGTTGTTTCTGGGAAATTTATTTCAGCAATTTTACAACATGGCTGATTCTATTATTGTGGGAAAGTATGTAGGGGTAAATGCTCTGGCAGGTGTGGGAGCCACCGGAAGTATTTATTTTTTGATTATCGGATTTATTATGGGAATCACAGCCGGCTATGGCGTACGGATCGGACTGAGTTTTGGCAGCGGGGATCAGAAAGAACTGCGCAGAAATATTATGAATACGATTTATCAGGGAAGTCTGGTAACCCTGCTTTTGACACCGCTGACTATGGCATTTTGCAGGAAAATCCTGCTGGCAATGAATACTCCTGTAGAAGTTATGGAAGAGGCCTATGCATATCTGATCGTGATTCTGGCCGGTCTGGGATGCACCATGCTTTACAATATGGCTTCTGCTATTCTGCGGGCGGTGGGAGACAGCCGGACACCCTTAATAACGCTGATCGCGGCTGCGCTGCTGAATGTTGTGCTGGATCTGGTGTTTGTGATCTGTTTTGACATGGGAACGTTTGGGGCCGGTCTGGCAACTGTGATTTCTCAGGGGCTGGCCGGTCTGGCAAGTTTCTCATTTATTTTTCTTCATTATCGGGAGCTTCGGATACAAAAAGGAGAATTTGCTTTCAGTGTGAGAAGAAATGTACTGCTTTTGAAAATCGGACTTCCTATGGCTCTGCAGTTTTCTATTACTGCGGTGGGAACCATTATCCTGCAGGTGGCTGTAAACAGTCTGGGCGCTGCTGCTGTGGCGGCAATGGCAGCCGGAGGAAAAATCTATAATATGTTGACCGCGGCTTTGGAAAGTATGGGACAAACCATGGCAACTTACAGCAGTCAGAATATGGGGGCTGGAAAATACCGGCGGATTGTTCAGGGTTTAAAGAATTCAATTCTTATGCAGGCAGGCATCTGTGTGATCTGTATCGTGATCCTATGGACAATGGGCAGACCCATTGCGGCCCTGTTTATTGATCCAGGGGAAACGGAGATTATTGAACAGATTCTGCTCTATTTGCAGGTAAATGTGTATACGTTTATTTTGCTGGGATTTTTGCTGTCCATTCGTAATACCATTCAGGGAATGGGATATAGTTTTGCGGCCATGTTTGCTGGAGTCAGTGAACTCATTGCCCGTGTCCTGGTGGCTGAAGTAGGGATCCGGTTTGGATTTCTGGGACTTTGTTTTGCTAATCCGGCGGCCTGGCTGTTTGCGGATGTGGTGCTGGTAGGATTTTGGTGTTATCTGAGAAAAAAGGTGCTGGGGAAAGCAGAGTGAAGCATAGATTAACGGGGCTGCCGCGTCAATGACTAAAATCATAGATGCGGCAGCGTTTTTGATTTGAGGGTCTTTAAATAGCAGAAATGTAGCCCATAAGTCCGGAGAGCAGTTTAGCGGATGGAAGCAGGACTTCTGCAATATGTTTTTCCTCGTCTGCAGAAAGGCTTCTTCCGCTGATACTGATGGCGCCTATTGGTGTGTTGGTTCCGGTCATGATTGCAGCGCCCACACAAAAAACGTGGTATTCGTTTTCTTCTCTGTCTACCGCGTATTTGCGGTTTCTTACTTCACTGATTTCTTTCAGGAAATTATGGACATCTGTAATAGTATTTTCAGTCAATGGCTTTACATCCATTTTTTTCCATTTTTCCATGATTTGGCTGTTGGTGTAACAGGCCAGGATTGCTTTCCCCGCACTGGTGCAGTAGAGTGGAGAGCGGATTCCTACATTTGTATAAATAGAAAAGGTAGATTCCTTCTGACCAATACTTTGGAGGCAAAGCAGCTGATGATGGTCTTCTATGGAAAACTGTGCAATTCTTCCGGTTTCCGTACTGAGATCAGCTAGAATGGAATTGATCAATGAAAATTTGTCCAGACTTTGAATCGCACGTACACCTATTTCATAAGCCTTTGTTGTCAGAGAATAATTTCCGGTCTGGGGATGCTTATCAAGATAGCCATTCTGTACAAGGGTAAATGTTAGGCGGAGAAGAGAAGCCTTATTTACTTTTATTTCTTTATGCAGGTCATTCAAACTCATGCTGCCTTTTTCTGACAGGATTTCCAATACCTGCAAAGCGCGTTCTACAGCCTGTATAGGTTCTATTTTCTTTTCTTCTGACATAGTTTTCTCCCCTTTTTAGTATAAAATTCCATTTTCATTATATCTGCAAATAGAAACTCTGGCAATAAGCATTTTAAACAAAAACAAAAAAAGAAATATAGCAAATAATTTTGAATAAAATAATTGAGATTTCTGAAAAGAAGTGTTAAAATTGAAATATAAAATTTAAAAAGTGAAACGATAATCAAAAAAATGAAACGCAAAAACGGAGGTGTCTATGGGATTGATGAGAAACGTGAAACTGAGTATGTTTACCCGGGAAGACATGCAGCGTGTTCATGACTATTCCCTGAAA
>UQMI01000091.1 GCA_900542045.1 uncultured Blautia sp.
CGCCAAGACCACGGACGAAAGGAAGTATGGCGTGGCGTTTCCTACCTTATGAACTTTATACCATGCAGCGTTATCTGCAGTATGGAACATTGGCGGAGAAAAGCTTACAGCATTTTGACGCATGGGCGTCTACTTTTGGGGAGACTGTGACCGCTCTGGAGATTGCGCCGGAGGGGAACGGCTACCGGCTGAAAACACGGTTTGCCCGGTTTTACAACCTGCCGGAACTTATGCAGATGTTCCGGGAAGTGGCAGATATCCAGACGGCAGATATGCTGAATCTGCCTGTACCGGAGGCAGAATACCGGGTGGTAAAAGTAAAACCTACCGAATTGCAGGAAGAAATGGTGGAAGAACTGGGAAACCGTGCGGAGAGAGTGCGGAACAATGAAGTCAATCCAAGGGAAGACAACATGCTCAAGATAACCAATGACGGGCGGAAACTGGCCCTCGACCAGAGGCTTTCCAACCCGCTCCTGCCGGATGATCCGGGGAGCAAGGTCAACGCCTGCGTAGAAGAAATTTACCGGCACTGGGAAGACGGAAAAGAGAAAAAGTTGACGCAGCTTGTGTTCTGCGACCTGTCCACACCAAAAACAGACGGTACATTCAGTGTGTACAATGACATCCGGGATAAACTTCTGGCAAAGGGAATCCCGCCGGAGGAGATTGCCTTTATCTATGACGCCAATACGGATGTGCGCAAAAAGGAACTGTTTTCCAAAGTCCGGCGGGGCGCTGTCCGTATCCTTATGGGCAGTACGTTTAAGATGGGCGCAGGCACGAATGTGCAGGACCGGATCATTGCCAGTCACGACCTGGACTGCCCGTGGCGTCCACGGGATCTGGAGCAGAGAGCGGGCAGGACCATCCGGCAGGGAAATCAGAACCCGAAAGTAGAGATCATCCGGTATGTGACAGAAGGAACCTTTGACGCATACCTCTATCAGACCATTGAGAATAAGCAGAAATATATCAGCCAGATCATGACGTCCAAAAGTCCGGCCCGGAGTGTGGAGGACATAGACGAAGTGGCTCTGTCCTATGCGGAGATCAAGGCGCTTGCCACCGGAAACCCGCACATCAAAGAAAAGATGGATCTGGATATACAGGTATCCAGGCTGCAGCTTTTAAAGCAGAGCTTTCTGAACCAGAAATATGAGATGGAGGATCAGGTGGCAAAACATCTTCCGGCACGGATCAGAGAGCAGGAGACATGGATCACGCAGTATGAGGCAGACATTGCCCAGGTCAAGGCGCACACACCGCTGGATCGGGAAACCTTTCCAGTCATGCAGATCGGGGATCACTCTTACACGGAGAAAAAGGAGGCAGGACAGGCAATTATTGACGCCTGCAAAGCCATGAAATCTCCGGAGCCTGTGTTACTGGGGGCTTATCGTGGACTTTCGATGGAGCTGTCCTATTCTTCTGTCGGCCAGGAATTTGTGATTGCGTTACATGGAAAAGGAACTTATAAAGTGCCGCTTGGAACGGACATTTATGGAAATATCACAAGGCTTGACAATAAGATGAATGAGCTGCCGGACAATCTTTCCCGTTGCCGGGAACAGCTTGAGACGGCAAAAAGCCAGTTGGAGACAGCGAAAGTGGAGGCGCAGAAAGAATTTCCGCAGGAAAAAGAACTGGCAGAGAAAGTGGCACGGCTGGGGGAACTGAACGTGCTTCTGGATATGGATAAGAAAGACCGGGTTGTGATGGAGGAAGAACCGGAAACAGAGGAAATCGAGCCGGAACGGGAAAAAACGGCCTGGGTGCGGTAAGAAAAGCGGTATCGGGAGACTGATACCGTGGTACATAGCCTGCCTGATGTGCGAACAGCAGAAACGCACAATCGCCGGGAGAGGCAATCTCTGCTATAGTGGCAGAGGAAAGGAGGGAAAGAAAGGCTATGAAGATAGCAGAGATCGATACGGATGATCTGCCGATCTGGATGTGTGCTGTCGTAGATACCGTCAGTGAGAACTGCAAAAAGCGCCTGAAAACGTCCCCACAATACAGCCGGAGTGTAGAGGAAAGCGACAAACTTCTTTTCCAATATCCGTTTATTTCCACGCTGATCGACCGGGATAAAATCGAAACGCCGATGAATCTGACGCTGGAACAGACAAAAGCACTGTCCAGATTTCTCGCATTGGACGCAGACCGGGAAGATTATGAACGGATACAGCTTTATCTCATGGGATGTCAGCATACCATAGAAGTGCTGCAGCTACTGGAATTTTTGTAGGAAATAGCAGACTGGATTGTAGAAAGATTGAAAACTGGATATAGTAAGAAATGAGAACAGATTAGCAGAACAGAGAGGATGAACAGTTTGGAGAAGACAGATTTTTATGATCTGGTGGAGCGGATCAAAGACAGTTTTATGGAGATCGACAGCGATATCATGGTGGATCTGAAAAAACAGGACGAGGACTATGCCAATATGTGCCAGGAACTGGGAGAGATGGAGAGCAGATATCCGTTTATTCTGGAAGTGACAGAAGGGAGTGGAGCCATCAGCCTTACTGCCGAGGAACATGAAATTGTGAGGCAATATATGAGCAGGATGTTTGAGAAAGAGACGATAGAACGCTGCCAGATCTATTTCCGGGGGCATACGGACGGATATGCGTATCTGAAAAAGATCGGGGCAATCTAAAAAAAATCTTGTAATTTTTAAATTATCGCATATACTATTATATACACGCAGACACAAGTAGGAGCAGCGAGGGTATCTTGACATCAATGTGAAAGCGTGTATAATTATAATTAAAGAAAGGCGATTCCCTGCCTTAGTAATCTTTGAGATTATGAAATGGGAGACGATAACGTGTGGTGATTCTCCACCAAAGGCGTTGAAGTGAGAGACGATAAAGATTTGGTGATTCCCTACCGAAGAATATAATCTTTGAGATTATGAAATGGGAGACGATAAGGCTTATAGGGGAAGCAAAATGCTTCCCCTATATTTTTAGGAGAAGTACAATGAAATTCAAAGAGTTTAAAATTGTTCAGGTAGATTTAAATTATTTGCAGGCACTGCATGATGTCGATAGTGAAGTAATGTATAGAAGAAGTGCGGATTACGCAAAAAAGCCATTTCTGGGAATATTGGTAACAAATCATGACAGAAAATATGTAATACCGCTTACTTCTGCAAAAGAGAAACACAAATCCTGGGCAGATGTACATCAATCATATTATAGGATATATGAAATTATTGATATGCGGACGGCTGTTTATGATGACAAAGATATTATTGTGAATGTTACAAACACTGCAGCATTGGCAAAAAAAGGCGTTCCAGCAGAAGATTTTGACTACTATAAGAAACGAATCCTTTCTATTCTTGAGATTAAAAAGATGATTCCAGTGATAGATGGAGTGTTTTCTTATGTGGATTTAGAGTTGACGTCAGATATACCAAAAGACGAGCATGACTGGCGGGTATTGACATATAAAGAGTATGCTTTTTGTAAAAATGTGCAGGATGGCATTCGACAAAAAGCAACGAAAATATATGAAAAGCAGATAAAAACTGGAAAAGTCCTTAAATTCCATTGTGATTATAAAAAGTTAGAGTCAGTAGCGGATTCGTATCGTATTTAACTACATAAGTAAAAATAAAATAAAAACTTATAGTACATAGCCGGATGGTTTTCAAAAAAGAAGATCATCCGGCTATTTTTATGCCCGGATATCTGAAATAACTTATGGAATATCCAATCACGGGCAGGAAAGGAGATGATATTTATGCCTTATGTTGCGCCGGAAGTGGTGCAGAGAGTGAAACAGATCGACCTGCTGACCTATCTGAAAAACTATGAACCTTATGAGCTGGTGCATTTCTCCGGGAACACTTATAGCACCAGAACCCATGACAGTTTGAAGATTTCCAACGGGAAATGGATGTGGTGGAGCCGGGGGATCGGGGGCAGGAGCGCACTGGATTATCTGATCAAAGTGAGAGGATATGACTTCGTGCAGGCGGTACAGACCATAGCGGAACAGGCGGCGATCCAGCCGCCTGTTTCCATACCAGCCGAAAAGAAAACAGAGAAAAAGCTGATCCTTCCAAAGCCTTACCGCTATCAGACGTACGCTGTTTCCTACCTGCAGAACCGTGGGATTGATATGGAGATGATTCAGTATTGTCTGAAAACCGGACAGATTTATGAGAGTGAGAACCACCATAACGTTGTTTTTGTAGGGATGGATCAGAGCGGAATTCCCCGTTATGCGGCTCTGCGTGGGATTGGTACAGACTTTGTCGGAGAGGCGTCCGGGAGTGATAAAAACTATTCTTTTTGTATCCCAGCAGAAGCAAAATGCCGGACAGTTCATCTGTTTGAGTCGGCGATTGACCTGTTATCTTACGCCACAGAGCAAAAACTGGACGGGGAAAATTGGAGAGAAACGCACCTGTTATCCCTTGCGGGTGTGTACCAGCCTGCCAAAGAAATCGAGAAAAGCAAGGTTCCGGCGGCGCTGACAC
>UQMI01000092.1 GCA_900542045.1 uncultured Blautia sp.
TTTCCATGGAAAGGCAGTGATCGAAGGACAGCGTAAATTTATGGGGACCTTGTGGAATACTTATGCATTCTTCGTGCTCTACGCAAATATTGATGAGTTTGATGCCACAAAGTATGAACTGGAATATGACAAGCTTCCGGTTATGGATAAATGGCTGCTCTCCAAGCTGAACACACTGATCCAGGCAGTTGATGCGAATCTGAATGATTACAAGATTCCGGAAAGCGCCCGGGCACTGCAGAGCTTCGTAGATGACATGAGCAACTGGTATGTAAGAAGAAGCCGTGAACGTTTCTGGGCAAAAGGCATGGAGCAGGATAAGATCAATGCATATATGACTCTGTACACCGCACTGGTTACTGTGTCCAAGCTGGCTGCTCCGATGATCCCGTTTATGACAGAAGATATTTACCAGAATCTGGTGCGCAGCATTGATAAAGATGCTCCGGTCAGCATCCATCTTTGCGATTACCCGGAGGCAAATGCCGCATGGATCGACAAAGAACTGGAAACAAATATGGATGAGCTGCTGAAGATCGTCGTTCTGGGCCGTGCATGCCGGAATGCCGCCAATATCAAGAACCGTCAGCCTATTGGAAAAATGTATGTGAAAGCTCCTCTGGAGCTGAAGGATTTCTACCTGGATATCATCGCAGATGAATTGAATATCAAGGAAATCGAATTTGCGGAAGATGTGGAATCTTTTATTTCATATAGTTTTAAACCGCAGTTAAAGACAGTGGGACCCAAGTATGGTAAACTTTTAAATGGGATCCGCCAGGAGCTTTCTTCTTTGGATGGTGCAAAAGCCATGAAGGGACTGAAGGAAAACGGCGCGCTGAAGTTCGAAGTTAACGGCGCGGAAGTGGTTCTGACAGAAGAGGATCTTCTGATCGAGACAGCGCAGATGGATGGGTTTGTATCAGAAAGTGATGGAGATACTTCGGTAGTTATGGATACCAAACTTACACCGGAACTGATCGAAGAAGGTTTTGTCCGTGAGATCATAAGTAAAGTACAGACCATGCGAAAAGAAGCCGGATTTGAAGTGACAGACAAGATCAGTGTCAGTGCCAGAGATAATGACAAGATCCTGAAAGTTATGAAAGATCATGAAGAAGAAATCAAGTCAGAAGTTCTGGCTGAAGAAATGCTGCTGGGAGAGACAAAAGGTTACGAAAAAGAATGGAACATTAATAAAGAAAAGGTAACAATGGCCGTTTCCAAATTACAGTAGGAGGAATCTATGATCGATAAGCATTTCAAAAAAGAAGAATTTAAGAAAAGCGTAAAGGAAAATGTAAAATTCCTTTACCGAAAAACCATCGAGGAGGCAACTCCGCAGCAGGTTTTTCAGGCGGTTTGTTATTCTGTGAAAGACGTAATTATCGAAAACTGGATGGAAACACAGAAAGCTTATGAAGAGCAGGATCCAAAGATTGTTTATTATATGTCCATGGAATTTCTTATGGGACGTGCATTGGGAAATAACCTGCTGAATCTTACCGCTTATGGAGAAGTGAAGGAAGCGTTGGAAGAGCTGGGATTTGACATCAACGTTATTGAAGACCAGGAGCCGGATCCGGCTCTTGGAAACGGCGGTCTGGGACGCCTGGCTGCCTGCTTCCTGGATTCTCTGGCAACCCTGGGCTACAGCGCGTACGGATGCGGTATCCGTTATCGCTATGGTATGTTCAAACAGGAGATCAAAGACGGATATCAGATCGAAGTGCCGGATAATTGGCTGAAGGATGGCTATCCATTTGAACTTCGACGCCCGGAATATGCAAAGGAAGTTCGTTTTGGCGGACATGTAAATGTGGTTTATGATGAGAAGACCCGTCAGAATCATTTTGTCCACGTAGATTATCAGTCAGTACGTGCCATTCCGTATGATATGCCTATTGTGGGATATAACAATAAGATCGTAAACACTCTGCGCATCTGGGATGCGGAGGCTATTGTGGATTTCCATCTGGATTCCTTCGATAAGGGAGATTACCGCAAAGCCGTGGAGCAGGAGAATCTGGCAAAGAACATTGTGGATGTTCTTTATCCAAATGACAATCACTATGCAGGAAAAGAGTTGCGTCTGAAACAGCAGTACTTCTTTATTTCCGCCAGCATTCAGGCTGCCATCGCTAAATATAAGAAAAAACACAGCGATATCCACAAGCTGCATGAGAAGGTTACGTTCCAGATGAACGATACCCATCCTACCATGGCAGTTGCCGAATTAATGCGTATTCTACTGGATGAGGAGCATCTGGGATGGGATGAGGCATGGGAGATCACAACAAAGACCTGTGCTTACACCAATCATACCATCATGGCAGAGGCTCTGGAAAAATGGCCTATCGAGCTGTTCTCCCGTCTGCTGCCCAGAATCTATCAGATCATCGAAGAGATCAACCGCCGCTTTATCATTGCCATTGAAGAGAGATATCCAAACAACTTCGAGAAGGTAAGAAAGATGGCGATCATCTTTGACGGACAGGTGAAAATGGCTCATCTTGCAATTGCAGCAAGCTATTCTGTCAATGGTGTGGCGAGACTGCATACAGAGATCCTGAAACATCAGGAATTAAAAGATTTCTATGAGATGATGCCGGAGAAGTTCAATAACAAGACAAATGGTATTACACAGAGACGTTTCCTGCTTCATGCCAATCCTCTTCTGGCAGATTGGGTAACCGATCACATCGGAGACGAATGGATCACAGATCTGCCTCAGATTAAGAAGCTGGCCATTTACGCAGATGACGAAAAGGCGCAGCAGGAATTCATGAATATCAAATACCAGAACAAGGTACGTCTGGCAAAATATATTCTGGAGCACAATGGCATCGAAGTGAACCCGCGTTCCATCTTCGATGTACAGGTGAAGCGTCTTCACGAATACAAACGTCAGCTGCTGAATATTCTCCATGTTATGTATCTGTATAACCAGATCAAAGAACATCCGGAGATGGATTTCTACCCGAGAACCTTTATTTTCGGAGCCAAGGCTGCAGCCGGCTACCGCCGTGCGAAACTGACTATCAAGCTGATCAATTCCGTTGCTGATGTGATTAATAATGACAAATCCATCAATGGCAAGCTGAAAGTAGTATTTATCGAAAACTACCGGGTATCCAATGCAGAGATCATCTTTGCAGCAGCAGATGTGTCCGAGCAGATCTCCACAGCCAGCAAGGAAGCTTCCGGAACCGGCAATATGAAATTCATGCTCAACGGCGCAGTGACACTGGGAACCATGGACGGTGCCAATGTGGAAATCGTGGAAGAAGTAGGAGAGGAAAATGCATTCATCTTTGGTCTCAGTTCCGAGCAGGTTATCAACTACGAGCAGAACGGAGGCTACTATCCGCAGGATATCTTCAATTCTGACGGGGAGATCCGTCAGGTGCTCATGGAGCTGATCAATGGAAAATACTCCAGCGATACAGAGCTCTTCCGGGAAATCTATGATTCTCTGCTGAACACCAAGAGCAGCGACCGGGCAGATACCTATTTCATACTGGCAGACTTCCGTTCCTATGCAGAAGCGCAGAAACGGGTAGAAGCAGCCTACCGGGATGAAAAAGGATGGGCACGAAAAGCGTTGCTGAACACAGCATGTAGTGGTAAATTTACATCTGATCGAACAATTCAACAATATGTAGATGAAATTTGGCATTTGGATAAAGTAACAATTAAATAAAAATTACGGAATTATTAAAAGGAAATAAAGAATCGGCGGTCCCTCCCGCCTTTTCCGGGAGGGAAAAAACCGCTCCAGGGCATAAAATTCATTGTTTTTTTCTGGTATTTCTCTTGACAGTTTGGAGGAATCGCAGTATATTATATGCAACGGACAGTTTATGTCTAAGAATCTTTACCCAAAAAGAAAATAGTTATATTAAGGAAAGGGGAACTATAACATGACACAAAACAAAAA
>UQMI01000093.1 GCA_900542045.1 uncultured Blautia sp.
ATCTGATAGGCCAAATTTGATATCATGTATACAACGCCACTCTCTCTCCATATAATAATTATCCGGATCATCTTCCGGTAACGTCTCATCAAATATTTTTATGTATTCAAACTGCGTTTTCCAAGCCATTTCTTCAGTAAACAACATTTGATGTGTTTTGCCTTCACCAAATTTTTTCGCAGTAATTGGGTCAAGCACCGTTAATGCACTTGATAATGTTGGATTATTTTGTATTAGCTTTGAAAGTAAAATTCTAAAATCATAAGTTTGATTGAGTAACGAAAAAAGAAGCATCATACTTGTCGATTGTCTAAATAATTGTAGATAATATTCCATTGGCGTTTCTGGAAAATCACTTCCTGGATCAACAGGTATTTTCGCGTTTTGGGGAACATACATAACAGGCCTAGCACCGCATTTAGTTATAAATGCTTTATCAAATCCTATTCCGAATTTACTATACTTATTTGTATGAATACTTAACGACTCATCTGGAATGTCACAAAAACAGACACAATCACAACGCTCCAGAACCTCTCCAACATGTTCACCTGCATATGTAGGACTCATAATAGTTTTAGGCGTATTAGGTGGGTCAAGAGAAGATAATAACGTCCCACTTTTTATAATTAAAAGCAATAACTGAAATTTTTCTTCTTCAGACGGCTTTGACCTTCCCACAAAATGACATAATAAATTTGATACATATCCATTCATAAACAACGCACTCCTTCATTATAAGTGCTATTATCTTACCATATATTTTATTTCTTGGGTATAAGACAAATTAAAGAAAAAACGCCCTGCCAAAGCAGAGCGCCTTCATTCTTTCCATATTATATTGCCCGGAACATTTTCTGTGAAACTGTCCCTTCCCCATTTAACTTCTCCATCTCCTTTCTGGCGCTCTCCAGTTCTTCCACCCGCTTTAATTCATCCACTGCGTCCTCCAGGCCCAGATGGGTATAGGTGTTCAGCGTCACTCCGATATCGCTATGCCCCATCAGATACTGGAGCGTCTTTGGATTCATACCTGACTTCGCCATATTGCTGCAGTAAGTGTGGCGGCAGACATGAGGGGTGATATTCGGCATCTGAACCCGATAAATGTCGTTATATCGTTTTACCATATGGTTAAATCGATGCTCCCAATGCATCGCCACCAGGGGAAGCCCCTCTTTATCCGTAAACAGAAATCCTGTGTATCCATCCACCACTCTCTCATACCTTGGTGCTTCCCGGTCCTCGATGATGGCCTGGAAACACCGGAATACGTCTTCGGACATAGGCAGCTTCCTGGTTCCTGCATTGGTTTTCGTTGACTCGATAACCAGCCGCATATCGGAAGTTCTTTGTAGCTGGTGATCAATGTTTATGATTCGATTCTTCATATCCAGATCCTTCAGTGTCAGTCCGCAAAATTCCGAGATACGCATTCCTGTATGAAAAAGAATATAAACTACTTCGTAATACTTACAGTACACATTATCGTCATGGACGAATTTCAAGAACTGCCGCATCTGCTTTCTGGTAATTGCCTCCCTGGTCACGCTGTCGTTGACTACCACCGTGGCAAGCTCAAAACCAAATGGGTTTTTACGGAGGACATCATCATCCACTGCCATCTGAAAAGCGGGCCGCAGCACACCCCGAACCGTCTTGATCGTGCTGTACCTTCTGCCGTCCTGCTGAAGTTTGATCAAGAACAGCTTTGCGTCCGAAGTCTTGACCTGGGAAATCTTCTTCCCATTAAATGGCTCCTTTTTCATTAGGTTCTTTACAAATTTGTAATTCGCCAGGGTATTTGGCTTTACCCCCGTTTTCGTTGACAGATACCTTTCTACCAGCTCCTCCACTGTCATGTTTTTTCCAGTGGGATCAGATAAAGAATCCAAGTCATAGCCGATCTGCTTTTCCAGCTCCCGAAGGGATAGGCAGGGCTTTTTCCCTGCTGGAAGTTTGTCCGTTGGTTCCAACCGCCAACTGTATACAAAATGCGGAGTCCCATTCACATGGTACTTAAACTGGTATTTCCCATCGGCCCGAATGGATTCTCCCCGCCGGAGAACCCGGTGCTTGGAGTCACGCCTCCTGCCTGCCATCAGCTTCCCCTCCTTTTCAATTCCGGGTGCTTATCCAGATATTTCTGGAATTCTGACCGGATAATCAGCTTTCTGGAACCATACATAGCCAGAAATCCCAGCTTCCGGTTTTCTTTCAGCAGCTTATAAAACTTTCTTCTGCTGAGTACAAATAGTTCAATCGCCTCATTCGGATTTAAAATATCTTTTTCTTCAAGTATCGGTTTGCTCATCTAGTTCGTCCTCACTTTCTCCATTGATTAAAGAATCAATATATTCTTCAAATTTTTCCCGGACAATCAGGTATCGGCTTCCCATTGTAATCGCAAACTTTCCCTCATTGTCTTCGGCCATTCTCCTTAACTTCTTAACTCCAATGCTAAAATAGGCAGCCGCATCGTTGATGGTCAGCATATACTTTTCGCTGATTGGAATCTCTACCTTCCGGCTTCCTGGAGTCTTATGAATTTCCTGCATCGTGCCACCTCCCGTTTCTTTGGTCATGACATTCATCACTCTAAACCGGAGAAATATCAACTACTTTTGGCAGAGAAAAAGAAGTTATATCGTAGAAGTTTCCTCCATAAATTTTTCAAATTTTGTGCGGATTATGAGGTAGCGATTCCCACTATAAATAGCAAACCTGCCCAGATTATCTTCTGCCAGACGTCTCATTTTCTTTATTCCAATACTGAAATATTCCGATGCTTCCCGAATTGTCAGGGCGTACTTTTCCTGTACTGGAATCAATTCTTCACTTCTGTTAACTTGCTGCATAATTCTCCTCCTATCCGAAGGATAACCTCCTTCAAAATACGGAGATTTCTACAGTGTTTTGAGGGGGGATCGCAGGCAAAAAAATAAGGCCCGCAGGCCATGCCTCTATCGCACAGCCCACAGGCAATCCTGTTCTTCCTCGTTTTACTTAAAGACGCTTACAGTAATCCAAAGAAATCCAGCCAGCGCCGCTCTTGAGCTTACCCCAGCCTGCAGTGGAACCAGTACCGGATTTTACCTCGGTAATGGTGAACACCCCTTTCCCGGTGTACTTCCCGGTCTTGGCGTAATTCGTACCGGGACCTTTGCGGATGTTCAGGTCGGTTGCTGTTACCTGTACCAGGAAGGAACCGGTTGAACTTCCAGAGCCAGTCTGCTTTCCGGTGTAAACTACCTTTCCACTTTCATCAAATACAGAATAGCCAGCATTGGAGTCAGCGCATTTCTTGGCATTATCCAGATTGTTAAATGCGCCCTTCTGGCTCTTGGCATCCGACCAGCTTTTGCGGACACGGTATAAGACCGAGCCTGTTGATCCGGAAGACGAGCCTCCCAGTGCTGCCGTTACCTTGGAGGCCAGATCCCCAAGGCGGGAATACAGCCAGTCTCCCGGACAGGACTTATTTGCAAACCAGCGATGAACGGTCAGCACCATCTCATCGGACTTCGGGGAATAGTTCAGTGTCTTATTCTTGTCCCCCAGCCAGAGGAGTTTCTTCTTCCCATTCCGCTTGCAGATGTCCGTGCAAAGCTTGATCAGTGCTAAATACACAGCATCTGTCATGGCATAAGGTGCGTTCAGATCGCTGGCGCACTCAATAGTAATAGCCCTCTGGTCATTGGCGCTGCTGGATGAACACCAAGAGCGGTTCTTCTCCTCCACACAGAGTGCAATCTTCCCATTCTTTCCGATACCATAATTACAGCTGGCCTCTCTGGAGGGACTGGTAAAGCATCCGCAGATGCTCTCTGCCGTCAGCTGGCCGACCACACAGTGGGGCGTGATCCGGTCAATGGAATGCGTCCTCTGCCCGGAGTGGTTGGGGCTGAGTTTTGTGTAAGATACAAGGGAACTGT
>UQMI01000094.1 GCA_900542045.1 uncultured Blautia sp.
AAAAAAGGAATCTGAAAGCTTTGATTTTACTGGGCTGAAGATTCCGAGAGATTATTAAATGTGTAGGAGGAGAAAGTTTGGAAGAAAACTTCCAAATCTCCCGTTATTGACGCAGCAAGTACCCAAGGGTATACCTTTATGACACAGTAAATGTGTCTAGAATAGGAAATGTGTCAGAAGGAGGCAAAAATGACAGAAAGAAAAGAAGACAAACTGATACTGGGCGGACACGCCTTTGATTCCCGGTTCATTCTGGGATCGGGAAAATATTCCCTGGAACTGATCCAGGCCGCGGTGGAGCATGCGGGAGCACAGATCATTACGCTGGCTCTGCGCAGAGCCAATGAAGGCGGCATGGCTAATATCCTGGATTATATACCGAAAGGAGTGACGCTGCTCCCCAATACTTCCGGCGCCCGGAATGCCGATGAGGCAGTGCGGATTGCCAGGCTCTCCAGAGAAGTCTGCGGAAGCGATTTTGTGAAAATCGAGGTGATCCACGATTCCAAATACCTTCTGCCGGACAATTACGAAACGATTAAAGCTACAGAAATTCTGGCAAAAGAAGGCTTCGTGGTAATGCCTTATATGTATCCGGATCTGAATGCAGCCAGAGATATGGCAAATGCGGGAGCTGCCTGTATCATGCCTCTGGGATCTCCCATTGGATCCAATAAGGGAATCTGTACCAGAGAATTTATCCAGATTCTGATTGATGAAATTGATCTGCCGATCATTGTGGATGCAGGCATCGGAAAACCCTCTCAGGCCTGCGAAGCCATGGAAATGGGAGCAGCCGCTGTCATGGCCAATACAGCCATTGCCACAGCAGGAGATATACCGGCCATGGCAGGAGCTTTCCGTCAGGCTATTGAAGCAGGACGTACTGCTTATCTGTCTGGGATGGGGCGGGTAATGGAACGGGGAGCCAGTGCATCTTCCCCTCTCACCGGGTTTTTACAGGAGTAGGAGGCAGTTATGAGTGCAGAAAATCATGTGAACGAAAGTATTTTAAGTGATGAGATCAAAGAGCACCAGAAGAAGAACCGGATCGACCATATGACTTATCTTCCGGATATGGAAGTGATCCCTTCGGATATTATGGATCAGGTTGTGGAGGCAATGAACGGTTACGACTACAGCAAATATGCAGAAGCAGATGTGCGCCGGGCACTGAGCCGGGACAACCGCACGCCGGAGGATTTTGCCGCATTGCTTTCTCCTGCCGCCCTGCCTTTGCTGGAGGAAATGGCACAGGCAGCACAGAGGGAGACCCGGAAGCATTTTGGTAACTCTGTATATATGTTTACGCCGCTGTATATCGCCAACTACTGTGAGAATTACTGTATTTACTGCGGTTTCAACTGTCATAACAAGATTCACCGGGCCAAGCTGAATCCAGAAGAGATTGAAGAAGAAATGAAAGCCATTGCCAGCTCCGGACTCCAGGAGATCCTGATCCTGACCGGAGAGAGCAAGAAGAAATCTGATGTGGAATACATAGGAGAGGCCTGCAAAATAGCCCGGAAATATTTCCGGGTTATTGGATTGGAAGTATATCCCATGAATTCCGATGAATACGCATATCTGCATCAGTGTGGCGCAGATTATGTGACGGTATTTCAGGAGACATACAATTCAGACAAATATGAGACACTGCATCTGGCCGGACATAAGAGAATCTTTCCATACCGGGTCAATGCCCAGGAGCGTGCTCTTATGGGAGGAATGCGGGGCGTAGGCTTTGGAGCACTGCTGGGGCTGGATGATTTCCGGAAGGATGCCTTTGCCACAGGCATGCATGCCTGGCTGCTCCAGAGAAAGTATCCCCATGCAGAAATCGCATTTTCCTGTCCGCGTCTGCGTCCTATCATCAACAACGACAGGATCAATCCCATGGATGTTCATGAAGCGCAGCTTCTTCAGGTGGTGACGGCTTACCGGCTGTTTATGCCCTTTGCCAGCATTACCATTTCCACCAGAGAGTGCGCAAGAGTCAGAGACAATCTGGTAAATATTGCAGCCACTAAGATTTCCGCCGGGGTGAGCACCGGTGTGGGCAGTCATGTGGAGGAACTGGAAGACAAGGGAGATGAGCAGTTTGAAATTTCAGACGGCCGGTCTGTGGACGAGGTCTATGGAGATCTGCTGAAAATGGATCTGCAGCCGGTGATGAGTGATCATATTTATGTATAGGAAAGAACTGTGTCCGCAGGCCGGTCCGATGGAGAGCGTCGCTGGCCAGGTTTGCGAAAAAGTGCCGGATGAGCATATCCGGGAGTTCTCTTACAGTCGGGTCATTGCGGTGACCAACCGCAGTCTGTGTGCCAGGCCCTTTCTGGAACAGGTGGAGCGGGTCTGTCAGGTACATCCCCGGGCCCTGCTGCTTCGGGAGAAGGATCTGCCAGAGACAGAGTACCGGAATCTGGGGGGAGCAGTGCTGGAAATCTGCAGAGCATATCAGGTTCCCTGCATCTTTCATAGTTTTCCCGGTGCAGCCCGGGAACTGAAAGCGGAGAGCATCCATCTGCCCATACACAGACTTCGGAGCATGAAGCTGGAGCAGCTTTCTGATTTCAGCCGGATCGGCTGCTCCATCCATTCAGCAGAAGAGGCAAAAGAGGCGCAGGATCTGGGTGCCACATATCTGACGGCTGGACATATCTATGCCACAGACTGTAAGAAAGGACTGCCGCCAAGGGGATTGGATTTTCTGAAACAGGTATGTGAGAATGTGAAGATTCCGGTATACGCCATTGGCGGTATCCGGCCCGATTTAGAGCAGCTGGACGAAGTGCTGAGCACCGGAGCCAGAGGGGTGTGTATCATGTCCGGGATGATGAGACTATGAGAGGGAGCGAAAGATGCTCTATCAGACGAAATCTGCGGGATGGAAAAAATGAAGAAAGCAGAAAACTATCGGCAGATCCTGCAGAAAGAGATGCGTTGAAAAGAATAATTAAATTTGTAAATATATTGTACAGGATGAAAGTAATTATTTCACAGCCGAAAAATCAGCAGCCTCTTTGATCCACTGCATCAGCTGGTCGTCTACCTCTTCCGGTGCAGTCACGAACAGGTGGTGGGTCCAGCGGTTGGGATAAGGTTCCGTGGCAATTTTTATCCGGGGAGACTCTGCTTTATGGTCCAGGCCAAAGGTTACTGTCAGATAGACCGGAGGACAGTCTTTTTTCCTGCGAAGCCTGGTGAAAGAAACACAGGCAAACATATGTCTGTTGTAAAAAGAAATCTGCGTTTTCTGGACTTTGATGGATACGTTCTCGATTTCCTGCAGAATCCTGCTTTCCAGGGCTTCGTACAGAGACAGAGCATCCATATGTGTGTCAAAAAAAGAGAGTATATCTGTATTCATAGATAAGAATTCCTTTCTGTCCGGTTTCGGCGGAGTGAAAAAAGATGCTGCGGGCGGCATGGCCCGGGATTCCCGTGTATAAAATTGCCGCTTTTTCTTTTATTATATTGCCTGCCGGGCAGGATTGCAACGATGCATTTAAAGCGGAAAGTTGAGAGGGGTCTGCATCAAAGAGAACAAAGAGAAAGAAGACACGTCGGAGGATTGTGGAAACAGAGGCAAAGAAGGCGAATTTTCTCGAAAAATATAAGATTTGAATTTTTTTTGAAAAATATATTGACGGGCCACGGATCCAATGTTATAATACATTTCGTTGCAGGCAAGCGATAAGCTTTCGCGCTCTGCGATATGCGGAAGTGTCGGAACTGGCAGACGAGCAAGACTAAGGATCTTGTGGCATTCGTGCCGTGTGGGTTCAAGTCCCATCTTCCGCAGTTTCTATCAGTAAAATGGGGCTGTCGCATCAATGATTAGAAAATCATAGATGCGGCAGCATCTTTTTGCTA
>UQMI01000095.1 GCA_900542045.1 uncultured Blautia sp.
GAATCCACAACACGGGTATTATCCTGATTACAAAATGGACATTTCATAACAGCGCCTCCATTTTTTCCTTTTCTTTAGTATACAAAAGCCCAAAGCGGCTGTCAACAAACCGTTGACGACCGAATTTTTCTTTCCTGACAAATACCGCTTTTTCTTTTCGGATGCCTGCACTTTTTTCTTCCTGCCAGCATAAAATAGAAAAAAAGTCCGGTGTATGTATGCGTCTTTGTGAGCTGAAGCAAAAAGAAATCATTAATACCTGTACCTGTAAAAGTCTGGGCTGTCCCATTGATATCGATTTCAACTGCAAAACCGGGCAAATACTGGCCCTGATTGTCCCGGGACCCGGTCGGATCTGCAGTCTCCTGGGCCGTGACAGCGAGTTTATCATCCCCTGGGAATGTATCTGCCAGATCGGTGAAGATATTATCCTGGTGGAAATCAAAGAAGACAAATGTCTCCACAAAACCTGACTTCTGTGCTACAATAGTAAAAGCAGAAAACATACGAGTAGGAGGAATGACATAACATGGAACTGGATCACTTGCTTTCTCTGGTGCAACAGGGAAAAATGGATATAGAACAGGCTAAAGATCATCTGAAGACACTGCCATATGAGGATCTGGGCTTTGCCAAGCTGGATCATCACCGCAAGCTGCGAAGCGGATACGGCGAGGTTATTTATTGCGCCGGCAAAACCATTGAACATATGGTGAAAATTTACCAGAGCTTTTATGAAAAAGGAACCAATGTACTGGGTACCAGAGCCACCCCAGAACAGGCAGCTGCTCTGCAGAAAGTGCTTCCTGACGCACAGTATGATCCCCTTTCCCGCATTCTTCAGGTCATTCAGAAACCTGTGGAACAGATCGGATGTGTGGCTGTCTGCACCGGTGGCACCTCAGACATGGCTGTGGCCGAAGAAGCTGCTCTCACTGCCGAATTCCTGGGCGCAAAAGTGGAGCGTATTTATGATGTGGGCGTAGCCGGTATTCACCGCCTTCTCTCCAAAACTTCCGATCTGCGCCACGCCAACTGCATAGTAGCTGTGGCCGGCATGGAGGGCGCTTTGGGCGGTGTTGTAGCCGGCCTGGTGGACAAGCCGGTAATCGCTGTTCCTACCTCTGTGGGATACGGCGCCAGCTTTCACGGCCTTTCCGCTCTTTTGACCATGCTCAATTCCTGTGCAGAAGGAATCTCTGTAGTTAATATCGACAACGGCTTCGGCGCAGGGTATAACGCCGCCCAAATCAACCGTCTGGCTGTACACTGAATCTGCCTTCTCATCCCCGGCACAGACCTGGACGAACAACAGACGGTTCTGTCTGTACTGACCCATTTCAAAAGGAGAGTACCGCAAAGGCCATCCAATGGCCTGCTGCACTCTCCTTTTTTGGCGATTTGTTATGCTTTTATTTTCTGTTTATTTTACACTTTTCATCAGGCGCAGAATATTATCCACAGTCAAAGCCAGGTTCTGCTCACTGTAATTCCTGCTGATGGAAAAATCCTGCGGCAGACGGTTAATGGTGAATACAGAAGTCACACCCATATCATAGGCAGCGTCAATATCCGCGTCTGCGCCTCCGGCAATGACAGTCACCGGCACCTGCTGTTTTTTGGCCCGTTTTGCCACACCGATCACGACTTTTCCGCGAAGGCTCTGGCTGTCCATCTTACCCTCACCGGTAAAGATCATATCCGCATCGGAAATGATGGAATCAAACTTCACGGTATCCAGCACAGTCTCAATACCCATCTGCAGTACAGAACCAAAGAATGCCAGCATACCGGCGCCCATGGCTCCTGCTGCTCCGGTTCCCGGAATCTGGGAGTAATCCTTGCCCAGATCTCTTTTCAAAACCTCTGACAGATGCACCAGGCCCGCATCCAGTTCCTTTACCATTTCCTCATCCGCACCTTTCTGCGGTCCGAAAATGTAAGCGGCGCCTGTCTCTCCGTACATGGGATTGTCGATGTCGCACATAGTAACGATCTCTGCGTCTCTGATTTCCTGTGCCACACCGGAAACATCGATCTTTTCGATCTCTGCCAGAGTACCGCCGGTGGGTACAAAGGTTTCTCCGGCTTTATTATAGAACTTCACGCCCACTGCTGCTGCCGCGCCGCAGCCGCCGTCGTTGGTGGAAGAACCTCCAAGACCTACAATGATCTTTTTGGCACCTTTTCTGGCGGCCGCCAAGATCAGCTGTCCCACACCATAAGTAGTGGTCAGTTTTGGATTCTTTCTGTCCTCCACCAGAGGCAGTCCGGCACAGCTTGCCATTTCCACTACTGCTGTTCTGCCTTCATCCAGCAGGCCATAGTAGGTTTCCATATCCTCAAAATATGGATTTTTTGCCGTCTCTGTGATCTTTTCTCCGCCCAGCGCTGTCAGGAAGCAGTCTACGCTGCCTTCTCCGCCGTCTGCTACGGGAATGCATACCACTTCACAATCCGGCTCATGCACTTTGATCTTTTCGGAAATAATTTCACAGATCTGAGCAGAACTCAGCGTCCCCTTAAACGAATCAGGGATCAATACTGCTTTTTTCATTCCATTTTCCTCCGTTACTCAATTACCATAACAGAAACGCCGTCCGGGATAGCTGTCACAGACGCATTTGCATCCCCTGTCATTTCTTCTGCCATCTTCATGGCCTCTTCCAGAGAATGCGCAGGGATCATATGCAGTCCTTTTACCATTTCATCCGGAGCCTCGGATACATAGATTACGCTGGCTTTCTGAAGCACACGGATAAAGATCTGGGTCTGCCACTGATCCGGTACTGTTTCATTTCTTCCTCTGCTCATGAAGAGTGCCAGAGTTTTCTCGATATCCGGTTCGTCTGCCATCTGATGATAGAAATGTTCACCGCCGTGTCCGTCGTTGGATTTTGCCAGCATGATGATCACGCCGCCTTTTTTCACGGTAGCTTCTGCAGCAGTCATTCCTTTTACTGCCTGATAAATATTCTGGTCCAGAGGATAGCCGCCGTTGGTGGAGATAACGATATCTGCCGGTACTGCATCCACTTTGCAGAGACCGCTTAAGAATTCACATCCTTTTGCGTGTGCCTCTTCCATATCACCGGCCACTGCATAGATAGCTTCTTTCTCAGCATTGATAACTACGTTTACGATAAACGCCAGTTTTGCCTGTCTCGCTGCCCAAACCATATCTTTGTGGATCGGATTGCCTTCCAGGATGCCTGTTCTGGCCTTTGGATCCGCAATAAACTCAGAACAATGGTTAGCCATTACGGTTACTCTGCTGGCAATTCCCGGAAGAACACTCTTTCTCGCTCCGGAGAATCCTGCAAAGAAATGCGGCTCGATGAATCCTTCCGCAACAAGCAGATCGGCATCATATGCCAGCTGATTGATAATACACTCACCGCCGGAAGGAAGGGTTCCGATATTGACCAGCGGAGAATTGTCACAGTCATGCACAACAATCTTTTCATTTGCCACGATCTCTTCGCCGAATTTATTTACCAGCTCTTCTTTGGATGTTTCTCTGTGGCATCCGGTGGCGATCAGGATCGTAATGTCCGCATCCGGATTCCCCTTTCTGATCTCTTCCAGCATAGCCGGAACGATTGCTTTGCTTGGAACTGGTCTGGTGTGGTCGCTGGCGATCAGCACAATGTTCTTTTTGCCTTTTGCCATCTCAGACAGCTTCGGTGTTCCAACAGGATGCTCCAAAGCTTCTTTTACCAGTTCCACCTGCCCTTTTTCCGCTTTGTAATGATGCAGATTGGAAACCAGAACTGCTTTCAGTCTGTCATCTGCAATATCCAGAGA
>UQMI01000096.1 GCA_900542045.1 uncultured Blautia sp.
AGACTGTAAATCTGCTGCAAATTGCTTCGGTGGTTCGAATCCACCTCCGTCCATTTGAAACAAAAGAAATACGCCGATGTGGCTCAATTGGCAGAGCAGCTGATTTGTAATCAGCAGGTTATCGGTTCGAGTCCGATCATCGGCTTATATATTGACGCGGGGTGGAGCAGTCTGGAAGCTCGTCGGGCTCATAACCCGAAGGTCGCAGGTTCAAATCCTGTCCCCGCTATTGAATGCCTGGTTAGCTCAGTTGGTAGAGCAGAGGACTGAAAATCCTCGTGTCTCTGGTTCGATTCCGGAACCAGGCATTTTGGGGTATTAGCTCAGTCGGTAGAGCACTTGACTTTTAATCAAGTTGTCCGGGGTTCGAATCCCCGATGCCTCATTTTGAATAAAGACGTGAAAACAGCGGAACCTCAGAAAATCAAGGGGTTCCGCTGTTTTTCCTCTTATACGGATTCTTTGAACATCTATGACAGGGATATCCGTAAACAGGTGAACAGTGCTTTTTTCAGACAGAATGTTTAAAAAATATTTAAGAGCGGTTTGAAAAACAGCAGCTATCATACAGTGCAGCAGAAGGGAGAGAGGGAAGATGGAATTTTTGAGTTGTGATTATGAAGTGCTTTTGATTGATGGTGACTATGTACATTTAAATAAAATAGGAGCGATCCAGGATCCGAAGATTGTGGCCAGAGCATTGCTTCCGCAGGAGATTCGGGAGGGAAGTATCCTGCATTATGAGATGATGCAGTATGAACTGACCAAATATTAAATGGAGTATCTTTGCAGGGGGAACAGCCAGGATTCTTTGATTTTTTACAGGACAGGCTTTAAATCGCCGAAATAAGCATATACTAGAGGGATGAAAAAACAGGCGGATTGATATGAAAGAGCAGCTGTCTTTTTTATTTTCTGTAGTTGGCGTGTTTCTTTTGCTGCCCTGTGTGCTTACTTTTTTTATATCGGGAGGAGAATCCTGTGGTTTCAGTCGAAAAATAACATTGGAGCAGTGCCTGCCTGCTTTGACGCAGACGCAGATTTCTGCTGGTTATGGAATAGAAATGAAAAAAGCCCAGTCAGTGATGGTTCGCACAAATGTGAGAATGCAGTTGGAAGCCGGACATACACTGGCTGAAATTATTTATGATTATTATAGTGAATGGGAAGCAAAAGGAAAAGTTATGCCGTTGTCTGTTGAATATGAAGAATTTCAGCAAGCGGCAGAAGCGACATGTGATGAAATTCTTACATATGAGGAGGAATTGGCAGCGGTTCCATATCATCGTATTAGCAGTCAGATGACCAGAAATGGAAAAGATGTTTTACCGGGGCAAGAAATGGATTATCTGACGGCGGTGGAATCCCCGGAAGATAAAGACGCAGAGGATTACGCGACAATTATTACTGTTGAAAAACAACAGCTTCCAAAAGAACTGGAAATTCTGGAGCGGGATAAAAGCGGCTATGTTTTAAAGATGCGAGCAGATGAGCAGATTATGCTCGGCGAAAATTTTCGGATCCAGATGGGACTCCCTTCCAGTTGTTTTTCTATGGAAGAAAGCGGAACGAAGGTGCGTTTTTTCTGCAGAGGACAGGGGCATGGCCTGGGGCTGAGTCAGTATGGCGGTTCTGTTCTGGAGAAGGAGGGCATGGATTATCAGGAAATCCTGAATTATTATTTTCCTGGGCTGACATTGGAAAAAAGGACCTGAAAAAGGCGGTAAAAAAGAAGGTGCAAAGGCGGAGGACCCTGCGCAGCAGCATTCTTTCTGGAAATATTTTTCCTGCAGTGAATAGACTCTCATATTCTGGTAACTCTATACTTATAAGACCATAACAAGTAGAGGTGAAAGAGTATGATGAAACATGGAAGGACAATACGCATTGTATTGAACAGTGTCCTGCTGCTAGCTATTGTGGCATTGGGAGTCACCGTTTATCAGGCAGGTACAGAAGAGAACAGAGAGCAGGCACAGCTGGAAGAACAGACTTTGGAGGAACGGGAAAATGCTGATCAGCAGGAAAATGCGGAACAACAGGAAAATTCAGAGCAGGAAACAGCAGATTCAGAAGAAAATCCAATGGTGGATGCAGGTACCAGCCAGGTACAGGCTGATATGGAAGAAGAGGATGGAACCGAAACTGCGCAGTCTGAGGAAAGTACATCTGTTACGGAAGAAGAGCTGACGCAGGAAACAGCGCAGAATGAAGCAGCGTCAGAAATGGTGGAAATGGAGAGTCAGGATTCTGTAGACGCATCTTCGCAGGACACCGGAATAGAAGTGGACTTTACGGAAGATTCTCTGATGGCATGGCCTTTAAGCGGAGAACTGGTCCTTGATTATAATATGGAGAATACGGTTTATTTTCCTACATTAAATCAATATCGTCTGAATCCAGCCATCGCCGTGAAATCCGATGTAGGAGCGCCGGTTTCAGCGGCGGCAAACGGAATTGTTACTGCCATTGAGGAGAGTGCGAAAACCGGTCTGACAGTTACGATGGATCTGGGGAATGGTTACGAGGCAGTTTACGGACAGCTGAAGGATCTGACAGTGGCAGAGGGACAAACAGTGGCGCAGGGAGCGATTATCGGGTATGTAAATGAACCGTCGAAGTATTACAGTGTAGAAGGCAGCAATCTGTATTTTGCTATGGAGCAAGACGGAGCGCCAGTGGACCCGATCACATATTTGCCCTGACGGTTCACAGATTGTAAAAGATTGCGTATAATAAAGCAGGTAGAAGCCCTTATTGAAAATTCGCAATCGACTTTTCATACTATCTTCAATATGGGTAAAATACCGTTTTATCGATTGCTTTATATAGAGAGGATTTTGCAGACTAATAAAAGGTTTGCAAAATCTTACATAGACATAAAGTGATTCCCGGGCGAGAGGGAGAATGCAGAGGAGAAAAAACGTGAATTACACATATATCCTTCGCTGTAAAGATGAAAGTCTGTACACAGGGTGGACAAATCATCTGGAGCAGCGGATCAGGGAACATAACAGAGGAAGAGGAGCCCGTTATACAAACAGCCGGAAGCCGGTGAAGCTGGTATATTATGAAGCATTTGCCACAAAAGAAGAAGCAATGAAGCGGGAATATGAGATCAAGCAGCTTTCCGTGCAGGAGAAAAGAAAGCTTCTGGATTGGGAGAATGAAGAAGTCATATAAGAGCGGAGCATGTCTGGACAGCGAGTCATTCGTTCCAGGCATGCTCCATCATGTAAACTAAGCATTTGCCTGCTGCCGTTACCGGGAATAGAATATATACAGAGAAAGAAGATTGATTGTTGTATGTATCAGGAGGTAGTGTCAAGTAATCTATGAAAAACTGAGCCGAAAAAACAGGCTCAATAG
>UQMI01000097.1 GCA_900542045.1 uncultured Blautia sp.
AAGATGGAACTGGAGGGAAATTTATGAATATCAGAAAAATCCTGTATGTGATTCTGGGCTGTATCGGCGTCGGTCTGGGGGCAGTGGGCGCAGTAATCCCCATGATTCCGACTTTTCCGTTTCTGATGCTGGCGGCGTTTGCCTTTGCCAGAAGCTCGGAAAAACTGGATCGATGGTTCAGGAATACAAAATTGTACCAAGACAATCTGGAAGACTTTGCGGCGGGACGGGGAATGACCTGGAAGACCAAGATCCGTATCATGGGAACGGTGACAGTGCTGATGAGCATCGGTTTTGTGCTGATGGGAAGCAGGGGGATCGTGGCCGGATGTATTGTGCTGGGATGTGTATGGCTGCTTCATATCCTGTATTTCTGCTTTGCAGTGAAGACCCTTCCGGTGCAGCCGGAGGCGGAATAGGGAGGCAGATCTGACTTTTCAGCTGGAAGTATCTGGTTATAGACTGAATCTATAATCGGATATTTTTTATGTGTATTAGCGGAAAAAGACGTGAGATGGTAGGATAGACCAGGAGAAACGAAGACAGTGTGGATACGAAATATTTCAGAAAAACGAGGACAGAGAAGATACGGGATATTTCAGAAATGACAAAGACAGTGAGAGAATACGAGATATTTCAGAAATAACGGAGGCAGAGAACATGACAGATATCAGAGATTCAAAAAACTGGAGTTTTGAAACAAAACAGATCCACATCGGACAGGAGCAGCCGGATCCGGCAACGGGAGCACGGGCTGTTCCCATTTATGCATCTGCAGCATTTGTGTTTGACGACTGCAGCCATGCGGCAGACCGTTTTGCTCTGCGGGATACGGGAAATATTTATGGAAGACTGACAAATCCCACGGAGGATGTGCTGGAACAGAGGATCGCGGCGCTGGAGGGAGGAACGGCGGCTCTGGCCACTGCGTCCGGGGCGGCAGCCATTTCCTATACGTTTCAGGCTTTGGCCAAAGCCGGAGAACATATTGTGGCGGCAAAAACCATCTATGGAGGAACGTATAATCTTCTTGCCCATACGCTGCCTCTGACCAGCGGCATCACAGCCACCTTTGCAGATCCGGAGGAAGAGGGAGCTTTTGAGGCGGCTATTCAGGATAATACAAAGGCTATTTTCACAGAAACTCTGGGAAATCCCAATTCCAATGTGGCAGATCTGGAAAAGCTGGCAGAAATCGCCCACAGACATGGAATCCCGCTGGTGGTGGATTCTACGTTTGCTACGCCTTATCTGGTGCGTCCCATGGAATATGGAGCGGATATCGTGGTACATTCTGCCACTAAATTCATAGGCGGTCATGGAACAGCTCTGGGCGGAGTGATCGTTGACAGCGGAAAATTTGACTGGAAGGCTTCCGGAAAATATCCCTGGATTTCGGAACCAAATCCCAGCTATCATGGAGCTGCGTTTGCAGATGCCGCTCCGGATGCAGCCTTTGTCACTTATGTGCGGGCAGTCCTTCTGCGGGATACAGGGGCGACACTTTCGCCTTTTCACGCTTTTTTGCTGCTTCAGGGGCTGGAGACCCTTTCTCTCCGTGTGGAGCGCCATGTGGAAAATGCCTTGAAGATTGCAGAGTATCTGGCGTCTCATCCCCAGGTGGAGGCAGTACACCATCCTTCTCTGGAAAGTGAGCCCACGCATCTGCTGTATAAAAAGTATCTGCCCAGAGGAGGCGGATCCATCTTTACCTTTGAGATCAAAGGCGACGGGGCCGCTGCCCAGAGGTTTATCGATAACCTGCCGATCTTCTCTCTGCTGGCCAATGTGGCGGATGTGAAGTCATTGGTCATCCACCCGGCTACGACGACCCACAGTCAGTGTACAGAGGAAGAACTGACGGAGCAGGGAATCCGTCCCAATACCATCCGTCTGTCGGTTGGAATCGAAAAGGCAGAGGACCTGATTACGGCGCTGGAGCATGCGTTTCGCTGCTGCAGGTGAACTATTGACATAACAACAGGGAAATAAAAGGAGAACCGGACCCCCACAGGGATCCGGCAAATGAAAAAGAAAAAGGTCATTTATGAAAAGGAACATTCTTAATGTTCATCTACGAGTATAGTGGCCGTTTGTGTGTATTTTGTGGTGAAAATTTGAAAAATCTGTGAATTGACCGGCTCCGGAGAAAAATTCCGGAGGGATCTGTTCACAGATTTTTTGTGACAGGAAAGCAGAATGTTTCGTTCTGCTTTTGTTTCACAGCTGATTCAGCAGCCGGACCAGAAGTTCCTGCTGACTGGAAATATTCATCTTCTCATAGATATGCGCGATATGTTTGTTGGTGGTGGAAGGAGAGATATGCAGAGCTCTGCTGATATTGGACGGAGAAATTCCCTGGCACAGCAGGTCAACTACCTCGATTTCCCGCCTTGTTAAAGCGTATTTGGCCCATTCGTTGTGCCTGTTGAAACGCTGTCTGGGACCATCATAGTAAAAGTTTTTTGCAAGGTTGTTCAGCTGCGGCAGCAGGAGGGTCAGGGCATGGAGATCCTCCCGGCAGCATGGATTTCCGCTCATCCAGTCCAGAGCAAAGATCATGCGGTATTTGCCGCGGGCATCATAAAAAGCAAAACCGCAGGAACAGCGGATCCCTCTTGGGTGGATAAAGTCGGGAATAAATTCACTGGAATGCTCATTGTTCCAGTCCCGGAAATGGAAGTTGGTCTGACAGGGATTTTCGTCAATCTTTCGGAAACAGCTGAACTGTTTGCCTTCAATATTCGCATAATATTTCAGATAGATATCGCTGTAGCTTTCTTTTACGTCCAGCAGGTACTGACTCTGTACTTTTCCGCTGGCATCCAGAAAATAGACCAGGGCCTCGTCGAAGCCGCACAGTTCTTTTAACTGGGTCAGGACCTGGATGGCAAAACTTTTGGGATTGTTTTCTGCTCCGCAGAGCAGCGTTATGTCATATAGACGTTTCCAGTAAGCGGCAGTATCTGCCGGGTATTGTTTCATGAAATTGCCTCCTGATGGAATGG
>UQMI01000098.1 GCA_900542045.1 uncultured Blautia sp.
GTCCCAAACGATGTCTTTCCGCTTTTACCGCTCTGACTTTTGGACCGTATCTGCTTCAGTGTATCATCAATCCTCCCATTTGTTAAGTCCATTATACTATTTTTTTCATCTGACCTGACTCCTGTTTCTTCTGCCGGACCGCAACGGCGCAGCCCGCAAAATGATGAACCGGTTATCTTTTTCTTCTAAAATCATTTTTTTACAGAGAATGGATATACTACCACTGTACGAAGATTACCATGATACCATAAAGGGCAGTGCAGTCAGACTGCTTTGCCCGGACCGCAAAGGAGGTTTCCCAAATGGACGAACAGACAAGAAAATTACTGGAAGAATGCAGCATTGGATGTGAAATGGCCACAGACAGCCTGCAGCAGATCCTGGAGTATACCAGAGATATCCGTCTGCAAAAGCTGATAGAAGATTATCTGGACAGACATAAAAAACTGGGGGCAGACGCCGCAGAAACCCTGCAGAATTCCGGCTATGAAGCCAAAACCCCGGGAGCAGTTTCCAGCACCTTCGCCTGGTTTACCACAGAAATAAAACTTTCCTTCAACAGCGATAACACACAGATCGCCAAGCTGCTCATGGACGGCTGCAACATGGGTATCCAGACTCTGGGAGAACGAATGAATACCCTGGATCAGGCAGACAGCCACTCCCGCGGACTGGCCGAAAAAATCCTGAAAACAGAACAGGAGCTGATGAAAGAACTGCAGGCATTTCTCTGAATGCATAAGAGCATGTTTCTTTCCTCATCTTCTCACACGGCCTGTGTGTCTGTTCTTTATGAATCCCGCTCCGATACAGAAACCCCGGTCACAGGCTTTGGGCCATGACCGGGGGGATATTATCTGCATCTTTTCTATAGCATGGATTTTTCCCAAAATCTGCCATTGTATTTTCCGATTCACAACACCTTTTTCAATAACCTATTGACATAGTAGGTAAATAAAAGTATAATTTTACCAACTCAAACAGTAGGTAATTAATTAAAACTCACATAAAAAACTAAATTACAGACCTGCAGGTATCGCTGCAGGCAGAAAGGAAAAATAATTATGAAACGTATCTATACATCTGCGGATCAGCTCATTGGAAACACACCGCTTCTGGAGCTGACCCATCTGGAACAGTCACTGCACCTGAAAGCCCGGCTTCTGGCAAAGCTGGAGTATCTCAACCCGGCAGGCTCAGTCAAAGACCGGATCGCCAAGGCCATCCTTGACGATGCCGAACAGAACGGCCGGCTAAAGCCCGGCTCCGTGATCATTGAACCCACCTCCGGCAACACCGGCATTGGACTGGCATCTGTGGCCGCTGCCCGGGGCTACCGCATCATCCTTGTCATGCCAGATACCATGTCCGTGGAACGCCGCCAGCTTATGAGGGCCTATGGGGCTGAGCTTGTACTGACAGACGGCACCAAAGGCATGAAAGGTGCCATTGCCCGGGCACAGGAACTGGCAGAGGAAATTCCAGACAGCTTCCTGCCCGGCCAGTTTATCAACCCGGCCAATCCCCGGGCTCACCGTGAAAGCACCGGTCCGGAAATTTACCGGGATACGGAAGGAGAAATTGACATTTTTGTAGCCGGTGTAGGCACCGGCGGGACCATCACCGGTGTGGGAGAATATCTGAAAGCACAAAAACCGGATATCCAGATCGTGGCAGTGGAACCGGCGTCCTCTCCCGTATTGTCCGCAGGCACCGCCGGCGCCCATAAGATCCAGGGCATCGGAGCCGGCTTCGTACCGGATGTGCTGAACACAGAAATCTACGATGAGATCATAACTGTAGAAGATAAAAATGCCTTTTCCACCGGAAAACTCATCGGCCGGCAGGAAGGAATCCTGGTGGGTATCTCCTCCGGAGCCGCCGTCTGGGCTGCGGCAGAAGTGGCACGCCGCCCGGAAAACGAAGGAAAGACCATCGTGGTCCTTCTGCCTGACACAGGGGACCGCTATCTTTCCACTCCTCTTTTTGCAGAAGAGACCGTCTGACAGTCCGCAGCTGTCAGGTACGGACCGCCTGCTTTCTCCTGGAAGACGCTGGAAAGCTTTCAGTGCAAATAGGAAGAGGGCCGCTGCCAGATGCGGACCGCCTGCTTTCTCTTAATCCTACAGGAAAATGAATCGAGGTGTTAAAAACAATGATCTCAACAAGAGGCAGATATGCCATTCGGGTCATGATCGATCTTGCAGAACATGCAGAAGATGGATACATTCCCATGAAAGAAGTAGCCAGGCGCCAGGGCATTTCTTTGAAATATCTGGAACGGATCCTGCCGGCCCTGACCAAAAATAATCTGATCACCGGCGTCCATGGAAAAGGCGGCGGCTACCGTCTGAACAGACATCCGGAAGAATATACGGCAGGAGAAATCCTCCGTCTGACAGAGGGAAGTCTTGCTCCGGTTGCCTGCCTGGAATGTAATGCCAGTCCGTGCAGCCGCCAGGCTTCCTGCAAGACCCTCTCCATGTGGAAAAAATACTATGACCTGACCAATACATATTTTGACAGTATCACCATCGCAGACCTGCTCCGCCCTTCCGAACAGGACGGGAACTGACGAAAGGGCAAGTTCCGTTTTCCTGTGTATGATCAGGATATCAAAAGTATCAGATGAATTGCTGCGCACTTCATGCTCCAGGGACGGAACTTTCCACTTTCAGCAATTCAGCCATAGGAGGGATCTGAAAAATGTCCCTCCTGGCTGATAAGTGAAGGTGCCTGTTCGGCACTCATCCTATTTTCTGGAATTTCACATGCCTCCAACCGCCTTTCCGTTCGGCACTCATCCCATTTTCTGGGATTTCACCTGTACTTGACTACCTTTCCGTTCGGCACCTATTCCGTTTTCTGGGATTTCACCTGTACTCGACTGCCTTTCCGTTCGGCACTCATCCCATTTTCCGGGATTTCAC
>UQMI01000099.1 GCA_900542045.1 uncultured Blautia sp.
CCCACAACGCCGATGACGGGAATGGCAGAGAGGATGTAAGCCAGCAGGACACGGGTGCCCAGAGAAAAAACTGTGAGGATTACGGACATTCCCGGTTTTCCCAGAGCCCGATACAGTCCGTAAAGGAGGAACAGGATACCGATCAGAGCATAAAAGGATCCTTCAATCCGTAGATAACGGGCTCCTTCGGCGATGACAGCTGACTCTCCGGCATCCAGGAAAAGTCCCATGAGGGGTTCGGCAAAAAGAAAGACCAGGAGAGAAATCATCAGACCGAAAGAAATGGATGCGATCATTGCTGTCCGGATTCCTTTTTGGATTCGTTCTGGTTTGCCTGCGCCATAGTTCTGGGCGATGAAGATGGAAAAGGCATTTCCGAAATCCTGTACCGGCAGGTAGGCAAAGGCGTCGATTTTAACAGCAGCGGCGAAAGCAGCCATGATCGTGGTGCCGAAACTGTTGACCAGTCCCTGCACCGTGAGGATTCCCAGATTCATGATAGACTGCTGCAGACAGGTCAGGAAGGAGAAACTGGTAATTTCCCTGATACTGTCCAGGCGAAGCCGGGTTTCTGGTGTTTTCTGAAGTAAATGAGGAAAACGGATTTTTGTATAGATTGTAATGCCGATTCCGGATACATATTGAGAAATAACCGTAGCTTCGGCGGCGCCGGCTACGCCGCGTCCCAATCCAGCCACGAACCAAAGATCCAGTATAATATTCAAAATGGCGGATACCGCAAGAAAGACCAGCGGGATCACAGAATTTCCCAGAGAGCGCAGCAGAGAAGCAAAAAAATTATACAGAAAAATTCCGATCATACCGGCAAAGATCACGAGAAGATAATCTTTCATCATGGAAACCAGTTCCTGGGGTGTGCGCAGGAACCAGATGATCCAGTCAATGCCGACAAAAATCAGGATATTCAGCATAATAGTGACAATGCCCAACAGGGTGAAAGAAGCAAGAATACTCTCTTTCAGCCCTGTTTCATTTTTTTCTCCGAAGCGGATAGAAAAGACAGTTCCGCTGCCCATGGCAAGTCCAAGAAGGATAGAGGTTAAAAAAGTCATAAGAGAAAAGGAGGATCCCACTGCGGCCAATGCGTCTGCTCCGAGAAAACGCCCTACGATCAGTGTATCGGCAATATTGTAGCATTGCTGCAGCAGATCTCCCAGGATCATGGGGACCGCAAAACGCAGCATGGTTTTCATTACAGGTCCCTGTGTCAGTTCTGTTCCCATGGATTCGTCCTCGACTTTCATTTCGTAAGAATTAAATTAACATATGTAAATATAATAAAGGCGAAAATGAAAAATGTCAATGATAGAATTTCAATTTGCTTGCTTCTTTGCCGGCAGCAGTGTATAATGGCAAAAAATGACTTCCGGAACCGACCGCGGTGGGGCAGTCGGAGCGGATGGATAAGGAGACGATATGTTATGTTTTTGGATGGGCTGGATGAACTGGATCAGAAGATTGTACGCCTGCTGATTCAGAATGCAAGAATGTCATATTCCGAAATTGGGCAGCAGATCGGGATTTCCCGGGTGGCAGTGAAGATGCGGGTACAGTCTCTTGAACAGAGAGGAATTATTGAAGAATATACAACTATCATCAATCCCCAGAAGATCAGCGGAGCGGTTTCCTGTTATTTTGAAATTGAGACAAAACCGGATGCCCTGATGGAAGTGGCCAGACTGCTCCAGGAAAACGATACGGTCACCCAGATCTATCGGGTTACAGGAAAAAGCCGACTGCACGTGCATGCGGTGGCCTCTTCCAACGAAGAAATGGAAGAACTGATCTATCATACCATTGATACTCTGCCGGGAGTGGTGGAATGCACCTGCAATACGATTCTTTCCAGAATTAAGGATATTAAAGGGCTGCGGCTGTAAAAAGAGTGACACAACAGGAATCATATTAATCCTGTGTGTCACTCTTTTGTAATATAAAAGGAATATTACTGGAGGCAACATTCCGTAGGAGGAGAGGACTGCGGAGTAAGATGTCTATCCTGCAGGAATGTTGGCAGTTTATTGTTTGGCCAGTTCTTCGTCTACCAGCCGGGTAAATTCAGAAGCGTCCATTTTTCCCATAGTTAACAGAGAACCGTTTCTCACCATAGTATTGAAAGCATTTAGGGGCATCAGATCCACCTGAATAGAGTTGTTTCCGTTTTTCAGCAGAGAGTACATCTCTTTTTTGGCATCAGAGATTGTCAGATCTTCCTCTGAAATAGTGGTACAGTTTGGAAGGATGCCGGCTTCGTTGATATAGCCAAGCTCAAATTCTTCCGAGGTAAACCATTTCACAAATTCAACAGCTTCTTCGGTATGCTGTGAATAATTTACTACGCAAAGGTTGCAGCCGACTCCGGCATAATTGTAATCTGCATTAGGATTGGAAGCATCAGCCGCCGGGAAGGGGAAAATACCCCCATCATCGCCAAGACCTTCGTATATGGGATCAGAAACCCAGTCTGAATTCAGATACATAGCGCCGTTGCCATTGATAAATTCTGTCACTGCGTTACCATTGGCTTCATAGCTGAGTGCATCTTCGTTGATATAACCATTCTCGCCTAACTG
>UQMI01000100.1 GCA_900542045.1 uncultured Blautia sp.
AAAGCCATAAATCCGATACTGATATACCGGCATATTTTTTTCTGGTTTGCAATGTATCCTTCTGCCAGTTCTCTGCTTACATAATATCCGCGCCCGTCTGCTGAATTCTCTGCCGATTTTTCCTCTTTCAGCAGAAAATCGATGGATACTTCAAAGATATTAGACAACTGTAAAAGTTTTTCCGTTTCCGGAAATCCCTGATTATTTTCCCATTTGCTGACCGCCTGCCGGGTTGTTCCAATTTGTTCCGCCAGGGCCTCCTGTGATAACCCTCTTTCTTTTCTCAGCTTAAAAATTTTTTCTCCAAAATTCATTTTTGATACCTCCTGTAATCTGATGAGCAAATCCTATCAGATTGCATTGTTATTTTCTATATTCCCGAAAATGCAGATTGTCAACTTCAAGTTGCATCCAAGAAAAAAGCAGGAAACCGTCTCTGATTTCCTGCCATGTGCTGCCGTCATCGATCATTTTCCCTGTGCCGGAAGCGGCACCCTTACAGATCCGTTTCCACAAAATGAACACAGGAGTCATCCCAGTATTTCTGATAAACTCTGTCTTTCTGCCCGTCCAGATTTAACTGATACAGACGAAACGTAACTGCCATGTCCTTCGGCTGCCACTGCTCTTCATAGGAATACTGATATTTCATGCCAGCCTTCTTCATTACACCGCCGCTTCGGGGATTTTCCCGGTCGTGGGTCGCCGTGATATAGGGAAGTCCGTCTTTTTTTACCTGTGCGATCAATGCCTGACAGGCTTCCGTCATGATCCCCTGATGCCAGAATTCTTTTTGCAGACCGTAACCAAGATCATGGGGTTCTTCCATATCAACATTTATATAACCGATGGGCACGTCATCTTCTTTCAGGCAGACTGCATAGGCATACGCCTGCGGCTGTGCATATCTGGACGCATATCTTTCTGCAAAAAAACCCTTGCTTCCTCAATACTTTTCAAAGGAAACCATGGCAGAAACCGGTTGACTTCTTCGTCGCTGCAGATCCGATACAGAGCATCCATATTGTTTTCGGTAAACTTTCTTAACTTTAACCGTTCCGTTTCCAGTGTTGGCGTATTCATATTTCCGTTCCTAACTGTGGCGTTTCGAGGGTTTCATTTCATTTTTCTCATAATCCCGCAAAGACGCCAGCGCTTTCGGCGCCAGAGGAAACAGCGCGATCATATTGAATATGGTCATCAATCCGATTCCCACATCTCCCAGATCCCATACAAACTGGTATGCAGCCAGTCCGCCGACAAACAGCATGACCAGCGCCAGAACCTTGTACAGAATCTGGGATAGCCAGTTATCTCCAAAGAGATAGGCCACATTGGATCTGGCATAGAACAGGATTCCCAAAAATGTGGAAAAGCTGAACAACCACATGATCACCGCAATAAAAATCACTCCAAATTCTCCCAGATGGTACTGCATGGCTGTCTGCAGCAGATCCATTCCTTCCAGGCCGTTGGTCATCTCCACAGGTGTCAGCAGCATGATCATGGCTGAACAGCTACAGATGACAATTGTATCGATAAACACGCCCAGCGCCTGCAGAAGTCCCTCCTTTACAGGATGACTGATGTCTGCTGCGGCTGCCGCACAGGGAGCAGAACCGGAACCGGCCTCATTGGAGAACAGGCCTCTTTTCGCCCCGTTCATGATAACGGCTCCGATACCGCCGCCCACCACCTGACGCAGACCAAAGGCCTCTGCAAAAATCCGCTCAAATACCGCCGGCAGCTGTCCCACATTCTGCACAATGATAAAGATCGTAATAAAGAAATAGAAGGCTGCCATGATCGGCACCATAATATCCAGCACTTTGACTGTCGTGTTTTTCCGCAGTACGATCACTGCTGCAATAATAACAAGAGCCGCCGTTGAATACAAAGGCGGAATGTGAAAGGCATTTTCAAAAGAAGAAGAAATGGAATTGCCGATCACCTGGCTGATCCCGCACCAGCAGATCAGACCGGAAACAGCGAACAGCGCTGCGATCACAGAGCGTTTCCTTTTGCTTCCCTTTTTCACAAACAGTTGATGCAGATAATAGGCCGGGCCGCCCCGGTAGCCTCCGTATAATGGATCTTTCTCCTTATAAATCTGAGCCAGGGTCGCTTCGATAAATGCTGTGGAAGAACCCAAAAGGGCTACCACCCACATCCAGAATACTGCCCCTGCTCCGCCGGCAGAGATTGCTGCCACTACACCCACCAGATTTCCCATGCCTACCCGGCAGGCCGTGGAAACAATCAGTGCCTGTACCCCGGAAATTCCTTCCCTGTCTGTCTTCTTGTTATCCTCCAGAGTTACCCGGATCATTTCCGGAAAAAGCCGGAACGGCAGGAACCGGGTCCGGATCGTGAAATACAGTCCCGCCGGGATCAGGATCAGCACCAGCAGAGAAAGTCCCAGGGTGCTGCCTCCCGGCAGGGGAATTTGGATGATATCTCCCCATAACAGATTATAAACTGCCTCAAAAATCGCCATATCCTTTATCCTCTCATTTCTGTTTCCTGTGATAAGCCCTGTCCCAAACGATGTCTTTCCGCTTTTACCGCTCTGACTTTTGGACCGTATCTGCT
>UQMI01000101.1 GCA_900542045.1 uncultured Blautia sp.
GATGAAAATGCCCTATCCTGCGTCATTACGCTGTGCTATCTGGCCGCCAGAGATGTTTATGAGATCATCCGGGAAGCCAGGAGCGGAAAAGGCTATTGTGATTACCTGTTCCGTCCTCTGCGGCCCAGCTATCCTGCCATTATCCTGGAGCTGAAAGTAGATGGAAGCTGTGAGCAGGCCATCACCCAGATCCGGGAAAAGAATTATATGCAGAAAGTAGAAAATTGTAAAGAAATTTTACTGGTGGGAATCAACTACGACAGTCGAAATAAACATCACGAGTGTCAGATCGAAAAAATAGAAAAATAAAAGATCAAAAGCCTTTTCCAGCTGGTCTGGGAGAGGTTTTTTGGCATTTGGGGTAGGATACAGACTTAAAAGTTGCGGATAAGAAATCATTACTTATTTATCAGTCAGATGGATTTGTGGGGCTGTCTATCGGGAAATAGATAGTCTTAATTTTTCGGTCTCCGTTTTGCTCCGTCCGGTACTAAACGGAAATCTCTCAGATTTCCACCCCCTTTAAAATTGAGGACGAAAGAGAATTGATATGGACGCACCCACTTTGTTTGGTCTCATTAAAAAAGGACCCCTCCATCAGGACAGGCCCTTGTATATCATTTTACTTATGCAGGATCATTTCCTGCCGTAGGTACGCACCGTATCGTATAAGGCCATCAGATTCTCACGCTTTACATTTTCAATAGAAGCGTTGGTCTCGAAGATAAATCCGCCGCCGGGAGCGCCGATATCGATCTGGCGTTTTGCCTCTTCGATTACCTGTTCTTTGGTGCCATATTCCAACAGGTAAATGGGGAAGTTGCCGGTAATGCAGTTGGTTTTTCCAACTGTGTTTTTTGCATTCTGCAGATTCACATTTTCGAAATGAATGACACATTTATTTTCCGGAAGCCCCACCATCTGTTCCAGACGGTCATCGTATTTGCCTTCCGTGTAGATGATCGGGGTCACACCCATATCTGTCAATGCGCGAACAACTTTCATAAACGGCTTCCAGTAGAGCGTCTCAAACTGCTTCGGACTCATAAACCCATCCATTCCTTTATGCATCCAGAACATCACCCGCTTCACCGGCATCTGTACAAAACGGAAATACTGGAAGTTGGCAATCTGCAGTTCCGTAAAGAGTTCAACCGCCTGTTCTACCAGTTCCGGGCATTCTACCAGATCTTCAAAGCTTCCGAGTGTTCCGCGGAAGTAATTGGAAAGGGTGTCATAGGGAACCAGGCCTACGCCGGTCTGCATAGGGGGAAATCCCATCATTGCCAATGTTTTCTGCAGATCTGCAATATCTTTCTGAGCCTCTGCCTGCAGTTTTCCTATTTCAATTAATTTTTCATAAGCCTCCAGTGCAGGAGCGCCAAACAGATTGCCCAGCTGTCCCATATACATATATCCGGTTGGAGCCGGATTCAGCACCGTCCCGAGTCCTTTTAGATTTGGAAATGCTCTGGGGATGTATTTGTGCAGTATAAAACCGGTAAAATCTCCAAGCAGTTCCGGATATTCTTCCTGTTCCATGAATGTATATTCGTGGACCTGATAAATGCTGCTGTTCGGTACGCCAGATCCCGGGCGTCCCGGCCAGTCAATATATTTTGTACCGGCAATTTCTTCCGCTCTGCCGCTGTACAGATTAGCCAGCTGTACATCTGGCTGAAATTCTTCGTGAAACTGAATAATGGATCTTTTGGCCCGCTCTCTGTTATAAAAGGTGTCTTTGAATGTTGCTTCCGGATCTTCATTCAGAATGTGCGGTGTACTGCCATAGTTGATCCAGATCGGAATCCGTTCCGGTTCTTCGTGGGCAATTGCCTGTTCAGCAAGCTGAAGTCTTTTTTCAAATAAATTTTCAGACATGGTAATTCTCCTTTTCCTTTGTAAATTCCCCTGTATTTATACTTTAAAATTAGCATGACAAGGTTAACAAAGCAATTCGGATAAACCTATAATTTATGCAGGATATGCATGAATAACAGGAGCTTCCTGTATAATACAAATATAGGGAATTCCACGAAAGGTGGTTGAG